>DCIR01000068.1:0-33295 GCA_002317155.1 Lachnospiraceae bacterium UBA1721
AATGCTTTGTATGGTATATATACCAAGTCAAGTTCAAATACCAGAGCTGCTTCACAGATGTATTCAATGAGACCGGTTGGATTAGTAACTGTTAACTATGGTGCTCTTGAAAATATTGAATTAGATAAGGTACTGGTATCCGGCAATGAATATATTGGTGGATTTGCAGGAATTAATGCGGGTAGTGTTAGCTCATTAAAGACAAATAATACCGATGACTTAAGTGTAATTCAGGGTAGAAAAAATGTTGGCGGAATTATTGGTTTCCAGATGCCGACTGATGATGAAGTGCAGCTGACAGGGCTGATAAATTGCGCAACAGTTGAGGGAACCAATGCTGTTGGCGGTATCGTAGGTATGGTCAGAAATGACTTTACCAATATCGATTTTACTGATCTTCGCGGATATGAGGAATTAGCAGTATCGACTGATGATAACCAGAATAGTGATCCCAACAATGCCGGCAATGGAAACGGTCATAATGGTAATGGAAACGGCAACGGTAACGGAAATGGAAACGGCAACGGTAATGGTAATGGTAATGGCAACGGCAATGGTGGTGGAAACAGTGGTAACAATGGCCATCACTATGGACAGTATAAGCACAAGAAGCAGCAGATAACAGATGTTGTTACAGGTAAAAAAGATGTGACTGTAATCATCATTAACTGTGAGAATTACGGAGCGGTTAATGGTGTAAAGGGTAATGAGTTACAGGGAATTTATGTAGCTGATGGTGATTCTGGTGTTAATACTAATTCGCCTAGATACATAGGCGGAATTGTAGGATATTGCTACAATCGTAATTCTTCTGCTCCTGAAAAGATTAAGATTGAAGAGTGTACCAGTGCTCCTAAATATGACACTGCTAAGTTGTTTGCAATTCTTGGAGATGATACTAAGCTTGCCGATAAGCTTAAAGGAACTTATGTAGGCGGTATTGTCGGCTACAATTATTTTGGTACCATTAACAATTGTATTACAACTTCTAATAATGGCAGTGAAGGATTTATTTTTGGAGATAAATATGTAGGTGGTATTGTTGGATTTAACATCGGACCATCTAGTGGAATTAAGGGATCTGATACCTCTACTCAGGGTGCTAACTACAATCATGTAATCGGTAATGAGTATGTAGGTGGTATTGTTGGATGCAACTCAGGGGTTAAGGATACTGATTCTGCAAATAATAATATTTCGGCTGAAGGAAGCAAAGATCCTGAAAAATTGATTGGATTACTCGTACCTGATACCAAGAGAAGCCTTAATGTAAAGGTCGATAATTGGATTAACAAGGGTGTGGTTATTGCAGTTAAGCAATATGCCGGCGGTATAACCGGATATAATACCGGTTGGATTTACAGATGTAATAACGTAATTGATGCAAATACTGCCAATACATATTTTGAACAGATTTATTCGGGTGATTATGTAGGCGGTATAGCCGGTTATAATAACGGAATCATTGGTAATACCGATAGAGTGATTGCCGCAAATAATATTGATAGTAGCGTCAAAGGCGCAGATTCTGCTGATGCAGGTTCTGGGTCTGTTTTCCGTACAGTAACATATGTAAAGGGACACAACTATGTAGGTGGTGTTGTTGGATACAATGACGAGAAGTCTATTATTGAAAACTATACCGTTAGCGGAGGATATGTAACCGGCGATACCGGCAGCTGCTTCGTAGGAGGCTATGTCGGACTTAATGCTTCAATTGACCTTTTGATGGATATGGAAACCAAAGAGAGTCGATTGATATCATCTAATCCGAATTATGTAAACGGAAGCTATTTCGTAGGTGGAAGTATTGGTGGAAATATTGTTAATACCTATGGAATAAGTATAGATGAGGATGATAATGGTTTTGCGGACACTTATGAAGAAGCTGCCATGCAGACAAATTTAGGTGATGTATATGCAATGTTTGAAGCAGGTCATTGCTATCAATCGAATGGTGTTTATGTAGCTCAAGGTTCTTTTAAAATTTATAATAACTCAGGAAGAACAATTTCATATTGGAGTATAGACTTAAATGGAGCTACTGTGCTTGGATTTAATAATAATAGTGGGGCTATATATGTTGATGCTAATCATACTATAAAGAATGATGATCGTAGTTTGATAGTTGTAAATGCCAATGCAACACCATCATTCTATACAAGTATGAATTTTGCTTCTGAGGCAGAATATAATAAGTTTAAGGACCAGAGATTAAAGGTATATTTCTTTGAAAATGGTGATAATGATGCAGGTAATTATTTTGGAAAATATGATGGTGATATCAAACAAATATTCAGTGTAAGCGCGGATTTAGAGAATGATAATTCTGATTGCAGAAGAGTAATTATCATATATACAATAACTAATATTACACAGAGCACACTGCCGAACTATAGAGTAGAGATACCAGTTCCAACCGGTACAACATGGGCTTGGGATGAAACATCGATGAAGGGAAAAGTCGAGAATAATATTCTGGCTTTGTCTGATAACGGCCATTACAACGGAAGTATTGCTGCGGGTGGAAGTGTTCGAATAAGATGTGGTGTTGATTTTGTAGATAACGCTACTGCTAAGAAGTTTAAGGATGAAATGTCGGCGAGTCTGTTCTTTAACAATGTACAGTACGGAACTATTGGAGAAAAACCTAAACCTGATACTCCCGATGATCCGGAGAACCCCGAGGAAGGCCCTACCGGTATCCAGATTTTGTCGCAGTTCAAGACTGACAATTTCCTGGGAACACTTAGTGGTGACGAATTTGTCGGAGGTATGATTGGATACAATCTGCTGATTGAAGAAGACGGACAGGATGCTTGGATCAAGAATGCTGCAGAGTCAGATAGAGGCGCAGTTTACATAATCCAGAAGAAGCTTGTTGATGAATACAAAAACATAAGTGATTCATCAATAGCAGAAGCTGATGCACTGAATAAGCGCCTGGATGTTGTTGAAGACTTAAATGCAAGCTTGTTGGGAGATTATGCAGGTGGGTTAACTGCATCTACCGGAAGTATGCTTATATCCGGTCAGGGAAGTGACAGCACTCAGTCTACTTTTGGTGCTATTACAGGTAAGATTGGTGTAGGCGGTGTGATTGGTTATAATGATGGCCGGTCATATCTTACAATCAGAAACGTAGAAAACGGAAGTTTACTTACTGCTACCAATGCCATCGCTCGCGAATCAGAGCAGAAGTTAGCTAATGGTCAATACAGAACTACTGATATGCTTGACAATCCTATGACATACACATATTCGTATGTTGGAGGAATTATAGGTAAAGCAACTGATAGAACTACTATAGATAATTGTTGGAATACCTCCCTTGTGTTTATTAATACAAAGGGTCTGTATAATGGTGGCCTTTGCGAAATCAATGAAGGAACAATCATTAATTGTCAGGTATCTAACTATGGTAATGGTATTACTGAATATATTGGAGGCCTTTGTGGATTAAATAAGGCTAACGGAACTATAAGTAATTGTGCAATTAATGGAAAAACCGTTACCGGTAAAAATGTTGTTGGTGGAATTACTTGTGAGAACTTTGGTGAAATCAAAGATATTACTTTCGCGGACGCCAAGCTTATGGTTACCGGAACCAATGTATATGATAGCTATGGAGCAGTTACTGACAAATTAGGTATCTGTGGTCTATATGCTGCATATAATGCCGGTAAGATTGTAATAGAGAATGATATCAGTGATTACACCATTCTTTCTTCAGGTCGTTATGTTGGTGCTGTCGTTGGTGTAAACGGAGGAGAATTAAGTCCCAAGGTTGATAAAAATGCTGCATGGGATAGCGAGAATAATATTGTAATAGCAGGTAGAGTGACCGGAGACAAAACTGTTGGTGGTGTAGTAGGACTCAATGTTGCCGGTGCTAATGATCTTGCGTACTTTACAAATGCGGCAGTTGTTACCGCTATTCATGGAGAAGTGGGCGGTATCTTAGGTGAGAACAGATCTAATAAGGATATTTATTACTGTGTAAATCAGGGCTTGGTAACAGCAAGTGATGCCGGTAATGCAGGTGGAATTACAGCGGTTAATGATGGATATATCAGAGATTGCTACAGCTATGTTGCGGTAAATGCCGTAAACGGAATGTGCGGTGGAATAGCAGCAATCAATGATAAAAACGGTATTATTGTCGGATGCTATGTAATGCCTAAGGATAGCTCGCTTGGTAATCAGAAGATAACCGCACCAATAGCTGTCGGAGCGGTAGTAGCGCAGAATTTAGGCTATATCACTAATAATCATATTGCAAATGTAACAGTATCGGGTTATGCAACCAATACTGGTACTGCACTGGGCGTTGTAGCAGGACAGAACCTTGATACAGGTGTAATAGAGATTAATGGTGACAATTATATTACCAATGCATCGGTAGTTATAACCGGAGAGTATTCAATAGCAGGTGGTATTGCAGGTACTAACAGCGGTACTATCACAGGCGTTTTGAATGCTGACGGAAGTAGACCGATAGTAGATAATGCATTGTCTATGGACAACGTTGCTATTGCTAGTGTTGGTGGTGTTGCTGGTGTTAACACCGGAAGAATTGAAAATATTGCTGTTGTATCAGAAATTGAAGGAAATGATGGTGCAACAAATTATGGATACGGCGGAATTGCAGGTGTTTCTGGTTATGTAAACCGGATTGATGCTAATAATGCTTCTAACGAAGCAATTATAATCAACTGCAGCTTCGACGGATATTTGCATGCTTATGGAACTTCGGGAACGGTTGCATATATTGGAGGTATTGCCGGAATTAATGGATATGGTTCGACTATTGACTCATGTGTAATAGGAGCTGTTTCCGGTGAAGGAGCGGACTCAAGAACTGTTATCTGCGATGGTGATTTGAATAAGATTAATCAGCTTTTGAATGCAACAGATGATACCTTGATTGAGACTATAGATGCAATTGCACTAAATCCTGACAGAACAAGCTATTCGATCATTGGAGCTATGATAGGTGGAAACTATGGCACATTGATAGCATGCGATAACTATAGCTATTCGGTTGACGAAGTAAGAGTTCTTTCTTTTGGCGGTAGCTGTGGCGGCTTGATTGGTTTTCAATATAAAGGAGCAACTGCGAGCGGAAGAAATAATTCTGCACAGTCTGATATAGCATTATTTGCTGTAGATGATTTGGATGATGATATTGTCTATTTGACCACGGGCGAGAACTGGGCTGTTATTCAGAGTTATGTTGAAAACGATAGAGGAAGTGGCGGTATTTTCGGACACTATTCATCGGGAGAAGATCTTTCATATATTAAAAACTATGCTTTTGTATCATGCAGGTATAGCAGTAACAACAAAATTGGTGGTATAGCATCATTTATTGAGCAGTCATATAGACCAATAGTTACACTTACAGAAGTATATAACTATGGTGATATTTATGGATTTGGTATGGCGGGAGGCTTCTTTGCTCAGGTAAGAGGCTGCTCGACCTATATGGAGAATTGCTATAATTACGGTAATGTAAGCTCTGAATATCGTATTTCGGGAGGTTTTATAGGCTTTGGTCAGTATAACAATGGACCAATGACGTTTATTAAATGTGAAAATCATGGAAATATCAGCTGCAATTATGTCAAGACAAATGGCGGAATCGGAGGATTCGTAGGTCAGACTGTAGATGTAATAAGCGGAGTTGATACTACACTTTATTTCTATGACTGCGTTAATACCGGTATTATGACCGGAAATCCGACAGCATTGGTAAACAAGAAGAGGAGCGAGTACCATATCGGTTCATTTGTTGGTTCAAGTGCGAATTCAGCATTTAAGATGGAGCTGTGCCGTAACTATAATACAGATACGGATTATGCATACGGATTCAGTGGCGGAAAGAAGCCGGATGTTACCGATTGCTTTGATGCCAGCGTTTTAGGACGTATTCAGACAGGTACTACCAATTGGGGAACATTCAATCTCGCAAATGATATCAATTCATTGTACAACAGCTACTATATTTCAAGTTCTGAGGAACAGACATTTGATGACACCAACTATGGGGTGTATTTCAGCCTGCATGAATCATTATCTTCTAATTTGAACTTAAAGGCAGCGACTTGGACTGCAGCTAATAAATATGAATCTAAGGATATGAAGTATGCGCTGGTGATGAATCCATCTGCTTATTTTGCAGAGCCTTCTCCGTTAGTAAAAATAAGTAGTGCCAATTCGCTATATATGAATCTGTCATATGATGATAATTCTAAAGGTATATATGCAGTAAATGTGCATGCGTGGAATGGCAAGGATGAAGCAAATAAAACAGATGCTCCGGCTTATAATATTAGTGGAACATTTATTTATAGTAATGGAGAAATGGTGACCACTGATAGTATTCAGGTTGTAGGAAGATATTACATAACTGATGACGCTACCGCTACGCTGATTAATCCTAAATATGGCGAAGATAATAAACCGGTTGCAGTTATTATTAATATGAATTCTGCTAATTTACGTGGATTTACATATATCTCAGCAGCAAGCAAAGAGACCAATAATCCTGTTTATTCCTCTATTAAGTATGTTGGGGAAAAGTATGGAACTACATTTTCTATCAGTAGTATTTCAAAGGCGGGAGATGATGGAACTAATTATGGTGAACTAACAAGTAATAAGATAGTTAAGCAAGACCCTAATAGTAAATTTGTATATTCAGACGACCTCCTGGATATGGATTGGAGTGGGGATTATTATTGGTTTAAGTATAGCGCCGGTTATGATTCTGATTTGGCATCAAACAGATGGCTGGAGTTTAATTTTGATGTGAAAGAGGATGCTAACGCCAGTGGTATAGGCAGTATTGTTTTCTATTTGGCTAATAACAATTCAAATAAAGATGCGACAGCAAAAGATATAAGAAAATATTACTATGATTATGATGTCGTATTTTATAACAGCGATGGCGTTGCATTAAGACATATAATGGCACAGGATGTATGCGGATACGATTCATCTGAAGAAAATTATAGAGAAAAATCACGTCAACAGATTGATGTTCCAACTGAGTTAATTGGTGCATTTACCACATTTAAGATTCGTATAAAGCAGAAGGGATATACCACTCCTGCTGGTGGTGATGTTCGTAAAGCTGATAATAGTGGCGATGTGTATATGCGTGGTTTCGCATGGATACCGGCAAAAAAGACTGCAGAGGGGAAAGTGTCTCCAGAGGGAAATATGGCTCAAGAGGAAAAAATGGCTGTAGGAGCAAATGCTGCATCATCATATCCCAATGCTTCGGCTTATGATAATATTCATTACAATTATAATCCGGTACCCCTTTATGTGACAGCAGACCCGGATGGCGTATATATTCACACCGGATATGATTTGGGAGCAGGATTTATGCTTACTTATGCAAGCAATAATCCGATGTATGGTGGAGCGAATTCGTTCCTTAATGACAGACGCTCATATTTTGAATCAAAATCTGAAACCGGAGATACCGGTAGCAGAATAGATACCTATCTTGACATCGATCCTAAGATTGTGAAGTTGATTCAGAATGCAAATGTGAGATTCGAAGTATTGGCAAAGCCGCTTGGGCTTAATGTGACCCGTAAGGAAGGCGCTTATGAGTTTACGTGGGATGCTGTTAAGGATGCAGCTGCTTATGAGGTATCTTATATTGTAGTCGATGTTGATGGAAATGTAATTCAGTCGAAGGTTACACAGACTATCGGTTCAATGAAGACTAACTTCAGAATCAGTAATAATGAAGCATGGAATGGTGAAGGTAACAGGATGGTCTTTACTGTAAAGGCATTGAATAATTACCATCTCCTTCATGATAAGAATAGTGATGATTATAAGAGTGATTATGCTGATTACGATTCAGAAGAAGCTGCATCATTAGAGGTCATTATCGATCAGATTATTCTCCCGACACCACAGATTCATTTTGAATTGGTTGCGGGTGACAGAACTGTAATTGTAGTTGACAATGATGATGAATACAAAGATTCAAACGGTGAGTATTATGATTGTGTTGTAAGCGTTACACTTGTTGGTGCGGTGACAAAGACATATTCATGGAATCTTCGTGAGCAGGGTTGCTACAGTGAGCCCGCTTCGATGGTAATGACTTCAAAGTATTCTAATAATAAGTACAGTGCTGTTGTACTTCCCAGTAATAGAGAAGATTCTAGCAGACTGTATGGCTCATCAGCTGCGGTTGGAACTTTGTTCCAGGCGTTTGGTAACAACAATAACGCTGATAAAACTGAAGGTATACGCAGCTATGCGCAGTATGCAGATGCTACATATTATCAGGGATTCTATGGTCAAACCTATGATTCGATGTCATATACAGTACAGTATTATGCGAAGAGCGGAGACTGTGATGGTTTCGTTATTACCGATATAATGGCATATGATGAGGAACTTGGTGTTAATGTTTCATATGCAAATACACTTACTCATGTGGCGAACTCATACAGTACAAGTGCAATGAATTTCTATGCTACTCTTGAGAACCTTCCTGCAAAATGGTTCGCAAAGGAGCCGATTGATAAGATTACTGTAAGATCATATCTGCATAAATCACAGAATGAAGTAGTTTATTATGGACACGACGTGGCAGATAATCTTGTCTTTGACGGCTTGGCAAAAGAAGTCTTGGCCAATATTTATGATGACTTCTATTTTGAAGAGGAGTCTACTGTGCCGTATAGGGATGAAAATGGCAATGGATATCCTGTATGGAACAGTGAGACTGATGAACTTAATCCGGGTTATATTTTGTACTTGAATAACGATGGTACATATAGACTTTACTATAATGCAACTATCGAGCTTAGTATGAAGGCTGCTGAAGAAAAGCGTGCGACCGATGATTACGAGGGTCGTGAGTATTACAGATATGGTGTAAGCTATGCAATTTACACCAATATGAAGCTGACTTCTTATGATGAAGGCGAAGGAAAGAGCTGGCTTGCCGCTAACAGAAACGATTTGTCTGAAAGCTACTGGGTATGTGGTATAAGTGATGATAAGGGAACATTTAATGAGACTAAGTATTATCCTCAGAACTGTTATCCTCTCACAAGTGCACTGAATAATAATTCTGCAAAGAAATATATGCAGGAAATTGCAACTGCTCCTCATATTGAAAAAGTGGATATTGGTGTTGATGAAAGTGGACACAATATCTATACGGTTACCTGGGATACATATTATCAGGATAAAGCATGTTGGGATGCGACAAATAATAGATATACATGGAATGACAATAATCGAGTTACCAATTCCGATATCGCTTCTGAATTTTTTGATACTTGGGCTGATTATGTAAAGAGATATGAGAGTACATCTGCAGTTTATGATGCTTCATATAGCTCATTAACACCAGATAACAGAAGACGTTTGATGAATGTATATTTTGCAGATTACAATAATGCAGAGTATGTTGTTGAACTTATTGGAACTACTGTAGACGGAGAAGAAGTAGTACTCGCGACTAGAGATGGAAGCGATGAACTTAGAAATTACCTCGGATCAATCAGTCAGCAGGATGATGGTAGTAGCATTACAGTATTTTCAAAGGCTAAAACAACTGAGTATCTTGTGTGGGATTACAGCTGTACTTTTGTTGATGAGACTAACCTGTGGTCAGGATATCCTTATATTTCCGTAAGAATATCACGTAAGGGAAGAGATACCGCGGGATATAAGAACTTTAGTAATGTATCGTCTGCAACAGATACTACAAATCATACAACAATGGTTCTTCCCAGATATTCTGAGGCAAGAATAGTTCAGAAGCAGATGTTTGATACTATATCTGTTCCCTCGGTAAGCCTTAAGATGGAAGATGGTGTATTTGTTACCGATTCACTGGAATATAAGGTAAGCTGGGATGAACTTACAAATGAGTATCAGCTTGAGGATCTGGGTGGATATTTGATTACTGCAAAAGTAACTACTCCCATTACAGATTCAGATGGAAATGCTCTTCCGGAGACAACAACTCATTACTATTATCTTGAAAAAGTTACTGATGCTATAGATCTTGATATAGCTGCGTTGATGGCAGATGGAAAGGTAATAAAGCTTGAGTCTGATGATTGTATCGTTGGTGCAGGTATTATTAGTACAGTAATTGATTTCTCTGATTTCAATACAGGAGAAGTGGTAGCTGTATCTGTCAAAGCGATTCCCAGAGTGAATGCTGAACTTTATAAGCAGGGCGAAGATGGTGTAGAGTGTGAATTCGTGATACCTACAAGACTTGTAGCTCCTGATGTCTCATTGCTCTTAGTAGTAGATGATGCCGACAGTATGCCGGAGTATAGCGATGCATCGGTAGAAGTTGCTAAATTAGCTGAAGATGGCAGTATCGCTACAGACGAGAACGGACAGATCAATATTGTATATGATAATACTGTTGATATTGATACATATTTAAGCGGAATGACATTTAGCTATGCAACCGATGATCCTAACTATCTATCTGATCCGTCAATAAAGGTAGAAATGGCGGTTGCAGTATATGATGCTAAGCCTGACAATGCAAGCAGTACCACTAATATTGCGGATGCGACGGAAGATACTGATACGACTGAATATAGTAACTCTTGGAATAAGGATGCAATAGCAACACTTTATTACAAGAATGCTCCGCTTATGTTGGGATATGCTAACGTAGGTGAGAATGTAACTATTGATATTGCATCGTATGAAGAATATCCGGGTCAATTTGCAGGAAAGTGGCTTAAGATTGTACTGAGAGCTGAAAGTACAGATTGGGTTAACTCACAGTGGTCTGATCAGGATGCATCAATAGCATCTACCACTGACTATATTTGGGTTCAGTTACCGAAGCTTCTGCTTAACGATACCAACATTACAGTAGGAGAGACTGAAATTGAAGTTTCTCTTGACGATGAGAGTATCGAGAAGGTGATTGCTCAGAGCATCTCATTTGCAGAAGATAAGAATCTTGATAAGTACACAGTTACTCTTGTTGGAAGAACTGAGTTAGATGATGAGGAGAATGAAAATACTCCGATTTACGTTCTCACTATCGAGAAATTCTTCGATGAAGAAGGCGAATTTGATGGAAGTTGGGTTGTTTCATTGGCTCAGTTTGGAGATGAGGATAATGGACGTATCATCGGCAGAATAGGCAAAGCAGATGATTTGCCTGATAATCCCGGTGAGGAGACAGATTTCGGAGATGTAGATCCTGAAGGAACTGACCCTGAAGAAGTTGATCCTCTTGCAACTGTTGTAGATGTTCTTACACTTGAAGATATAGTGGCAAGCTACAGCTTTGATAAGGATGGCACATCGGTAGATATTACTGTAGAAGCTCAGATTTCTTATGTTGTTGATACAGATGGCAATGGTTCATTTACTTTGATTTTGCCTGATATTATTAAGACTGCTGTAGTGGATGAAGAAACAGAGACAGTTACTTTTGCTTCTACTCAGTCTTCAGAGTATATGTCATTACATAATAATGCGATGTTTAGCATAACGGATGTAATGATTGAGCCAGTCTATAATGATAACTATGAGTTGCAGAATGGTGCATTGTTCCATAGAGTTATAGAACTGACTGATATTGATCCTGACGATCCGGATAGTGTTGCTACTATTTCGAAGTGGGATGAATGCATAGTGTATGCCGAGAGTACTACTGACGAAGAAGAGGGTATACGAAAGTGGTATGATGACATGATTGCAGTTATGGATTCAGAAGCTGCCGGTGGTTTGATGGCAACGTCATATTCAATGGATTATGATGATGCTACACCGGAAGCTGATGAAGAGATTATGCCTTATTCCGATGATATCAGTTCGGAAGGTGAAAGCGAAGGTGAAGCTTCTTTGGCGAATGAAGGTGCTTCTGCAGATGGTGAAGCGGTAGAAGAAAGCACAGACGCAGAAGCCGGTACTGAATCTGAAAATGGCGAGGCTTTTGGAAGCGATGAGGTTAATACAGCTTCAGAGAGTGGCATAGATGGAGAGGAAGCCGTAAGTAATGCGGAGAGTGAAATTCCCGGCGGTATCGAGACTGATGTGGAGAATGAGATCTTCGGAGGCGTTGAAGCAGATGCGGAGGAAGAGAACCCCGGCGGTATCGAAAGTAGCGAAAATGCTGAAGATAACACTGAGGGTGAGGAAAGCGCAGAAAGTACAGAGTAAAGATGCATATGAAGGCGACTAAGAGAATTGTCAATTTCATAAGGAAAACAAAGAAGTCAGATGACTCAGGCGTGGCTATGATTACCGCTATGATTATCGGAGTGGTAGTCATGGTCTTTTGCCTGCTTCTGCTTATGGTTACATATATTCTATATTCGCAGTCTTTGAAAAGAGTTGACGATACTCAATGTAAATTGATTGCGCAAACATGTATGGAGTCCGTGCGTACAGAAATAGTAGATTCAGAGTCTGATATTCATAAATATCTTGCGGAGCAGATGAGCGCCGGAACATGGATAAGTATTGAAAAAGCGTTGGTAAACACCGATGAGAATGCTTTATCCGAATTGGTGCTGGATATGGTTGACCGCACTGTAGATCAAGAACTTGCGTTGTATGAGATTCAAACGGTAATCAGCTACAGTATAAGTCAAAGTACGGGTGATGATGACTCTCCGGGATTACCTGATGATAATGATATTTATGATGATCCGGAAGCGGGAAATGGCTCTTCGACAGATGGTAATTCATCAGGTTCCGGACAGAATAATAACGGTAATGGCAACGTAGCTGTGTACATTAAGGTGATTGTTACAAAAGGACCCAAAGATAGTCCCATGAGTTACTGCGTATATGAAACAGAGTGTCCGGCTGTAACTTTTTAGATGATTGAGGAAGCGAGTTTTTAATGAAGCTTTTTTTGAAAGAGAAAAAAATTCATACCGATAATAGCGGAATGACAATTGTGGAAGTCCTGGTGGGATTTGTTGTGCTTGCAGTAATTCTTGCTTCGCTGTCAGGTATTATTGTTGTGTCAAGAAATATGTATTTTAGATCAATTGATACGTCTAAGGAGCTGGGAATGATTCAAGAGCAGCTTTACAAGACGAATGCAATAAATAGCGCACAGGAGATTACCGGAACAATTACATTCGTACCTAGTGACGGTATGCCGCAGAATAGTGGCAATGCTGAAATAACGACTAATATTAAGTTGTATGAGATTGGTGAGGAACAATTGCTTGGCGCAGAAGGCTCTGAATTGTCAGCATATAAGTATTATTTTTTGAAAAGCGGCAATTAATTACTTAGGAGAATACTCTGATGACAATGAAATTAAGCAGACAACTTAATAGGGATAACAGAGGTGCTACATTGGTTGAACTTGTGGTTACCTTTGCTCTTTTGGCGCTGTTTATGGTATCTGCGACATTTATCATTGTCTATACGACTCAGCTGTATTACAACACAAAGGGTGAAACCAATGGCCTTGAAGTATCTAATATGATAGCTGAGAGAGTGATTGGTCAGATTGAAGGGGCTAAGCCATCTAATCCACCTGTAGTCACAGAGGATGTAAATGGGGATAGCAGCGTTGATATCGACTCTATTTATTTTACCGATGCTACAGGAAGCAAGGTGACCGTTACAGCTAAGGCACAGGAAACAGGCGGAGCAACTGACGGAAAAAAGTATATATGTGTGCGATATGATGAAGTTGGTGAGGGTCCGGTAAAATATGATGCAGTTGATTGGAGATTTGATTCCAATGCATATATGGGATATGAGGTTAAAGCTCTTAATTTTGAAAATCCGGGACCTGAATATCCTGAAAATGTGCTTAAAATGACACTTACTTTATATAGTGATAAATACGGAGAATACACTACCGAATATTATATTAAGTGTGCCAATGTTTCTTCTATTATATATAATTGATTTTATTGTAATATATCGACACTAATATTATTTTGACGGGCGGGACGAAAATATGACTTTTACTGTTTTAGGGTATACCTATTCTATTTATGGCATACTGACAGTGATAGCATTGTTTATCATATTAATTTTGATTTCTATAAGCGATATCCGTACACAAAAGATATCGCTTTTTTATGTGCTCGCAGTTTTTGCTTTGGGTATTGTTTCAATATGGACCATACCCGGAATAAAACTCTATGAGCGATTTATCGGAATGGTATGCGTCAGTGTACCTCTTTTTCTCATTAATTTCCTCGTGAATAAATTTAAAAGAAAATCATCCGCAACAGACAAAGCGCATCCTGATAGTGCGGACTCCGGGAATGCATATTCTGATAATGCGAATGATAATATCAAAGTTTTCGGTGGCGGAGATATCAAACTTCTGGCAGCAGCGGGATTTATGCTTGGGTGGAAGGGAATAATCGTGGCATTTATGCTGGCAATGCTTACCGGAGGTGTTTTTGCAATATTTCTTTACTTTTCAAAAAAGAAAAAGAAGACCGATGTATTTGCCTTTGCCCCTTTCTTAGCGATGGGAATTGCTGTGTCAATTACGGCAAATATGGGGACAAGATTTATTAATTGGATTATAATGATGGTTAAAACGATTGCGGATGCAATGGTTATATAAATGGATGTAATGGTTGTAAATAAACGAAATATAACGAGGGGTGTTATTTGATGGATGTTGTAAAAGTAATAGCGCAGGAATTGAGTGTACAGAACTGGCAGGTGGAAGCTGCGGTAAAGCTTATTGATGAGGGATGTACCATACCTTTCATCGCCAGATACCGTAAGGAAGCCACAGGCACACTTAATGATGAGCAGCTCAGAACTCTTGGCGAGAGACTTGAGTATCTGAGAAACCTTGAGGATAAGAAAAAACAGGTTCTCGGAAGCATTGAAGAACAGGGAATGCTGACGGATGAACTCAGAGAGAAAATTGAAAAGGCTGAGACTGTGACTGCAGTCGATGACCTTTACAGACCTTACAGACCTAAGAGAAAGACCAGAGCAAGTATTGCGAAGGAAAAAGGTCTTGAGCCTTTTGCGGTATTAATCAGCTTGCAGATGATGAATAAGCCTGCTATCGAGGAGGCCGGCGCTTATGTTGATAGCGAAAAAGGTGTCAACACTCCTGAGGAAGCTTTACAGGGAGCTATGGATATTATAGCTGAGAATATTTCTGATAATGCAGACTATCGTACATACATCAGAGATATCACCATGAAGCAGGGCAGTGTGGTTTCGGAGGCTAAAAATGATAAAGCTGAGAGTGTGTATGAGAACTATTATCATTTCTCTGAGCCTGTAGTCAAGATTGCGGGACACAGAGTGCTTGCAATCAATCGTGGTGAAAATGAGAAGATATTGACAATCACTGTAGAAGCTCCAAAGGAGCAGATTGTTCGTTATCTGGAAAAGCAGATTATCACGGGTAATAATAAGTACACTGAGCCTATCTTAAAAGAAATAATAGAAGATAGTTACGATAGACTGATTGCACCGTCTATCGAGAGAGAAGTAAGAAATGCATTGACTGAAAAGGCTGAGGATGGCGCTATTTCGGTATTTGGAAAAAATCTTCGACAGCTTCTGATGGCGCCTCCGATTGCAGGCAAGGTTGTATTAGGCTGGGATCCTGCATTCAGAACCGGATGCAAGCTCGCTATAGTAGATGCGACAGGCAAGGTGCTTGATACTACCGTTATTTATCCTACTGCTCCGCAGTTTAAGGTAGATGAGGCTAAGGTAGTTCTCAAGAGACTTATCGATAAATATAAAGTAGATTTGATTTCCGTAGGTAACGGTACTGCATCGCGCGAGTCAGAGCAGGTAATTGTAGAACTTCTTAAGGAAATCAATAAACCGGTACAGTATATTATCGTAAATGAGGCCGGAGCGTCAGTGTATTCTGCCAGCAAGCTTGCTACTGAAGAGTTCCCTCAGTTTGATGTAGGACAAAGATCTGCTGCATCAATTGCCAGAAGACTGCAGGATCCGCTTGCTGAACTTGTAAAAATAGATCCTAAATCAATTGGTGTAGGACAGTATCAGCATGATATGAATCAGAAGAAGCTTGGCGAAGCGCTTACAGGTGTTGTCGAAGATTGCGTTAACCAGGTGGGTGTTGATCTTAACACAGCATCTGTATCATTGCTGGAATACATATCGGGAATAAGCAAGCCTATTGCTAAAAATATAGTTGAATACCGTGAGACTAACGGTAAATTCACATCGCGTACACAGCTGTTAAAGGTACCTAAATTAGGTCCTAAAGCTTATGAACAGTGTGCCGGATTCCTTCGTATTTTGGATGGAAAGGAGCCACTCGATTCTACAAGCGTTCATCCCGAGTCATATAAAGCTGCAGAAGCTTTGCTTAAAAAGATGGGACTTACAACTGATGTTATAATCAGTGCTCGTAAAGCCGGAAACAGTGATGCGGCAACGTTTAAGCTTCTTGCCGGAAGACTTGATAAGGCTGCGACGGCCAAGGAACTTGGTATTGGAGAGATCACTCTTAATGATATTCTCAAGGAACTTGAAAAGCCGGCAAGAGATCCCAGAGAAGATATGCCCGGACCGATTCTCAGAAGCGACATCCTTGAGATGAAGGACCTCAAGGAGGGTATGATTCTTAAGGGAACTGTAAGAAACGTAATAGATTTTGGTGTATTTGTGGATATTGGAGTGCATCAGGACGGCCTCGTTCATATTTCTCAGATATGCGACAGATTCATCAAACATCCGCTTGAGGCTGTGAGCGTAGGCGATGTTGTCGATGTGCAGGTTATGTCGGTGGATGTGGCCAAAAAGAGAATAGCGCTCACAATGAAGATTCAGCAGAGCAAATAAGTATATGGCTGAATAGATAAGACATATGATAAATAGATAAGTCATATGATGAATAGAGACTCGGAAGAGGGAATAAATAATCATATTCCGCTGCTGATGAGGTATATTTTAAGTTATTTATATATTATATTAGTAACTGTAAGGACGCGACGGGGGGTCACGTCAGAAGGAGGCAAATATGCTTAAGTACATTATCATTGGTGTCGTTGTTTTGATTGTTTTCATTATTCTTATGTCGGGTTACGTAAAGGCACCCACAGATGAGGCTTTCATCATTACCGGTCTTCATAAAGAGCCGAAGATTCTTATCGGTCGAAGCGGTATCAAGATTCCCATCTTAGAAAAGAAAGATGTACTGAAGTTACAGCTCATCCCTATTGATGTAAAAACATCATCAGCAGTTCCTACAGCTGATTACATTAACATCAATGTAGATGCAACAGTAAACGTACAGGTTGGACACACCAGAGATCTTATCAAGCTCGCAGCTAAGAACTTCCTTAACAAGAAGCCTGAGTACATTGCTTCAGTAGCAAGAGAGGTACTTGAAGGTAATGTTCGTGAGATCGTTGGTAAGATGAAGCTCGAGGAAATGGTTTCAGATCGTCAGAAGTTCGCACTTCTTGTAAAAGAGAACGCTGATCCGGACCTCGCAGCAATGGGACTTGTAATTACTTCATTCAATGTACAGAATTTTACTGATAACAATCATGTTATTGAGAACCTCGGTGTTGATAACGTAGTTCGTATCCAGAAGGCAGCAGCTATTTCAAGAGCAGAGTCAGAGAGAGATATCAAGGTTGCTCAGGCTCAGGCTGATAAGGATGCAAATGATGCACAGGTTCTTTCACAGACTGAGATTGCTAAGAAGCAGAATGATCTTGCTATTCAGAAGGCTGAACTCAAGCAGGTATCTGATACCAAGAAGGCAGCAGCTGATGCAGCATATGAGATTCAGCAGCAGGAACAGAGAAAGACCATTGAGATTACCCGTACCAATGCTGACATTGCACGTCAGGAGCGCGAGGTAGAACTCAAGGCTAAGGAAGCAGAGGTTGCTGAGCAGTCACTTGCAGCAGAGATTAAGAAAAAGGCAGATGCTGAGAAGTATCGTCGTCAGCAGGAAGCTGAAGCTGAACTCATCGAGAAGCAGAAGAAGGCAGATGCTCAGAAGTATGAGCAGGAGAAGGAAGCTGAAATCCGTAAGATTAAGGCTGAAGCTGACAAGGAAGCTAAGATGAAGGAAGCAGAAGGTATCCTTGCTATCAAGCAGGCTGAGGCAGAAGGAATTGCAGCAGTTGGTCGTGCAGAAGCTGCAGCTATTGAAGCTAAGGGACTTGCAGAAGCAGAGGCAATGGAGAAGAAGGCTCAGGCATATGCTAAGTATAACAATGCAGCTGTAACCGAGATGATCATTACTCAGCTTCCTGAGATTGCTAAGGCAATTGCAGAGCCTATCTCAGCTATCGACAAGGTAACCGTTATCGATTCAGGCACAGGCAAGGGTGGCGTAAGCTCAGTAGGTGGATATACCCCTGCAGTACTTGCTCAGGTAATTGAGTCAGTAAAGGAAACCACTGGATTTGATCTTACCGAAGTAATGAAGGCTCAGACCTATGATGCTAAGGTAAATCACAACATCAATGTTACCGGACTTGAGGCTGCAGCAGTAAATGAGGCAGTTACCAAGGCAGTAGGCAATGAGGTTGCTGAAGTAGTAGAGTAACAAATTTAATACATACCTATCTATTTGCAATAAGGAATAAAGAAATTGATAGTATGATATAACCCAAAAGCTCCGGTGCTATTAGCATCGGAGCTTTTCGAGAGAGAAAGATATGCTGTTTAATTCATTAAATTTTTTAATATTTTTGCCGATAGTAATGCTTATTTATTTTCTGGTTCCAAAGAAAGCAAGTAAGTATTGGCTTCTGGTTGCCAGCTATTATTTCTATATGAACTGGAACGCCAAGTATGCACTTTTGTTATTGGCCTCGACAACAGTTACTTATGTCGGAGGCTTGCTGATTGAACGACAAAGCAAGAAATCAGTGCAGAAACTGATTGTATCATTAAGTCTTGTTATTAATCTTGGAATATTGTTTTTCTTTAAGTATTTCTTTTTCGGGGCCGGTATACTTACCCGAATTCTATCTATGGCGCATATTAATATGAATGTACCGGAATTTGATATTATTCTTCCGGTAGGTATATCTTTTTATGTATTTCAGGCGTTGGGTTATACAATTGATGTTTACAGAAAAGATATATCAGCTGAAAAAAACTTCTTTAAGTATGCGCTGTTTGTGTCTTTCTTTCCACAGCTTGTTGCAGGACCGATTGAGAGGTCATCAAAGCTGTTGCCTCAGCTGGATGAACGTAAAAAATTCAGTTTTGAGGCGGCTGAAAAGGGCCTTATGCTTATGCTGTGGGGATTTTTCCTAAAAATAGTACTTGCAGACAGAATAGCAATATTTGTCGATTCGGTATACGGGGACACCGCGAATTATCCTGGATTTTTTATAGTAGTCGCAACAATTCTGTTTGGAATTCAGATTTATTGTGATTTTTACGGATATTCTATTATTGCTGTGGGTGCTGCCAAAATGATCGGTATAGATTTGATGGAGAATTTTAATGCTCCGTATTTGGCGACATCTGTTGCAGGCTTTTGGAAGGGATGGCATATTTCATTAACGACCTGGTTCAGAGATTATTTATATATCCCTCTGGGTGGAAATAAGAAAGGTAAATTCAGGACACAGCTTAATAAGATGATAGTTTTTCTTGTGAGCGGATTGTGGCATGGAGCGTCTTTTTCTTATGTTATATGGGGTGGCTTGAATGGCTTGTATCAGGTGATTGGAAGCTTGCTGAGACCGGTTAAAGAAAAACTGTGCAGGGTATTTAGAATAAACAGAGAACTGATCGTTAATAAAATCATATGTGGAATTGTGACTTTTGCTCTTGTTGATTTTTCATGGCTGTTTTTTAGGGCAAAAGATACGGCAAGTGCGTTCAGCGTGCTGAAGGCGATGGTTAGTGTTAATAATATAAATATTCTTTATGATAAATCGCTGTTTGGATGTGGTCTTAACAAGTGGAACTTTTTATTCATGCTTTTTTGTATAGCCATCTTGCTTTTCGCAGATATATGCAAAAAAAAGGGATATGTAATTCACAGAACATTGTTGGCACAAAAGGGATGGCTTAAATGTATTATTATCGCCGCAGTAGTAGTATTTTTATTGACTTTCGGAAAATACGGACCGGCATATGATGCAAATAGTTTTATTTATTTTCAATTTTAAGTGCGAAACAAGAAAATAAGCACGGAGTGGTTGATTTTCATTGGAGAACATGGTGCCTGGAAAGTCCACGGCATAGAAGGATTGTATGAAGAAGATTTTGATAAGGATAGCTGGATGCGTATTCACAGCTGTATTGAGTATATTGGGCGTCTTGCTTATGGGAAGACTGCTTAATCCGGAATCGACATCTGAATCGATGAATTCCATAAAAGCGTTTCATTCTATGGAAGAAAATTCGATTGATGTGATGTTTTTTGGAAGCAGTCATGCCTGGAAAGGAATAGATACCAGAGTACTACGCGACGAATATAATATAAGTTCATTTAATTATGGAGGGAACTGGCAGAGAATTAACACGACACTTCTTTTCATAAGAGATGCATATAGAACGCAGACTCCTAAGGTGATTTTTGTCGACACGTATGTAGCAAATGAAAAGCTTCAAAACTGTAACATGGATGGGCAGATATACTATACTCGAGCAATCAGTGATTTTTATGGTAAGCGAGAATTTTTGAATGATTGTTTCGGTAATGATTGGAAAAAATACGGGACTTATTATTTCCCACTTGTTATGTTTCATGATAACTGGGCGGTGTTAAATAAAGATAGTTTGATTCCATATAGAAGCAAGGCCGGATATATTGAAAGCCTTGGTTATGATCCTTCGAATGAGATAGTATCGATTGATTTATCAGATAGTGGGGCGGCAGATGTTCAAAAGGATTTTGATGCTGAAGCAATTGCTGAACTTGATAAAATAGTAGATATATGCAATAAAAATGGCACAAAACTGATATTTTATACCTGCCCTTATGTGGGCAGGTATGAGTATGCTGATGCAATGCAAAAGTATGCTGAAGAGAATGGCTGTACCTATGTGAATCTGTTTGAATATGTTGATGAAATCGGTATTGATGGTGCTACTGATTTCAGAGATTCACAGCACTTGAATGATTCCGGTGCAGCGAAGGTAACAAGATTTCTTGTTGACAATTATATGTAATAAGGATGCTCAATCCTTTGTTTCCAACAGGGCGGTTATATATTCATATACCCGCCTTGTTGAATTTATATACAGCTTTTCTTCTGTGGTATGTATATCCTTCATGTCAGGACCTATGGATACACAATCGAGATCATTTATTTTGCTTCCAAGTATACCGCATTCGAGGCCGGCGTGGATGGCCTGTACTATAGGCTTTTTGCCGTACATTTTTTCATAAAGGGCAATCATTTTATCACGAAGAGGAGAGTCTGTGCGATATTGCCAGCCCGGATAATCTCCGGTGATATTTGATGTTGCGTCTGCTAAATCAGCAATACTGTTAATACTGTCCACAAGTGCATACTTGGCTGATTCGATACTGCTTCGAACACAGAATGACGCAAGGAGTCTTGCTGAACCTCTGCTTCCGTATTTTGCTTCATAAGCTGCAAGGTCTGCAGGCTTATTGCAAATAGGAAATTCTACAATTCCGAGATTGAGTGAGGTCTCAACCAGACCGGGTACTTCGGTGCTCATGGCCTGTACTCCGTTTGGTACAGAGTTGAGAAAGCATACAGCATTATTAGCATTATATGCAATTGTGTCGGTACATGAAGCTTTGCTTATCACTCTACAATAAAATCCAGGATCCTTTGTTGCATATTCTTTTGAAACAGATTGTGTGAAATTATTAATCACAGAGTCTGCGATAGTAGTATCGCTTACGATTACTCCGAGATGTGTTTCGCGAGGAATTGCATTGTCGGCAAGCCCGCCGTTTATGTGGGTGATATATATGTTGCCTGCAAAATTATTGGAGGGAGTATCAGCCTGACTGTCTGTGCAATCGATAGAGCAGTTTTTAGTAGAAAGAGAAGTACTCTTTTTAAGTTCGTAGAGAAGCCTTGCAGCGAGTTTATTGGAGTTGGCACGACCCTTATTGATTTCCTCGCCGGAGTGTCCGCCGAGAAGACCACCTATTTCAATTTCATAAAGAGTGCCGGATACGTTATCTGTAAGTAGAGTTAGAGAGTAATTGGCACGAAGGCCCCCTGCGCAGCTTGTAAGAAAATAACCTTCTTCCTCCGAATCAAGATTGAGCAGGCGATTTCCCTTAAGCATGGATAAATCAATACCGCGCGCACCGTCCATACCGACTTCTTCATTAGTGGTTATTACTACTTCGAGTCTTGGGTGAGAAAGAGAGTCATCCTCAAGGATAGCAAGAGCGTATGCGACTGCTATGCCATCGTCTCCACCAAGAGAGGTCCCTTCTGCATATACATAATCTTCCTCGAGATTAACAGCGGCCTTTAGGCCTTCTGTGGCCATGTCTATATCAAGCTCGGGCTTGTGCACGGCGACCATGTCCATGTGTCCCTGAAGAATAACGGGCGGTTCATTTTCATAGCCTGCAGAGGCTTCTTTGATAATAATTACATTTTTATATTCATCCTGAATGGTTTCGAGATTGTGAGAACGGCCAAAATCAGCAATATAGTCACTGATTTTATCTATGTTGTATGATCCGTGAGGGATTTTTGTAAGCTCCTCAAAATAATAGAAAACTCGCTCCGGCTGGAGATTTGAATAAGCACCCATGGCAGTATCCCTTTCTTAATAACTGATGGTTATTATTGTAACATATTTTTTCAAAAGCAGTGTGGTTTATCCGTTGTTTGTTGGAGCAGGAAATTGTAAAATGTATATAGTAATTTATGATTAGAAAACACGATTGATAAGTGAAGATAATCGATAGTGAATATAAGCTGTATGCTAAGAATATTGGAAGGGGACAGATAAATACGGAGGGTATATGGAGTACAAAATAAACAGTGTTCCGGAAAGAGTAATAAAGACCAGAAAAGAGTGGGCTGAAAGTGATGCCAAAAGAGATGCGGGATTAACTGAACCAGCTGATATCAAGGTGTTTAGGAATATATCATACGGACCATTTGATGAGTGGAATCTGCTGGATGTATACAGACCTGTTGCGGAAGAAGGAAAGTTGCCGGTTATAGTGAACATCCATGGCGGTGGATATTTTTACGGAGATAAGGAGCTGTACAGATTCTACAGTATGCGCATGGCACAGGGTGGCTTCGCTGTGGTGAACTTTAACTACAGGCTTGCACCGGAATTTAATTTCCCGGCTCCGCTAGAAGATATTGCAATGGTGCTTAAGTGGATTGATAAGAATGCACAGGAGTATGAGCTTGATAACAGCAATGTGTTTTTAATCGGAGATTCTGCTGGTGCACAGCTGGCATCTCAGTATGCTGTAATTCATACTAATCCCGAATATGCAGCGCTGTATTCATTTGACAAAAAGAATGACTGCATTATACGCGCTTTAGGGCTGGCGTGTGGAGTGTATAAAATTGATTACCAGGCTAAACGTGACAAAGATAATTATGTATTAAGTGACTATATAGGAGATAAAACTCCTTTTGATGATCCTGTTTTCAATGTTCAGGGATTCGTGACTGGTGACTATCCGCCGGCATATATTTTTTCGTCATACTGTGATTTCCTGGTAGGTGAATGCGAGCCGATGCGAAAGGTCTTAGAGGATCAGGGAGTGGAGGCTGAAAGTCATATATATGGCTCGCCTGATGCTAAAGAAATAGCTCATGTTTTTCATTGCAATTTGCGACTTGAAGAAGGCGAGAAGGCAAATCTCGCGCAGATAGAATTTTTTAAGAGACATATATCAAAATAAGAAAACAAATCAAGAAAATAAAATCAAAGAGAAAAAATCAAAAAAGCAAATCAATAAACAAATTAAGTTAGCAGATAAACATATCAGCAAATATATGAGTTGGTTATAAGGGGACACAATGGCTTTTGATATTACAAAATTAGCAGATCCTAAATTTTATGAGGAAAAAAAGCTTCAGCCGCATTCTGATCATAAGGTTGAATTCAAAAACGGAATGGGTGAGGTTATTAGTTTAAACGGATTATGGAAATTTAAGTATGAGCGCAATTATTCATATGTAAATCCTCAGTATGTTGAGGATGATTATGACTGCAGCAGCTGGGAAGATATTCGTGTACCTGCACATATTCAGATGGAAGGATATGACAGACTTCAGTATGTCAATGTACAGTATCCGTGGGATGGACATGAGGAGAGCAATCCCGGACAGATTCCGGAAAAATTCAATCCTGTTGGTTGCTATGTGACGAATATTCATGTGAATGAAAAGTCAGATGGTGAAACATACATTTTGTCATTTCAGGGGGCAGAGAGTGCAATTGTAGTATGGGTAAACGGCCAGTATGTTGGATATAGTGAAGGCTCGTTTTTACCGGCTGAATTCGATATTACCGCTGTGCTAAGAAAAGGTAACAACAAGCTTGCGGTTACCTGCATTAAGTGGAGCTCTTCGAGCTGGGCTGAGGACCAGGATTTCTTTAGATTCTCGGGACTGTTCAGGGATGTTAAGGTAATCAGATATCCTCAAAGCTATGTGAAGGACATAAGAGTAGTACAGGAACTTACCGATGATTATTCGATTGGTAAGGCGTCAATTGTTTTGACAATGTCAGGTGATAGTCATATTAAGGCTGAACTTGTGGAATTGGGACGAACCGATATAGGCTTAACCAGAGATAATTATCCGACTGTATGGACTTCGGGAAATGAAAAAATAATCGGAACGGTCGAGAAAGATGTAAATATTGGCAGGGAGTCTATTGAATTTTCGGTGGACAAGCCTTTGCTTTGGAGTGCTGAAGCACCTAATCTGTATGAAATCAGAATCGAAACCAAGAACTATAAGGTTACCTCACTTTTCGGATTCAGACATTTTGTTCTTGAACGCGGTATTATGAAGCTAAATGGTAAGCGAATCGTGTTTAAGGGCGTGAATCGACATGAGTTTAGCGGCGTGACCGGAAGAGTGCCTCAGCTCGAGGAACTTTGGCAGGATATTGTGACTATGAAGCAGCATAATATCAACGGTATCAGAACATGTCATTATCCTAATAATTCACCTATATATGAGCTGTGTGACAGAGTGGGTCTTTATATGATTGACGAGACCGATCTTGAGACACATGGAATATGGGGAAGAGTACTTTGGGGAGGTCATCCCTATGAGGAGGCTGTGCCCGGCAATAAGCCTGAGTGGCGCAGAATGATGATCGACAGGGCGCAGAGAATGTATGAACGCGACAAGAACCATCCTTCTATCCTTATGTGGTCATGCGGTAATGAGGCTTTCGGAGGTACCAATATTCAGGCAATGTCTGATTATTTCCACTCTGTGGATCCGTCCAGACTGGTGCATTACGAAGGCGTGTTTAATGACAGAAGCTGCCCTGATATCAGTGATGTAGAGAGCCAGATGTATACCTCGGCCAAGGACATTAAGTATTGGCTTAAGAAGATAAAAAACAAGCCGATTATGCTGTGCGAATATACACACGCAATGGGTAATTCATGTGGTGGTATGCATAAGTACACTGATTTGACTGATACAGAAAAAAGATTTCAGGGAGGATTTATCTGGGATTATGTTGATCAGTCTATCAACTCAACAGACAGATATGGTGTGAAGTATCAGCGCTACGGTGGAGATTTTGACGACAGACCTTCTGATTATAATTTCAGCGGAAACGGAATCGTGTACGGTGGCAGCAGATTACCTTCACCCAAGATGCAGGAGGTGAAGTTCAATTATCAGAACTTTACTCTTATTCCTGAAATGAGTGATGGCAGTGTAAATATTAAGGTCATTAACAAATCGCTTTTCACTGATACCTCTTCTTATGATATGGTCATCGTTCTTGAAAGAGAGGGAGTAAGAGTAGCCGAGAAGGTGGTTAAATATTCGGTTAAACCCGGAAAAACAGATACACTTAAGAATGTGATCGACATGCCGACGATAGCGGGAGAATATGTTGTTACTGCTTCTTTTTTGACCAGTGCTAATTATGTTTGGGGAAGGCAGGGACATGAGATTGCTTTCGGGCAGGGTGTGTTTGTCGTTGATCGCAGAACAGATTTTGCGGCTCCGTCTTTTGAAGAGATACAGGTTATTCACGGTGAAGAAAATATTGGTGTACGCGGAGAGCATTTTGAAGCAATATTCTCAAAATATGCGCACGGTATGCAGTCATATGCATATGGCGGAAAAGAGATGTTTAAGGCGGCTCCTAAGCCTAATTTCTGGAGAGCACCTACAGATAACGATTACGGCAACGGAATGCCGGCCAGATATGGTCAGTGGAAGCTCGCCAGTCTGTATCAAAATCGCGCAAACAGAGGCGAGGGAAAAAGTAATCCCGAGGTTATCGAGAACAAGGATAATGTAGAGATTACATATTATCTTGATTTGGCTACGGCACCTGCAGCGAGAGTTGAGCTTAAATATGTTGTTTATGCAAATGGCGTAGTAAAGGTAAAGCTTCATTATGACCCGGTTGAGGGATTGAGTGAGATGCCTGAATTTGGCGTACTGTTTAAGATGACAGCAGATTATGACAGACTTGAGTGGTACGGTAATGGTCCTGCAGAGACCTATTGCGACAGAAAGCGAGGAGCTAAGCTTGGTATTTTCAAGGATACCGTAGAGGGAAGAATGTCAGCTTACATGGTTCCGCAGGAATGTGGTAATATAACTGATGTAAGATATGCCAAGGTTATCAATGAAAAGGGAAGAGGACTGATGTTTGCAGGTGACAGCATCGGATTCAGTGCACTTCCGTATTCACCTCATGAACTTGAGTCTGCGACACATCCCAATGAACTTCCTCCGATTCTTTATACATATGTAAGAGTGGATAAGGAGCAGATGGGAGTAGGTGGAGATAACAGCTGGGGCGCGAGAACTCATGACGAGTATCTGATTGATGTGAGCGAATCGATAGACTTCGAGTTTTCTTTTGTGGGAGTGTAAACATCGAAAGCATTGGACTTCTGTGGATGTGTAAACACTGCAAGCTGTGAACATGAGCCGAGCAGGTATCTTTTAAGCCGGTGTATATTTTGAACAAAAACTGTCGGTTATTGACTTCTTTTTTGAAAGAAAAATGCGTTGATAATTTGACGGCGCTATGTTATATTATTTCAAGTGTGTTAATAGCCTACACTCAGATGCGGGACACTCCGACCCCACCTTAGTGTGTGGCGTATAAAAAATATTAGGAGGAAACACAAAATGATTACCAAAGAGAAAAAGACAGCAATTATGAACGAGTATGCAAGAACACCTGGCGACACAGGTTCACCTGAAGTTCAGGTAGCAGTTCTTACAGCAAGAATTCAGGAGCTCACCGAGCACCTCAAGGCTAACCCTAAGGATCATCACTCACGTCGTGGTATGCTTAAGCTTGTAGGTCAGAGACGTGGACTTCTTTCTTATCTTCAGGATAAGGACATTGAGAGATATCGTGCTCTCATCGAGAAGCTTGGTCTTCGTAAGTAATTTGTCACTCGCAAAAGCGGAGTCAGCCGAACATTTCGGCGCTCCGCTTGTGTTGCGTAAATAGGTTTTTGTTTGCGCAACAGGGAACGGAGCGGAGGCATACTCCGAGACCGCTGAAGAATACATGAATAATAGTTTTCTTTCATGTATCGTTCAGTAGTTTCGGTAGCCTTCTGCTCAAAACATTAAAAGCCTGAAATCAGGCGCTACAATAGTAGCAGAAAGGAGTGCTATGTCATACAAGACATACGAAATGGAACTTGCCGGCAGAACTCTTAAGGTTGATATCGACAGAGTTGGTAAGCAGGCAAATGGATGTGCATTTATGCACTATGGTGATACCACCGTTCTTTGCACCGCAACAGCTTCAGACAAGCCTCGTGACGGTGTAGATTTCTTCCCTCTTTCAGTAGAGTATGAAGAAAAAATGTACGCAGTAGGAAAGATTCCCGGAGGCTTTAATAAGCGTGAAGGTAAGGCAAGCGAGAATGCTATTCTTACCAGCCGTGTAATCGACAGACCTATGCGTCCTCTTTTCCCTAAGGATTACAGAAATGACGTTACTCTCGATGCAATGGTTATGAGTGTTGATCCCAACACCAGACCTGAGCTCGTAGCAATGCTTGGTTGCTCAATCGCTACCTGCATTTCAGATATTCCCTTCGATGGTCCTTGTTCAATGACTCAGGTTGGTATGATTAATGGCGAGTTCATCGTCAACCCCAATCAGGAGCAGTGGGCAAAGGGTGACCTTAAGCTCACCGTAGCTTCTACCCGTGAGAAGGTTATCATGATCGAGGCAGGTGCTAACATCATTCCTGAAGCTAAGATGCTTGAGGCTATTTACATGGCTCATGATGTTAACCAGACTGTTATCGCATTCATCGACAAGATTGTTGCTGAGTGTGGTAAGACTAAGCACGAGTATACCTCATGCGCAATCCCTGCAGAGCTCTTCGATGCAATTAAGGAAATCGTTCCTCCTGCAGAGATGGAGACTGCTGTATTTACAGATGATAAGCAGACCCGTGAGGGCAACATTAAGGATATCACCGCTCGTCTTGAGGAAGCATTTGCAGACAAGGAAGATTGGCTTGCAATCCTCGGTGAGGCAGTATATCAGTACGAGAAGAAGACCATCCGTAAGATGATTCTTAAGGATCACAAGCGTCCCGATGGTCGTGAGATCACTCAGATTCGTCCTCTTGCTGCTGAGGTTGATATTATTCCCAGAGTACACGGTTCATCAATGTTTACACGTGGACAGACTCAGATTTGTGACGTTGTTACCCTTGCTCCTCTTTCAGAGGCTCAGAAGGTTGACGGTCTTGATCCCAACGTAGTAGAGAAGCGTTACATCCACCACTACAATTTCCCTGCATACTCTGTAGGTGAGACCAAGGTTAGCCGTGGACCCGGACGTCGTGAGATCGGTCACGGTGCTCTTGCAGAGCGTGCCCTTCTCCCTGTACTTCCCAGCGTTGAGGAGTTCCCTTATTCAATTCGTGCCGTATCAGAGACTTTCGAGTCTAACGGTTCTACTTCAATGGCTTCTACCTGTGCATCCTGCATGTCACTTATGGCAGCAGGTGTTCCTCTTAAGGCTATGGTAGCAGGTATCAGCTGCGGTCTCGTTACCGGTGACACCGATGATGATTTCGTACTTCTTACCGATATCCAGGGTCTTGAGGACTTCTTCGGAGATATGGACTTTAAGGTAACCGGTACTACCGAAGGTATTACCGCTATCCAGATGGATATTAAGATTCATGGTCTTACCAAGGCAATCGTTGAAGGCGCTATCGCTCGTTGCCGTGAAGCAAGACTCTTTATCATGGATAACTGCATGAAGCCTGCAATCGCAGCACCTCGTGCTACTGTTAATGAGTGGGCTCCCAAGATCGTTTCTATGCAGATCAATCCCGAGAAAATCGGTGAGGTTGTTGGTCAGCGTGGAAAGACCATTAATGAGATTATCAACCGTACCGGCTGCAAGATCGATATCGATGAGGACGGACGTGTTTCAGTTTGCGGTACCGATGCAAAGGGTATGGAGCAGGCTATCGATATGATCAAGATGATTGTTACCGAGTTCGAAGAAGGTCAGATCTTCAAGGGCAAGGTAGTATCTATTAAGGAATTCGGTGCATTTATCGAGTTCGCTCCCGGTAAGGAAGGAATGGTACACATCTCTAAGATCGCACGTGAGCGTGTTGAGCATGTTGAGGATTACCTCACTCTTGGCGATGAGGTTACCGTTGTTTGCCTCGGCAAGGATAAGATGGGCCGCATCAGCTTCTCTATGAAGGATGTAGCTCAGCAGTAATAGTTTATTAATAAGGGCTCCCGAGAACTTCGGGAGCCTTTAATAAAGAAAAGCAATTGATTTACATAACTCGAAATTTTTGTATTTATACAAGGAGAAAAAACTTACATGGGTAATGTCAGACGCATTTACGTAGAGAAGAAGAAGCCTTTCGCAGTAAAAGCTACCGAGCTTCACGAGGAACTTAAGAACTACCTTGGAATTAACGTAGATGAGGTTAGAATCTTCATTCGCTACGATGTTGAAAATATTTCCGATGCAACTTTTGAGAGAGCCTGCAAAACTGTATTTTCAGAGCCTCCCGTTGATGATCTTTATCTTGAGAACATTGAGATTCCCGCAGGAAGCAATGTTTTCTCTGTTGAGTTCCTTCCCGGTCAGTTCGACCAGAGAGCAGACTCAGCTGTACAGTGCGTACAGTTCCTTAATGAGAAGGAAAATCCTGTAATCCGCACCGCAGTTACCTATATGATCATCGGCAATATCAATGAAGATGAATTTTCCCGTATCAAGGGATACTGCATCAACCCTGTTGATTCAAGAGAAACAGGACTTGAGAAGCCCGATACCCTTATCACGGTTTATGATGAGCCTGCAAAGGTTAAGAATTTTGATGGATTTACCACAATGTCTGAGGACGAACTCAGAAAGCTTTATGATTCACTCGGACTTGCAATGACATTTAAGGATTTCCAGCATATTCAGAATTACTTTAATAACGATGAGAAGCGCGATCCTTCAATGACTGAGATTCGTGTTCTCGATACATACTGGTCAGATCACTGCCGTCATACCACATTCTCAACCGAGCTTACTGATGTTGAGTTTGATGACGGATATTATCGTTCTCCTATCGAGACTACTTACCAGAGCTATCTCGATACCAGAGAAGAGCTTTTTGCAGAGCGTCCTGACAAGTTCTCTTGCCTTATGGACCTTGGTACCATCGCTGCCAAGAAGATTAAGAAGGATGGAAAGCTTGAGGACGAAGAGAAGTCTGATGAGATTAATGCATGTTCAATAGTTGTTCCCGTAGAGATGGACTATGGTGATCACAGAGAGACTGAGGAGTGGCTTGTATTCTTCAAAAACGAGACACACAACCATCCCACAGAGATTGAGCCTTTCGGTGGTGCTGCTACCTGCCTCGGCGGAGCAATCAGAGATCCCCTTTCAGGACGTGGATATGTATATCAGGCAATGAGAGTTACCGGTGCGGCAGATCCTACAGTTCCCGTATCTGAGACCCTTAAGGGTAAGCTCTCACAGAAGAAGATTGTTAGAACTGCAGCAAGTGGTTATTCATCATATGGTAACCAGATTGGTCTTGCTACCGGTTATGTTAAGGAAGTATATCATCCTAATTACGTTGCAAAGCGTATGGAGATTGGTGCAGTTATGGGCGCCGCTCCCCGCAGAAACGTAATTCGTGAAACTTCTGATCCCGGTGATATCATTATCCTTCTCGGCGGACGTACCGGCCGTGACGGTTGTGGCGGAGCTACCGGTTCTTCTAAGGTTCACACTACAAGCTCTATCGAGACCTGTGGTGCTGAGGTTCAGAAGGGTAATGCTCCTACAGAGAGAAAGATTCAGAGACTTTTCAGAAGAGCAGAAGTTACCAAGCTCATTAAGAAGTGTAATGACTTTGGTGCAGGCGGTGTATCCGTAGCTATCGGTGAGCTTGCTGATGGACTTACTGTTGATCTTGATAAGGTTCCTAAGAAGTATGCCGGACTTGATGGTACTGAGCTTGCTATTTCAGAGTCTCAGGAGAGAATGGCAGTAGTTGTAGATCCTAAGGATGTAGATGCATTCCTTGCATATGCTGAGGAAGAGAACCTCGAGGCTATCGCAGTTGCAGTTGTAACCGAGGAGCCCAGACTTGTTCTTAACTGGAGAGGCGAGCCTATCGTAAACCTCAAGAGAGCATTCCTTGATACCAACGGAGCTCATCAGGAGACTAAGGTTAAGGTTAACATTCCTTCAGAGAATGACAACTATTTTGAGCAGTATTCAGTTCCTGCAGTTGGTGCTGCAGTAGATAAGAAGTGTTTTGAGGAAGCAATCCTTGCAACACTTAAGGATCTTAACGAGTGCTCACAGAAGGGTCTTGTTGAGATGTTTGACTCATCAATCGGTGCTGCATCAGTACTTATGCCTTACGGTGGTAAGTATCAGATGACCGAGACACAGGCTATGGTAGCTAAGCTTCCTACCCTTAAGGGCAAGACAGATACAGTTACCATGATGTCTTATGGATTTGATCCTTATCTTTCAAGCTGGAGCCCTTATCACGGTGCTATCTATGCTGTAGTAGAGTCTATGGCTAAGATTGTTGCCAACGGTGGTGATGCTTCAAAGATTCGTTTCACTTTCCAGGAGTATTTCCGTAGAATGACTTCTGATCCTGAGAGATGGAGCCAGCCTTTTGCAGCTTTACTCGGTGCATATGATGCACAGATCGGATTTGGTCTTCCTTCAATCGGTGGTAAGGATTCAATGTCAGGTACCTTCAATGATATCGACGTTCCTCCTACACTTGTTTCTTTCGCAGTTGATATTGCAAAGAACGGTGACATCGTAACTCCCGAACTTAAGGAAGCAGGAGATAAGCTTGTTCTCTTCTCTATTGAGAAGGATGATTTTGATATTCCTATGTACGATGAGGTTGCTAAGCTTTATGCTGACATCCACGAGCTTATGCAGAAGGGCCTTGTAAAGGCTGCTTATGCGATTGATGCCAAGGGTGTTGCAGCCGCTGCAGCTAAGATGGGATTTGGTAACAGACTGGGTGTTACATTCTCTTCAGAGCTTGATATGGAAGACCTCTTCAGCAATGGACTTGGTAATATCATGGTAGAAATCGCAGCCGATAAGCTCGGAGAGCTCGGTGAGATGGATTATACTGTTATCGGTACTGTTACCGCTGAGTCTGAACTTGTATTCGGCGATTCTAAGGTATGCATGTGCCAGGCTGAAAAAGCATGGACCGGAACACTTGAGAAGGTATTCCCTACCAAGGCTGTTAAGGCTGAGGATGCAGTAGAGAGTCCTATTTACAAGGCTGACAGTATTTATGTATGCAAGAACAAGGTTGCAAAGCCTACAGTATTTGTTCCTGTATTCCCCGGAACCAACTGTGAGTATGATACAACCAAGGCATTTGAGAGAGCCGGTGCTAATGTAGTTACCAAGGTATTCCGTAACATGTCAGAAGCACAGATCAGAGAGTCTGTAGAAGAGTATGCTAAGGCAATTGCTCAGGCACAGATTATCATGTTCCCCGGCGGATTCTCAGCAGGTGATGAGCCTGATGGTTCAGCTAAGTTCTTCGCTACCGCATTCCAGAACGAGACTCTTAAGGAGGCTGTAACAAAGCTTCTTCAGGAGAGAGACGGACTTGCAC
>DCIR01000068.1:33374-53069 GCA_002317155.1 Lachnospiraceae bacterium UBA1721
TAGGACAGAATGAGAATTCTCCTACACTTACATTCAATACAATTAACCGTCATATCTCTAAGATGGTTTATACAAAGGTAGTTTCAAATAAGAGCCCTTGGCTTGCAGGCGCTGAACTCGGCGCAACATACTGTAGCCCTGCATCTCACGGTGAGGGACGTTTCGTTGCTCCCGCAGATGTAATCAAGAAGCTCTTTGAGAACGGACAGGTAGCTACACAGTACGCTGACATAGATGGTAAGGTTTCAATGGATGAGACCTGGAACGTTAACGGTTCTTACATGTCAATCGAAGGTATCACATCTCCTGATGGAAGATGCTTCGGTAAGATGGCACATGCAGAGAGACGCGATGACGGAGTCGCAATCAACATCTATGGTGAGCAGGATCTCAAGATATTCGAATCTGGAGTACAGTACTTCCTGTAATTCATAGCAACAAATTTAATAAGCCGCCCATTCAATCACGGATAGCTACAAAGATGTAGTGAAAAACGAGCCCAAAGACGGGTTTCGGTTCCGTGTATTAATGGGCGGTTTATGTGAGTAAAATTAAGCAATTATCAAACGACATCAAAAGGAGCAAAATATGAAAGCATTTCTGATCCTTGAGGATGGTACCGTGTTTGAGGGAACTCATATCGGTGCCGACAGAGAAATTATCAGTGAAATCGTATTCAATACTTCGATGGCAGGTTATTTAGAGGTACTTACAGACCCTTCCTATGCGGGACAGGCTGTATGTATGACATATCCTCTTATCGGCAACTACGGAGTATGCTATGACGATATGGAATCACGTCAGGCATGGCCGGATGGATTCATTGTCAGAGAAATTTCAAGAGTAGCCAGCAATTTCCGTTGCGACTGCACATTAGAGGAATTCCTTGTACAGCAGAACATTCCCGGAATTGCAGGAATTGATACCAGACAGCTTACAAGAATCCTTCGTGAGAAGGGTACTATGAATGGCTGCATTACCACCAATGAAAATTACAGCTTTGACGAGCTTCTTCCTAAAATGAAAGCATATGCGACCGGTAAGGTTGTAGAGAAGGTTACCTGTCCTGAGAAGTATACTCTTGCAGGTACCAAGAACCTCGAGGATAATGGTCCTGTTTCAGGACTTGCTGTTTTCGATAAGGACGCATATTTGGCAGGAAAGAGAGAGCCCAGACCTTCACTTGTCACCGAGCTTAACGGTGCAGGACTTAAGGTAGCGCTCCTTGATTTCGGTGCTAAGAAAAATATTGCGGAATCACTTGCAGCAAGAGGCTGTGAGGTTACTGTTTTTCCTGCAAATACCAAGGCTGAAGAAATATTAAACGGTGGATTTGATGGAATAATGCTTTCAAACGGCCCCGGAGATCCTAAGGATTGTGGTCCTATTATTGATGAGGTTAAAAAGCTTTACGATTCAGATATGACCATATTTGCAATCTGTCTCGGACACCAGCTCATGGCACTTGCTACAGGAGCTGATACACATAAGCTTAAGTATGGACACCGTGGAGGAAATCACCCTGTTAAGGATTTGAAGACCGGAAGAGTATATATTTCTTCACAGAACCATGGTTATGTTGTAGATACCGATAAGCTTGATCCGAATGTTGCAGTTCCCGCATTTATCAATGTAAATGATGGAACAAATGAGGGCCTTGCATATACCGGCAAGAATATCTTTACCGTACAGTTCCATCCGGAAGCATGTCCCGGACCTCAGGACAGCGGATATTTGTTTGACAGATTTATCAGAATGATGAGAGGGGAGGAGAAATAATTATGCCTAAGAATCCTAATGTACATCGTGTAATGGTTATTGGCTCCGGTCCTATTGTCATCGGTCAGGCTGCAGAGTTTGACTATGCAGGAACCCAGGCTTGTCGTTCACTTAAGGAAGAGGGAGTAGAAGTAATCCTTGTTAACTCTAACCCCGCTACCATCATGACTGACAAGAACATCGCAGATAAGGTATACATTGAGCCCCTTACTGTTCCTGTTCTTGAGCAGATAATTGAAAAAGAAAAGCCCGATTCAATCCTTCCTTCACTCGGAGGACAGGCAGGACTTAACCTTGGTATGGAGCTTGAAGAGTCAGGCTTCCTCAAGGCTCATAATGTAACACTTCTCGGAACTACCGCAGAGACCATCAGAAATGCAGAAGGCCGTCAGGAATTCAAGGATTTGATGGAGAGAATCGGTGAGCCTGTTGCTGCTTCATTGGTTGTAACCAATGTTCAGGATGGTATTGATTTTACCAATAAAATAGGTTATCCCGTAGTACTTCGTCCCGCATATACCCTTGGTGGTTCGGGCGGTGGTATTGCTCACAATCAGGTCGAACTCGAGGAGATTCTTGAGAATGGTCTCAGACTTTCACGTGTAGGTGAAGTACTCGTAGAGCGTTGCATAGCAGGTTGGAAGGAAATAGAGTACGAAGTTATGCGTGATAGCGCGGGTAACGTTATCACTGTATGTAACATGGAGAACATCGATCCTGTAGGTGTACATACCGGTGACTCTATCGTTGTGGCACCTTCGCAGACTCTTTCAGATAAAGAGTATCAGATGCTTCGTACCTCGGCACTTAAGATTATTTCAGAGCTCAAGATTACCGGAGGATGTAACGTACAGTTTGCACTTCATCCCACCAGCTTTGAGTATTGTGTAATCGAGGTTAACCCTCGTGTATCTCGTTCATCTGCACTTGCATCTAAGGCAACAGGTTATCCTATTGCTAAAGTTGCTGCTAAGATTGCACTTGGATTTACTCTTGATGAGATTAAAAATGCTATTACCAAGAAGACCTATGCATCATTCGAGCCTACTCTCGACTACTGTGTAGTAAAGATGCCTCGTCTTCCTTTTGATAAGTTCATCACTGCTAAGAGAACTCTTACCACTCAGATGAAGGCTACCGGTGAGGTTATGAGTATTTGCAATAACTTCGAAGGTGCTCTTATGAAGGCTATTCGTTCACTTGAGCAGCATGTAGATTGTCTTAGAAGCTATGATTTTTCAGCCCTTGATGCTGACGAACTCAGAGATCGCCTTAAGATTGTAGATGACCAGAGAATTTGGGTTATCGCAGAAGCAATCCGCAAGGGAATTTCTTATGATGAAATCCATGATATTACTATGATCGATAATTGGTTCATCGATAAAATCGCATCAATCGTTGAGATGGAAGATAAGCTCGTAGAGGCAAAGGATGATGCTTCAAAGCTTACTCCCGAACTTCTTCGCGAGGCAAAGAGAATTGAGTTCCCTGATAATGTAATCGCCAGATTTACAGGCAAGACCGAGGACGAAGTTCTCGCTATGAGACGTGCGAACGGAATTACTCCTGTATACAAGATTGTAGATACCTGTGCAGCTGAGTTTGATGCAGCTACTCCTTACTATTATTCAGTATACGGCGGAGAGAATGAGGCTCGTGAGACCAGTGGCAAGAAGAAGGTTCTTGTACTTGGTTCAGGTCCTATCCGTATCGGTCAGGGTATTGAGTTTGACTACTGTTCAGTACATGCTACCTGGGCATTTGCCAAGGCTGGCTATGAAACCATTATTATCAACAACAACCCTGAGACGGTTTCAACTGACTTTGATATTGCTGATAAGCTTTACTTCGAGCCTCTTACAAATGAGGATGTAGAAGCAATCGTAGATATCGAAAAGCCTGACGGAGCAGTAGTACAGTTTGGTGGACAGACTGCTATTAAGCTTACTGAGCATTTGATGAAGATTGGTGTTCCCATCCTTGGAACCAAGGCTGAGGACGTAGATGCTGCAGAAGATAGAGAGCTCTTTGATGAGATACTTCAGCAGACCGGAATTCCTCGCGCAGCCGGCGGAACTGTATTTACAGCAGAGGAAGCAAAAGAGGTTGCCAATCGTATCGGATATCCTGTACTTGTTCGTCCTTCATACGTACTTGGCGGCCAGGGTATGCAGATTGCATACAATGATCAGGAAGTCGAAGTATTCATGGAGATTATCAACCGTATAGCTCAGGATCACCCTGTACTTGTAGATAAGTATCTTCAGGGTAAGGAAATCGAGGTCGATGCGGTTTGTGACGGTACGGATATTCTTATCCCCGGTATTATGGAGCATATTGAGAGAACCGGTATCCATTCAGGAGACTCTATCTCGGTATATCCTGCTCCTACCATTGGTAAGCTTATCAAGGATAAGATTACGGAGTACACTCGTCGTCTTGCCAAGGCTCTCCATGTAAAGGGTATGATTAACATCCAGTTCATTGCGATTATGGATGAGGTATATGTAATCGAGGTTAACCCTCGTTCATCACGTACCGTTCCTTACATCAGTAAGGTTACCGGTATTCCTATCGTAGATCTCGCTACAGAAGTTATTATCGGTAAGACCATACGTGAGCTTGGCTATGAGCCCGGACTTCAGCCTGAGGCTTCTCACTATGCTATTAAGATGCCCGTATTCTCATTTGAGAAGATTCGTGGAGCTGAAATCAGCCTCGGACCTGAAATGAAGTCTACCGGTGAGTGCCTCGGTGTATCTGAACATTACGAAGAAGCTCTCTATAAGGCATTCCTTGGTGCGGGAGTTCAGCTTCCTAAGCACAAGCAGATGATTATCACTGTTAAGGATTCTGATAAGGCAGAAGCAATTCAGGTTGCTAAGCGCTTCGAGAAATTGGGATATATCATCTATGCAACCCGTTCTACTGCAGCAGCTCTTAATGAGGCAGGCGTAAAGGCACGTAAGGTTAATAAGATCCAGCAGGAGAGCCCTACAGTTATGGACCTTATCCTCGGTCACAAGATTGATCTTGTAATTGATACCCCTACCCAGGGACGTGACAAGAGCCGTGACGGATTCCTTATCCGCCGTACAGCTATTGAGACCGGTGTATATTGTATTACTGCAATGGATACCGCAAATGCACTTGCTAAGTCTCTTGAGAACGCTATGGAGCAGAAGAATCTTGAGTTGATTGATATCGCATCTCTGTAATCATTAAGCGTTGAAGCTATACATAGATATCAGCTATATATGTAAAATACAAAGCCATGCATCGTAAGGTGCATGGCTTTTTTACTGCTTTTAAGGATGATGTATTGGCCTGGTGCAGACTACTAAATTGACATGATTTATGAAGGTTCATATACTTAAAATAACATGTGAGAGATAGCTATGTGAAAAATGGTTTACTGACTATATGAGTAACGGCTGTGCGAGAAATGGCTGCATAAAGATAAGGATGTTGTTCTTTTTTGTGGGCATGACAGCTGCGTTTTTCATATTCAAAAGATTCATCGATTTAGATGGAATCAGAGAGAGCCTTATCGCAAAAGAGAACTTGACAAAAAGTAATTGTTTATTTGTATTTGCTTATATTATTCTCTACAATTCATTCTTGGAAGAAAGTTTTTTCAGAGGATTCTTAAGTGGCATATTTCCGAATAAATTGGTAGGTACAATAGTCAGCGCAGCTGTGTTCTCTGTATATCATATAGGTATATTTGTTACCTGGTTTAATCCGTTTATATTTGCAATATGTATTGTAGGACTTGCGGCTGTCGGCGTTTTCCTGCAGTGGCTTTCCGGCAAATTTGAGAGCATTTTGGCAAGCTACATTACACATGCGTGCGCCAATGTTGTTCTAAATATCATAGGCGCGTTGATGATTTTTGAGGTTATATAAGTATTTGATAAAGCAGGAAAAGAAAGGATGTAACCATTTTATGCAGAATGTGGAAACGAGTTCAAATAAAGGGAAGATAGGTATATCGTCGTCAACCTTGCATATTATAGCGATGGTATTGATGTTTTGCGATCATCTATGCATGACTCTTTTGGGAAATCAGATGTGGTTACATTACATCGGAAGAATTGCATATCCCATATTTGCATTTATGCTTGTAGAGGGATTCAGGCATACCGGTAATCTAAAAAAGTATTTTCTGAGAATGATTATTTTTGCTCTGATTTCAGAAATACCGTTTGATTTTATGTGCGGCGGAACCTGGTTTTTCCCTACTCAGCAGAATGTTATGTTCACGTTTTTAATCAGCATGTTGCTGATGCTTTTGATGGAACAGCCCAAAAAGATAAAGAAAAAAGCAGGAAAGTACATTGTTTTTGCTATAACGGCTATATTCGCTCTTTTGATTGGTTTTATTGTCGGAACTATCACCATGGTAGATTATTTTGGTGGCGGAATCGTTATGGTGCTTTGCTTTTATCTGTTCCAGGGAGACAGAATACTGTCTTTCAAGATTGAATATAAGAAGAGTTGGGTCAGATATCTTGTGATTTGGATTAACCGAATAGCGCAGGCTTATTTGGTATGGCAGATTTGTAATGAGATGATAGGCGGTCTTTGCACAAATATAACCATCTTTGGAAAAACATTTGAAGTAGTGGTCGAAGCGTTTGGTATTTTTGCTATGATACCGATATGGCTGTATAACGGAGAAAAAGGAATCAAATCAAAGCCGTTTAAGTATTGCTGTTACGCGTTTTATCCGGCGCACATTTTGATACTGGTAATATTGCAGTATTTGATTTATGCAGTGTGAATAAAAAACGAAAACTTGATAAGCAATTCTGAAATAGGTGTAAACTAATAGGCATTATTCATAAAAGAATGTAGGCCTTTTATACCTATTGAATATTTACTAATTTACTTTAAAGCGCTAAAATCTTATTGTGCACTTTAAAGTGCTAAATTGTCACCCGGTAGAACAAAAAGCGGGTAAACAAATACATATAAGGGAGAGGCGCTATGAACTCAACACAGATTTTATCAACAATTCTGCTGGTGTGCTTTTTCGCTGTCATGATTTATGTCGGCTACAGCACCAGAAAACATGCAACTGATGTAAACGGTTTCGTTCTTGGAGGACGTTCGGTAGGTCCTTGGCTTACTGCATTTGCATTCGGAACATCATATTTTTCGGCGGTAATCTTTGTAGGTTATGCAGGACAGTTTGGTTGGAACTTTGGTCTTGCGTCTACTTGGGCGGGACTTGGAAATGCATTTATAGGTTCACTCCTTGCATGGAATGTACTTGGTCGCAGAACCAGAATTATGACTCAGCAGCTTGATGCAAAGACAATGCCTGATTATTTCGGTAAGAGATTTGAATCAGTGCCTTTAAAAATTGCAGCATCAGCAATCGTATTTATTTTCCTGATTCCTTATACAGCATCTCTTTACAATGGTCTCTCAAGCTTGTTCGGTATGGTATTTAAGATTCCTTACTGGGTAGTAATTGCTGTGATGGCAATCCTTACAGGCTTCTATGTAATCTTTGGTGGTTATATGGCTACAGCTATAAACGATTTCATTCAGGGAATCATTATGTTGTTTGGTATCTGTGCAGTTATCGGAGCTGTATTGGTTAACAACGGTGGACTTCTTGCTGCTACTCAGAAGCTTTCTGCTGTGGAGGCTGAAGGATGGTTCGGCGGTGCATATACTTCTTTCCTTGGACCTGATCCTCTTGCTTTATTGTTTGTAGTAATTCTTACATCGCTCGGAACTTGGGGACTCCCTCAGATGGTTGGTAAGTTCTATTCAATCAAGAGCGAGAAGGATATTAATAAGGGAACAATTATTTCAACTATTTTTGCTATAGTAGTTGCGGGTGGATGCTATTTCCTCGGAGGTTTCGGAAGACTTTACAGAGACAGCATCACTTATAATCCTGAGACCGGCAAGCCTTTGTTTGACTCAATTATTCCTACAATGCTTTCTACACTTCATCCGTTTGTAGTTGCTATTGTAATTGTACTTGTGCTTTCAGCTTCAATGTCTACTCTTTCTTCATTGGTACTTACATCAAGCTCAACCTTCACTCTTGATGTAGTATTTAACGGAAAGAAGGATGTTGCAGATAAGAAGAAGGTTACTGTAATGAGAGGCTTTATTGTATTCTTCATTGTAGTGTCTGCCGCTATTGCAATCATTAAGGATTCATTCCCCGGCGTAACCTTCATCGCACAGATGATGGGTGTTTCATGGGGCGCTCTTGCGGGTTCATTCCTTGCTCCTTACCTCTACTCATTGTATTGGAAGGGTGTAACCAAGGCTGCTACAGCAGTATGCTTTGTGTGGGGCTGCGCTGTTGCGGTTCTTCAGTTGGTTATCACACTTGGAAAGATTGATATTTCAGGTTGGGGTGTGGTACTTTCATACATCTTTAAGTCTTCAATCAATTCAGGCGTTGTTGCAATGGTTGGTGGTCTTATCATTGTTCCTATTATTTCTGCAATCACCAAGAAGCAGGAAAAGAAGACACTTGATAAGATGTTTGAGTGCTACAACGAGAAGGTTCAAGTTGAAAAGAAGTCAAGAATTGACTAATTCAAAAGTTAAAAAATGTTTTGTTATGTGAATAAATGAATATGCGAGAGGATGTCTGAATTTGTTTCGGATATCCTCTCTTTTTTAGTTTAAAGAGAGGATTACTTTACACTTTTTTAATAGCTTTGATTCATATATTTGGTAGATAAAAAGTCAATAATAGTGTAAAATGTTGTTATAGTATAATGCATGGGGAACATGGCCTTATTAGTTTAATGTTTGGGAGAATAGCAGACAGGGATGAGAAAGAAGATTGCGTTCTTTGCCGGCGGATGGGGCGGAGATTTTATACAGAATGTGTTTGATGGAATTATTAATGTCGCTGAGAGAGAGAATGCGGATGTATTTGCATTTCTTAATTATTCTTTGAACGGCATGGATGAATCTGCAAATGCTGCTGAATTGAATATGTATAAGTTGCCTGATATGTCCGAATTTGACGGTGTTATTTTGCCTGCAAACACATACAACGTAAAGGGCGAACTCGACTATCTCTTGGGTGAAATTAATAAATACAATATTCCCGTTGTCGGAATTGAATACCCGCTTGATGGAATGCCCAGAATTTCATCTGACAATTATTCCGGAATGTATGCGCTCGTTGAGCATATGATTCAGGTACATAAAGTTAAGAAGGCTTTATTTATCGGTGGACCGGCGGATCATCCTGAGGCGCAGGAGAGATTGCGTGCATATAAAACTGCGATGGCGCGCAATGATATAGAGATTCCTGAGGATGGAATCAGATATGGCGACTGGGCGAAGGAAAAGATACCTGCATTCATCGAAGAGTGGGTTGATAACCATGGCAGTTATCCGGAGGCTATAATATGTGCCAACGATATTATGGCTATTGCGGCTTATAATTATCTTAATTCTAAAAAGATAAAAATTCCCAGACAGGTAATGGTAACAGGATATGACTGTACTCGTTTGGGCATGGCTCAGCATCCTCCTATTGCATCAGTATCACACGAATGGGATACGATGGGTAAAATAGCTGCAGAGAATTTGTTCGCACGTATGAAGGGTGGACCTACCCCCATGCATATTAAGCTGAACACTAAGTTTGTTCAGGGTGGTAGTTGCGGATGCCGTGTTTACAATGACAGTGAAAATATCAGTAACAGTACAGTGCTGACTAATTCGATAATGGATCCAATCGATATGGATTCGCATTTCAGACATTTTTATACAAATGTAAGAAAAGCGAAGAATAAGATTCAGGTTCATAACAATTTATCATATTTATTTGAACACAATCATTTGATTGAGGGCGAACAGTTTAAGCTGTTCCTTGATCCGGATTTCTTTGATCTTTCCAAAGAGGCACCTAAAAAGTTGAACCCGGAACTCAAGGATAAATATGATGTTATTGTTGATATTGTTGATGGCAAAGGACAGCCGTATCGTGAATTGTCGAGAAGAGATTGTATCTTTGAATCGGCAGAAAGAGCCACTAAGCCGGGGTATTATGTATTCGTAACTCTCTATGCAGAAACACTGGTATATGGATATGCGATGATGTCAGGTCCGCTTAACATGGCTAGTGAGAACCAGTACTATATTTGGACCAGACATATGGATTCTGCGCTTGAGCAGGTTAGAAATAACATGATGCTTGATAAACTGTGGCAAGAAGTAGAGAAGCGCGCAATAACAGACGCACTCACCGGTGTATATAACAGACATGGCTGTGAGCAGACTACATATCCGATGCTTATCGATTGGGGTAAAAAAGGCGGAACTGCACTGGTTATGCTGGTGGATGTTGACCGCATGAAGATCATAAATGATAAGTATGGTCACACAAGTGGTGATGAAGCATTAACCATTATTACTGATTCGCTTAAAAAAGGATTACCGGAAGGATTCCAGGTATCACGTTTTGGCGGTGATGAATTCTTTGTGGGTGGTGTTTTGCTCGAGGATGATTTGAATATAGAGGAGTTTGTAGCAGGGCTTGAAGCAGTTTTGGCAAAAGAGGTCGAGGAGAGAAAGATTCAATATTCTCTGACAATGAGTATAGGATGTGCCAAGACATCTCCCAATAGTGTAGTTGACATAGAGAAAGCTCTGGTAACCGCAGACAATGATATGTATGTAAGAAAAGAGATTCATCATAAAACAAAATAAAGGTAGGATTTTTGTGAAGTATGAGTAACGAAATGAAGTGGGTGTCAATGTGGGGTAATGCAGTATCTGTCAATGAGCATCGCCCGGAAACCTATGGTAAGAATCTGACATTAAGATATCCTATTTATTGTCCTTTTGACGGGACAAAGGTCAGAATTAATTTCGATAATTATTGCGGAACAGAAAGCGTTTGTATTACAAAGGCTTCGTTATATGTTAACGGAGCCTTTTATAATGTGCTTTTTGATGGGATGCAAAGCTGTAGTATAGAGGCGGGATTGCAGAAGACTTCCGATGAAATTGAAGTAGAAGTAAATAAAGATGACGAGATACTTGTAAGCTTCTATATGCAGGATTTTGTTGAACTGAGGTCTGCGGTTGTGGCGATGGGACCTTTGTCTTCAGGTGTGTTTGCAGTAGGAGATATGACGGAAGTCCTGGACATTCCAAAGGAAGTGTGTAACAAGACCAAGAATTTCTATTTTCTTAATAATGTTTCGGTGTATACAGATTCTGATAATAAAGCTGTGGTATGCTACGGTGATTCGATTACTGCACAGGATTGGCCGGATTATCTTAAGCTCATGCTGAAGGAGAAGAGAAGTGACGGCAGTGGCTGCGGATATACATCTGTTATCAGAAGAGCGACAAGCGGGTCGAGAATTCTCAGGGAGTATGATAATATCACGTATGAGTCATACGGACTCAAAGGTACCAGAAGATTTATGCATGAGGTACCTACGGATGGTGCGGATACGGTTATTATTCAGCAGGGAATTAATGATATAATTCATCCTGTCGGAACGGATGTTAATCCCTTCAGGCCGATGTCCGATTTACCAACCGCTGAAGAACTGATAGGTGGATTAAGGTGGTATATTGAACAGGCACGCACACTTGGATATAAGGTGTATGTCGGAACACTTCTTCCTATAGAGGGGTGGCGAACCTACGCTGAATTTCGTAACGATTTAAGGAATGAATATAATAACTGGATTAGGACGACTGAGCTTATTGACGGAGTAATTGATTTTGATAAGGCATTGTGTGATCCGGATAATCCTAAAGCATTCTTAAAAGAATATGACAGTGGAGATCATCTGCATCCAAGTGCAGCCGGCTATAAGAGAATGGCTGAAGCTGCAATGGAAGTAATATGTGACTGATATGTGGCTGCTATGGCTAAATGCAGTTATAATGCACTGATGAGAAATAACATGAAGAATAGTGATGTGAAAACGTATAAAATCGAAAAGCCTAAACTGACATTGATACTTTATATTTTGGTGTCGATGTTTATGGTGTTCTTTTCTATTACCGGTACGCTACTGACAAATAATGGAAATATTATTTGGACAGAAAGCACCACTGCGAAAATAGTGGGTGCCAGTATAGGCGGTGGTATAGTTATTGGACTGGCAGTAGGCTATGGTATATATTTTGCAAATCTGCTTATCCATAAAATAGGTAGTAAGACTAGAGTGGTCGACCATAAAATCAAACCTGTATTTAAGTCACCACTTTTTGTTGGTATTATTTCGGCGGTAATTATCCTGTTGTGTTATATTCCTGTATTTTTTGCATATTATCCGGGAATAGCCAGTTACGATTCGTCGACGCAGGCGAATATGTATTTTACGGGTGAGTATTACCAGCATCATCCATTGCTACATACTTTGTTTATTGAGTGGTGCCTTAGGGCTGGATATGCAGTCTGGGGAAGCTATAACGCAGGAATAGCAATATATTCGATTATACAGCTGACAATATTTGATATCATATTTGCTTTTGGAATAGCACTTGTTTTTAAGTGGGTGTCAAAACGAAATCTGTTGTGGGCTTATATTTTTTCGGCTGTGCTTACTCTGTTTTGCGGAATGTTCGAGTTCACAAAATATATGGCTATATCCATGACAAAAGACAGCCTGTTTTCTGTATTCTTACTTCTTCAGTTTTTGTTGTTTATCTGTCTTATGGAGGATACGAAAAAGAAAAAGATAGGGCTTTATATAGCTTATATTTGTTCACTGATTTTATGTGGGCTGCTCAGAAACAATGCGACATACGCACTGATTTTGGTAGCGATGTTTGAAGGATTGGTCGCGTTTATCAAGTGGATTAAATATGCGTGTATGAAAAAGAAGAATTCTTTAGATGCGCAAAAGCCGATATTCCAAACCAAACTCACAATTGTTACGGTTGTGGCTGTGGTCGTGACAATGATTATATTAAATGCTATGGCTAAAGCACTTAACGCGATTCCGGGGGATAAGCGTGAAATGCTTTCAGTACCGATTCAGCAGATGGCAAGAACTGCGGTTTATCACAGTGGAAGAATGGTTGTCCCTGAGGATGATGGGACACTTGATGAACGTACAATGGCAGTGATAGATGAGTTCTTTTTATATGATGGCTTCCCGGTTTACACTCAGGATATTTCGGATCCGGTTAAAATTTGTACCAATACCTACGTGGCCAGGTATAAGACTAAAGAATTCATGTATGCATATCTGACTATGCTGAAAAATCATCCCGGCGATTATATAAACGCATTTGTTGCACTTGAGAATGGATTTATAAATGTAAATGATTATTCTCATGCGGTGGTGAATCAAAAGAAGGGGTTATATGGACTGGGATATGCCACAACAAGAATAAATGATTATTACAGCACTATAGGAGTGTATAAAGATTCCAAGCTTCCGGGACTTCATGAATATATGGAGGAGTGGGCAAATGACAACAGATATCTTGACTATCCTTTAATTAAGTATATCTATATGCCGGGTGCATATCTGTACATTTATTTGTTTGCATTTATTACGTTGCTGAAAGACAAAAGGAGCGTAAATGGCAGAGAGAACGACAAAAATAAGCTTGTTATTCCAATGCTTTTTGTGATGCTGTATTTAGCTTCATGTTTGCTTGGACCTACTGTTTTAATGAGATATGTCTATCCTTTTATGATTCTTTGTCCTTTCATGACTATTTTCTGTGCGTGCATTAATTCTGGAGATGATGAATTATGCAAGCATAACAATTACAGTGAAAAAGATTTATAAAAAATATGTAAAATAATATATGGAAATATAGAAATTTATATACTATAATTCTACGGTATGCCATTTTGCATATAGCTCAACTGTAAATGGTCGAATGACTAAAAGAAAATATAAAGAAAAAGAGGAAAGAATTATGTCAGAAGAAAAGAAAACTGGCGGATGGCGTGAGAACAAATGGTTCAGAGCTGCTATTCCCGGATTGTTGCTCCACTGCAGTATCGGTACTGTTTACTGCTGGTCTTATGTAAGTAATGGTATTAGCCAGTACATCGGATACGACGTAAAAACCGTAAACTGGGCATTCAGTATTGCAATCCTTTTCCTTGGATTGTCAGCTGCATTTTTAGGAAACTTCGTTGAGAAGGATATTCATAAGGCTTCACTTATCGCAACTATCTGCTTCTCAGTAGGTATGGCAGGAACCGGATTCTTCGTATGGCTTGGTGGTAGATCATACGATGGCGGAGCCGGAACACCCAGCATTCTGGCACTTATCGGAATTTTCCTTTGCTATGGTGTAATCATGGGTATTGGTCTTGGTACCGGATACCTTTCACCTGTTAAGACACTTATGCTTTGGTTCCAGGATCGTAAAGGTCTTGCTACCGGACTTGCAGTAGCAGGTTTTGGTGCAGCTAAGGCTATCGGAGCTCCCATTATGGAGGCTCTTCAGGAGAACCCGAAGGTCGGTGTCGTAAAGATGTTCTTTATCCTTGCAGCTGCATATTTTGTAATGATGTTCGTAGGTCATTTGCTTCTCAAGAAGCCCGCTGGCTGGCATGAGCCTTCAAGCTCAGAGAAGAAGCCTTCTATCATGGAAGTTCTCAAGACCAAGTCTCTTGGCAACTACATTGGTATTTGGCTAATGTTCTTCCTCAACATTACTTGCGGTCTCGCAATTATCTCTTATGAGAAGCAGCTTTTCATGACTGTAGGATTTGTAGGCATTGCAGGTACTCTTGGTGCTATTTCTGCTGTGTTCAATGCAGGCGGACGTCTTGGCTTCTCTGCAGTAGCAGATACCATGAACGACAGAAACACTATCTACAAGCTTATATTCATTCTTTCAATCGCATTTACTGCTATTGTTCTTATCACTAATGGTATTGTTAATCAGGGACAGAGCACAGTACTTGCTATTCTTGTAGTAGCACTTATCTTTGTAGTAAATGCAGGTTACGGTGGAGGATTCTCTAACGTTCCTACATTGCTTTCTGATCACTATGGAATGGGAAGTATCTCAGCTATCCACGGTATCACTCTTTCAGCATGGGGCTTCGCAGGTATTGCAGGTCCTCAGCTTGCAGGTTTAATCATTAAGCTTTTTGGTGGTGATGAAGTTAAGTTCGAGAGCCATGGCAAGATTTATATTGCTAACCCTCTTGGATATCAGAGAATACTTATTGCTACACTTGCACTTTACATTCTTTCACTTGTTGTTTGTCTTATCCTTGTAAAGCCTACCGAGAAGGCACTTGCAGCTAAGAAGGCAAAGCAGGAAGCTAAGAAGAACTAATTATAAGAAGTATACTTATAATCAGTACTGATTTTATAAGCACAAATATTCAGGACTCCGAAGTCAGAAATGATTTCGGAGTCTTTTCGTTTTCTACTACGAGTAGATTGCATGAATGGTATATTGTGTGTAATTTTGTTATAATAAATTTTATGGAAAATAAGAGAAACTACCAGCGTGAGCTGGAAAAAATAATTGAAAACAATGAAAAGCAGCTTAAGGATTGTTCATATTCTGATAGTGATAATATGATTCCATCACTTTTCATTCATGCCTGTTGTGCACCATGCAGTAGTTACTGTCTGGAATATCTGTGTAAGTATTTTAGAATTACTGTCTTTTATTACAATCCTAATATCACTTTTGAGGCCGAATATGTTCACAGAGTCGAAGAGGAAAAGAGACTTATAGCCGAATATAATCAGGAGATGAAGGCCGGAAGCAGAGAAGGGTATGAGATAGATGTAGTAGAGGGAAAATACGATCCGGAGAACTTTTATGCAATGGCCAAAGGACTCGAAATGGTACCTGAAGGCGGAGAGAGATGTTTTAAGTGTTTCGAACTGCGACTGAGGGAGACATTTGAAGAAGCTAAAAGACAGATGGCCGGCGGAAGAAAAATTGATTACATCACGACTACACTTACGATATCTCCGCTTAAAAATGCAGTGAAACTTAATGAGATAGGTGAGGCTATGCAGGATGAGTATGGTGTTAAGTGGCTTCCTTCGGATTTTAAGAAAAAGAACGGATACAAAAGATCTATTGAGCTTTCGGCGGAGTATGATTTGTACAGACAGGATTTCTGTGGCTGCGTTTATTCGAAAGCTGAAAGAGACAAGCAGAAAGATTTATATAAGGATATATAAAGATTAATAAGGATTAATGAGGATTAATAAAGATATATGATTAGTGATTTACATATGAGTCGTGTACATATCCGTATGTGAATTACTCATTAACAACAGCTTTTTTGGGTAATATTTAAGATGAATTAATACTTTTGTTGCGATATAATTATATTATGTGTTTATCAATCGTAGGAAAGAATAGAGTTAGATTAGCTACAAAAACTACAAGGTAATACGAAATGTTTCGTATTTAATGGGTAGAATAAGAGGAACAGACAATGAAAAAATTACTTGATTTGCTCACAATAGAGATGGGTAAAGCGTTTGAGAAAGCAGGTTATGCAGCTGATCTCGGAAAGGTTACCGTTTCAAATCGTCCTGACCTTTGTGAATATCAGTGCAACGGTGCAATGGCAGGAGCCAAGCAGTACCATAAGGCGCCCATCATGATTGCTAATGAGGTTGCGTCAGCGCTTGAAGGCGGAGATGTATTTTCGGAAGTATCAGCTGTGGCTCCCGGATTTTTGAATCTTAAGCTTTCAGAAGAGTTCCTTGCTGCATATCTTAAAGAGATGAGAGTTGCTGATAAGTTTGGATTTGAGGCAGAAGGTAAGGAGACTGTTGTAATTGATTACGGCGGAGCAAATGTTGCAAAACCTCTTCATGTAGGTCATATTCGTTCTGCAGTTATCGGTGAGGCAGTTAAGCGTATTTATAAATTCGCCGGAAATGATGTTATCGGTGATGTTCACCTTGGAGACTGGGGACTTCAGATGGGTCTCGTAATCATGGGACTCAAGGAGAGAAAGCCTGATCTTGTATATTTTGATGATTCATATACCGGAGAATATCCTGAGGAAGCTCCTTTTACTATTTCTGAGCTTGAGGAGATTTATCCTGCATCAAGTGCTAAGTCAAAGGCAGATCCCGAGTACAAGGCTCTTGCAATGGAAGCTACCAAGAAGCTTCAGGATGGTGTGCGTGGATACCGTGCAATCTGGGATCACATCATGAAGGTTTCTGTCACTGACCTTAAGAAGAACTACGGCTCACTCAATGTAAGCTTTGAGCTTTGGAACGGTGAGAGCAGTGTACATGATCTTATTCCTTCTATGGTTGAGTATATGAAAAACGGTGGCTGGGCTCATGAGAGTGAAGGCGCACTTGTTGTTGATGTTAAAGAGGAGACTGATACCAAGGAGATTCCTCCCTGCATGATTCTTAAGAGCGATGGAGCTTCGCTTTATAACACTACCGATTTGGCAACCATCATGTATCGTATGGAAGACATCAAGCCTGATCGTATAGTTTACGTAGTAGATAAGCGCCAGGAGCTTTATTTCGAGCAGGTATTCCGTTGTGCACGCAAGACCGAACTCGTTAAGCCTGAGACCAAGCTTAATTTCTTGGGATTCGGTACTATGAACGGTGCTGACGGTAAGCCTTTCAAGACTCGTGACGGTGGAGTTATGCGACTTGAGAATCTGATTGCCGATACTAAGGAAGAGATGTTCACCAAGATTAAGGAAGGACGTCCTGTGACTGATGAAGAGGCAAAAGAGATTGCGGACATCGTAGCAATTTCAGCCCTTAAGTATGGTGATCTTTCTAACCAGGCTTCCAAGGATTATGTTTTTGATATCGACAGATTTACTTCTTTTGAGGGAGATACAGGTCCATACCTTCTCTACACTATCGTAAGAATTAAGTCTATTCTCAACAAGTACACAGAGAATGGTGGCGATTACACAAAGGCAGAGCTTGGCAATGCAGGTAATCCTTTTGAGAAGGCACTCGGAATGCGCCTTGCACAGTTTGGCGAAATGATGAGCCAGGCTGTTAACGAACTTGCTCCTCACAAGATTTGCGGATATGTATATGATGTGGCAAACCTGTTTAACAAGTTCTATCACGAGACTCAGATTCTTGGTGAAGCAGATGAGGCTCGCAAGAAGAATCTAATCGCACTTTTGGTGCTTACACGAGATATCCTTGAGACTTCAATCGATATCCTTGGATTCAGCGCACCTGAAAAGATGTAATTCGCTGATGTCGTCGTAATACCGGGGAGAATTAGGTTGTACCGGTTATTTGGTAGTCTAGATATTATTACAGAAAGGAAGTAACCAATGTTTCGTAGGATATTAAAGGAAGTAAAGCAGTATACACTTCCCTCGATAATCACTCCGATTGCAATGATTATTGAGGTCGTGGCAGAGCTTTTAATTCCTTATTTCATGGGATGGATTATTGACAGAGGTATCTATAATCCGGACGAGTCGCTCAGAATGCATAATATTGTACTCTATGGTGGACTGATGATTGGCATGGCATTTATTGGATTGTTTGGTGGTATGCTTGGTGGACGTTTGGGAGCAAAAGCATCAACCGGTCTTGCACGTAATCTTCGCGAGACTATGTACAATACTATTCAGACCTTTTCATTTTCAAATATTGATAAGTTCTCGGCATCAGGTCTTGTTACTCGTATGACAACCGATATTACCAATATTCAGCAGGCTTATCAGATGATGCTCAGAATTACTGTAAGAGCACCTCTTACAATGATTATTGCACTTATTCTTGCATTCAGAATCAATTCAAGAATCGCAATCATTTACCTTATTGCACTCGGTATACTTGCGGTTGTTATGATTACCATCATGATGACTGCGATGCCTTTCTTCAGACAGGCATTCCCCAAGTATGATGCTCTTAATGAGTCGGTTCAGGAAAATGTATCTGCAATCAGAGTGGTTAAGGCATATGTTCGTGAGAAGCAGGAAACTGAGAAATTCCACAATGCTTCAAACGCTATTTATAAGATTTTTACCAAGGCAGAGGGAAGAGTAGCTTACAACTGGCCTATCCTTTCTCTTATCGCATATACCTGTATTATTATTATCAGCTGGCGCGGAGCCCATATGATTGTAAATGGTGTCGATGGAATGACTACAGGTCAGCTTGCCAGCCTGCTTTCATACTGCATGAGTATTCTTTTCAGTATGATGATGGTTGCGATGGTATTTGTAATGCTTTCAATGAGCTTTGCAAGTATGGAGCGTGTTGCCGAGGTACTCAATGAGACTCCGGATATCACCAATCCTGAAAATCCTTGTATGGAAGTCGCTGACGGAAGCATCGTATTTAAGGATGTAGAGTTCTCTTACCACAAGGAAGGTGGAGAGCCTGTTCTTAAGGATATTGACCTTGAGATTAAGTCTGGTGAAACAATTGGTATTATGGGTGCCACCGGTTCGGCTAAGTCGAGCCTTGTTAACCTGATCAGCCGTCTCTATGATGTTGATGAGGGCGAAGTTATCGTAGGAGGAAAAAATGTAAAGGAATATGATTTGGAAGTGCTGAGAAATCAGGTTTCTGTCGTACTTCAGAAGAATGTTCTTTTCTCCGGAAGCATATATGATAATCTCCGTTGGGGTAATAAGGATGCTACCGATGAAGAGTGTCGCGAGGCTTGTCGATTGGCATGCGCAGATGATTTCATTTCTTCATTCCCTGATGGATATGATACACACATAGAGCAGGGCGGTACCAATGTATCGGGTGGACAAAAGCAGAGACTTTGTATCGCGCGTGCACTTCTTAAAAAGCCTAAGATTTTGATTTTGGATGATTCTACCAGTGCGGTTGATACTGCTACAGATGCCAGGATCAAAAAGGCATTTAAGGAGGCTATTCCCGGTACTACCAAGATTATTATTGCTCAGCGTATCAGCTCTATCCAGGAGGCTGACCGTATCATCGTTCTTGACGA
>DCIR01000068.1:53208-73099 GCA_002317155.1 Lachnospiraceae bacterium UBA1721
GGACAAATGATGGGCAGACCCAGACCGAAGCTTGAAAATCCTATGGGGATTTTTAAGAGAATCTTGGGCTACGTTTTCAGATCATATTTAGTTCATTGTATTATTGTATTTATTTGTATTGTTGCCGGTGTTTTGTGTAACCTTCAGGGTACTTTGTTTATGGGAGACCTTATTGACAAGTATCTTGATCCTATGGTTGAAGGAACATTGGGAATAGATGAAGGTTTTGCTCTTCTTACTCAGGCTATTATCAAGGTTGCAATTTTCTATTTGATCGGAGTTGTTACAGGATTTGCCAGAGAATATACAATGATTTATATCACTCAGGGAACACTGAGAGATATGAGAAATGAGCTGTTTGCGAAGATGGAAAAGCTTCCTATCAGCTACTTTGATTCGCATACCCATGGTGATATCATGTCGACCTACACCAATGATATCGATACCATGAGACAGATGATTAGCCAGAGTATTCCTCAGGTTATTCAGTCCGGATTTACTATTGTATCTACATTGGTTGCAATGATTTCACTGAGCGTGCCTCTTACCGGAGTTACACTTTTGATGGTTGTTGTAATGGTTGCTTCGACAAGCTTTATTGCAGGTCGTTCCGGCAAGAACTTCGTTGAACAGCAGAAAAAACTTGGTGCTGTAAACGGATTTATTGAGGAAATGATCAATGGACAGAAGGTTGTTAAGGTTTTCTGTCACGAAGAAGAGGGTAAGGCTAAGTTCAAGGAACTTAATGATTCACTTTTTGTAAGTGCTGATAAGGCTAATGGATATGTTAATATTCTGATGCCAATAAATGCACAGCTCGGTAATGTAAGCTATGTAGTTTGTGCTATTGTCGGTGGTGTACTTGCTATCTTGGTTAATCCTGCAAGCTTTTGGGCTATTTCGGTAGGTGACTATGTAGCATTCCTTTCACTTAACAAGGGATTCTCAATGCCTATCAACCAGGTGTCACAGCAGTTTAATGCTATTGTTATGGCACTTGCCGGTGCAGACAGAATCTTCAGGCTTATGGATGAAAAGCCTGAGCTCGATGAGGGATATGTAACACTGGTTAACTCAAATGTAGATAAAGACGGAAAGATTACCGAATGTGAGAAGCATACAGGTACATGGGCATGGAAACACACACATCAGGCTACCGGAGAGGTTGAATACAAAGCACTTGAGGGTGATGTTGTATTCGATATGGTTGATTTCGGATATGTACCTGAGAAGATGGTTCTTCATGATATTGAGCTTCATGCACTTCCCGGACAGAAGATTGCATTTGTAGGTTCTACCGGTGCAGGTAAGACCACTATTACCAATCTTATCAACCGCTTCTATGATATTCAGGATGGTAAGATTCGTTATGATGGAATTAACATTAATAAGATTGCTAAAGCTGATCTTCGCCGTTCGCTCGGTATAGTTCTTCAGGATACACACCTTTTCACAGGTACTATCGCTGAGAACATTCGCTTTGGTAAGCTTGATGCGACTGATGAAGAGGTTAAGGCAGCAGCAAAGCTTGCCAATGCGGAGAGCTTTATTAAGAAGCTTCCTGATGGATATGACACAATGCTTACCGGAGACGGTGCTAACTTAAGCCAGGGTCAGCGTCAGTTGCTTGCTATCGCGAGAGCTGCTATTGCAGATCCGCCGGTACTTATTCTTGATGAGGCTACAAGCTCTATCGATACCAGAACTGAGCGCATCGTTCAGGAAGGTATGGACAGACTTATGAGTAATCGTACAACATTTGTAATTGCGCACAGACTTTCAACAGTTAAAAATTCAGACTGTATTATGGTACTTGAGCAGGGACGAATTGTTGAGCGCGGAACTCATGATGAACTGATTGCGGCTAAGGGTAGATACTATACTCTTTACACCGGTAATCAGATTGCAGAATAAAATAATTTTTTGAAGCCCTGATGGTCGTCCATCAGGGTTTCGTTTGCCTTTTGGCAAGTTTCGCTCGAAAAATAGGGGTGGAGACGCGAAATAAACAGAATAAAGAGGAAGAAAAATGGCTAGGAAGAATGGAAAGAGTGATGAACCTTTTATGATAAAGGTGTCCAGATTCATTGTTGACAAGCGAAAAGCATTTTATCTTATTTTTATTGGGTTGCTTGTTTACAGTGTCATCATGATGAACAAGGTCAATGTTAATAATGACCTAACAACATACCTGCCCGGTACTACAGAAACCAGACAAGGCATTGATTTAATGGATGAGCAATTTACTACATATGGAAGTGCTAGAATTCTTGTATGTAATATTAGCTTATCAGAAGCAGAAAAAATTGCAGATATGATTGAGAGTAGCGAAGGTGTGAGCATGGTAAGCTTCGATGACGGAGAGAAGCATTATCATGATATGGAAGCTGAATTCGATGTAACCTTTGCGGATGTTAAAGATTCAGAAGCTGCACAGAGCTATCTTAGTAATCTGCTTGATTCTCTTGAGGAATATGATGTTTATTATTCATCTGAAATAGGTCAGGAGCAAAGAGATGCGGATGACCTTGCCAACGACATGATTATTATCATGATACTGGTAGCAGCTGTTGTAGTAGTGGTTTTGTTATTTACCTCAACGACATATGCTGAAGTTCCTGTGTATATTCTGACTTTCGGTGCAGCAGCACTTCTTAATAAGGGTACAAACTATTTGTTTGGAACTATTAGTTTTGTAACCAATTCAATAGCGGTAGTACTGCAGCTTGCGCTTGCGGTTGACTACGCAATTATTCTTGCCAACAGATTTAAGGAAGAGCATGAGGATAAGGACGCACGCGAAGCAGTTATTGTGGCTTTGTCCAAGGCTATTCCGGAGATATCATCGAGCTCACTGACTACTGTATCCGGCATGATTGCCATGATGTTCATGCAGTTTAAGATCGGATATGATATGGGTATTATTTTGGCGAAAGCGATAGTACTTTCATTATTTTCGGTGTTCTTTCTTATGCCGGGATTGCTTCTTACTTTTTCAAAAGCAATCGATAAAACACATCATAAAAACTTCGTTCCCAAGATTACTTTTGTTGGAAAATTTGACGTGGCAACCAGATACGTGATGCCATTTATTTTGGTTGCGGGAGTTATTGCAGGACTAATTTTTTCCAGCAGAACAGAATATGTATATGATGCAAGCTCGTTAAAGTCAAGCACTATGAGTGACAATAAATTCTCTGCTTATATGGTGGATAGAGAATTTGGCTCAGTCAATCAGTTGGCTGTCCTTGTACCTTGTGGTGATTATGAAAAAGAGACCAAGACAATTAAGGCGCTGGAGAAACTGAGTATAGTTGATTCTGTTCAAGGTCTAGCCAATATTGAGGCAATGGATGGCTATACTCTGACATCAAAATTAACACCGAGACAGTTTGCGGAATTATTTGATTTGGATGTAGAAGTGGCTAAGCTAGTTTATTCGGCTTATGCAACTCAAAACAACGAGTATGGTGCGCTGGTGAACGGAGTTGGATCCTACGAGGTGCCGTTTATTGATATGTTCTTCTTTATTTATGATCAGAAGGAGAGCGGTAATGTAACTTTTGATGGGGATATCGAGGATACAATTAATAATGCATATGCCAGCATGTGTATTGCCAAGAATCAGCTCCTTGGGGATGAATACACAAGATTTGTACTGGAACTGAATGTCCCTGTAGAAGGTGAAGAGACATATAAGGCATTGGAAGTAATCAGATCTACTGTGGCAGGATATTATGACATTGAAACTATTTACCTTGTAGGTAATTCCACCAGCGACAAGGATCTTAGCGGATCATTTGCAACAGATAATACATTAATCACAGTGCTTACAGCTGTGTTTGTTATGATAATTCTATTGTTTACATTCCAGTCTGCAGGAATCCCTGTTTTGCTGGTTGTTACTATTCAGGGAAGCATTTGGATTAATTTCTCGATTCCTTATCTGCAGAATGACGTTGTATATTTCCTGGGATATCTGGTAGTCAGTGCTATCCAGATGGGAGCTACAATTGACTATGCAATCGTAATAACCAGCCGATATATGGAGCTGAAAAAATATATGCCTATTAAGGAAGCTATAGTAGAGACACTTAATGAGGCATTCCCGACTATAGTCACATCAGGAACTATGATGGTAGCATCGGGATTTATTATCAGCGCGGTTTCTTCAAATGCGGTAGTGGCTGCTATTGGTCTGGCACTGGGAAGAGGTACACTTACCAGTATTGCACTTGTTCTTTTAGCACTCCCTCAGACGCTTTTGATAGGCGATATTATTATTGAAAAAACTGCATTTGCTTTGAAAAGAGATTTTGCTAAGCCACTTCCTTCAAAGGGACGTGTTGTTATGAGTGGACGCATCAGAGGTTATATAAATGGTGTGGTAGATGGCGAATTTACCGGAATCATCGAGGGAGAGATGGGTGCAACCGTAAGAGCTAGGGATTATGTACGTGAGGAGGACTCATCGGATACAGATGTAGATTTGATAGAGACTAAGCAGGAGGTGGATGAAAATGCATAAGAAGATGCACAAGAAGATGCATAAAAAGTTGAGCAATACTATTGCTATAAAAAACGGCCGCCTCCTTGTGGCAGGACTTTTGGTTGGGACAATGGCAATAGCAGGACTTTCGGTGTACGGGAAGGCAGAGGAAGACAGTCACCGGTATTCATATTCGGAACTTGTGGCAGGTAGAAATAACGACGAGTATATCTGTGACTTGTCAGAATACATCACAATAGAGATTGCTAGTGAAGATGATTGGGCTGAGTTCGCTGCCTCATGCATAGTGGATGAATGGTCGAGAGATAAATATGTTAAGCTCATGTCGGATATAACCCTCAACAGCTACAAGAATGTGTATGTACCTACTTTTGGCGGAATATTTGACGGTAACGGCTACAGTATTAAAAATGTAAGTATTACAGGCAGCGGTTCTTCATATGGTTTATTCAGATATATTCAAACAAGCGGACGAGTAGAAAATCTAAATGTAAGCGGTAAGGTGAATGCAGAATATTCAGCCGCACGAGTTGGTATGCTGGTTGGTGAAAATTATGGAACAGTAAATAACTGTAGCATTAACGGAAATGTTACCGGCGAGAGTGAAGTGGGTGGCATTGCCGGGTATAATGCGCCAACGGGAATGATAGAAGGATGCGTATCTGAAGGATTGGTAGAGGGTACTCATAGTGTTGGCGGAGTAGTTGGTAATAATGCCGGAACTGTGACTGAGTGCGATAATAAATGCTCTGTTAATACTGCAGTAAGTGATGTGGTAGTGGATATCACAGAGATATCGGTTGACAGTATTACGGCAGCAAATTCTACTAATAATTTAGCAGCATTTACTGATGTGGGCGGTGTGGCAGGAATATCTTCCGGAAGCATCATTGAATGCACAAATGAAGGATTAATAGGGTACGAACATGTTGGCTATAATATAGGCGGAATAGTTGGCAGAGTATCTCAGGGATATGTTGGCGGATGTACCAATAAAGGCAGGATATATGGAAGAAAAGATGTTGGTGGAATAGCAGGTCAGATGGAGCCATTTCTTCAGATGGAATATATGGTAGATGGAATTGGCAGACTGGATGAAGAGATGAATGTACTTCTGGATCTGATGGACAGAGCTGCCAACGATATGACTTATTACGGCGATAAGACTTCCGGTATTATAGGTGAAATGTCAGATGCCTTGCTTGATGCAAATCAGATTTCTACAGAACTTCCTGATGGGGAGGGAGAGACTTCGATTGAAGAGATGCAGAATAGAATTGACGGAATGCAGGATAATCTTTTGACGATTGCCGAGGATATGGAGATTATTGCAGACTATTCCTCAGAACTGAGCGAAATAATCAATAATGGGAATAGAGAGCTAACTGCTGATTTACGAGCTATTATTAATCAAGCTTCGCTTATTTCAAGTCTTTCTGCCTCTATTCGCGCGGATGTGTTTGCGTATGAAGGTATTGAGTTTAGCGATAGTTCGCTAGATGAGCCGGCTGATACACAAATGTCTAATAATGGTAGAATTACAGAGTGTTGCAACTATGGGTCTGTGGAGGCAGATACTGCAGTAGGTGGTATTTTGGGCAGGATCGCAACAGAATATGATGCTAATCCTGAGGACGATATTAGTTTGACCGGAGAACAGAGCTTATATGTAAGTGCTACGGCAAGAGCTGTTGTCAGCAACTGTATTGACTATGCGCGAGTAATATCTAAAAAGGATTATGTTGGTGGTATTGTTGGCTATGCAAAGCATGGGGCACTGATTTCAAATACTGCATTAGGCGATGTTTCCTCAGAGTCGGGAAGCTATATTGGAGGTGTTGCAGGCGAAAGTGACAGTGATATTATTGAGTGCTATGCTTGCAATAAAATAGATGGAAAAAGTTATGTTGGCGGAATTGCCGGCAAGGGTATGAATATATCAGGTTGCGTTTCTTTTTGCACAGTTATTTTTGGTGGGGAAAGAGGCGGCGCTATTGCAGGCTTTGTGAATGAAGATGGAGTCATTGCAAATAATTATTATGTCGGTAACGGAGTAGCCGGAATTGATGGAATCAGTTATGCGGATAGTGCCGTTAAGGTAGAATATGAGGAACTGGAAAAAATAGAGGGATTACCTGAAGAATTCACACAATTTCAGATAGTATTTCTCGCAGATGGGCAAGAAGTGGGAAGAATTAGTGCAACCTATGGTGATAAGATTGATGCGAAGTATATTCCGGCAGTGCCCGAAAAAGAGGGATTCTTTGGAATATGGTCCGATTATGATTATGATTTTGTGACGGGAAGTGCTGTGCTTGAGGCTTCTTATGAAAAATGGGTCGGATCAATTCAGAGTACAGAAACTGTTACTGTGGGTGATACAGTTAAGCCTGCAGTATTGGTTGTTGGAGATTTCCTTCCGGGAGCAGAACTGTCACTTACAGTAACAGATAATATATATCAGTGTGATATATATTATCCTGAAGAATCGGAACTGGCCATGAGCCTTGGTATTACCGATTACAGTGGAAATGTAAATGTCAGGGTTGCTTCGGCTGACTTAAATACAGACAATGTGATAGTAGAAACTATGGTCGCCGGCAGTTGGAAACAGGTCGATACAACCATTATCGGTAGCTATATATCGTTTGATATGGAGGCCCCGGGTCAATTCAGAATTATCGAGAAAATTGACTACACCAGATATATAGTCATCGGGAGCATAATTGTCGGCGTCGCTGCTGTAGTTATACTGATTGCGTTGGTTAACCAAGGAAGAAAGATACGTAAGAAGATGATTTTGAGAAAGCAGCCCAAGGCAGTTATTTTTGATCTTGACGGAACGATTATTGATACCGAAAAATATTACAGAAGAGTATGGCCACAGGCTCTTGAACATTTTGGATATCATCCAACGGATGAACAGGCTCTTGAGTTGAGAAGTCTGGGACGCCCGTTTGCACCTAAAAAGCTAAAGGAGTGGTTCGGCGAGGATTTTGATTATGATGCGGTCAGAAACTACCGTAAAGAGCTTTTTGAAAAATGCGTAAGAGAAGAAGGCGTTGTACTTAAGCCCGGCGTAAAAGAATTGCTCGATGAATTGCGCAGGAGAAAGATTACCATCGCCATAGCTACGGCAACGGATGTTGAGCGTACTCAAAGGTATCTTGATATGGTTGGAATAGCTGATTATTTTGATAAGATTTGCAGCGCTGCAAATGTTAAGGAGGGTAAGCCTTCGCCGGATGTTTATATTGAAGCATGCAAGCAACTGGGTATTGAGCCCGAAGCATGCTTTGCAGTGGAAGATGCTCCAAATGGAATTAAAGCAGCTGCGGCAGCTGGATGCAGAGTTATTTTTGTGCCGGATCAGACAAGAGATGAGCCTGAAGCAGAAAAGCTCCTGTTCGCGAAGGTTGATACGGCGGATGAGATTATTGGACTTCTCGGCGACAAGTAAAATGTGGCAAAGAAACAGATTGTTCATTTTGTTAAAATAATGTCAATTTTCTGATTGGGAATTGATTTTTACAAAACGGAGTGCTAAACTTTTTTATAAGTGGGCACTTCGTTTTTTGTGCTAATAATAGAAAAAATCAGTATTTACGAAAGGGATTTTGTGATGAGCAGACCGTTTGAAGAACTTGTAGCAAAGGTTAAGAATTTTGAGATGAAGAAGGTTTCTGTAGCAGTAGCACAGGACTCAGCAGTTATCGAAGCAGTACGTATGGCAAAGGATCGCGGAATTGCAACTGCAATTCTTGTAGGAGATGAGGATAAGATTAAGGCTGTTGCAGCTTCAAGCAATACCGATATTTCAGATTTCGAAATCGTTGACGTTAAGGATGATATCGAGGCTTCACTTACCGCTGTAAAGCTTGTTCGTGACGGTGTTGCTGATATGTATATGAAGGGTCTTCTTCAGACCAAGGATTTCCTTAAGAGCGTACTTAATAAGGAAGTTGGTCTTCGTACCGGAAGTGCTCTTTCACACGTATGTGTATTTGATGTTAAGGGTTGGGATCATCTTATGTTCCTTACCGACGTAGCATTTATTCCTTATCCTACTCTTGAGGATAAGAAGGCTATGATCGAGAACGTTCTCCCTGTAACCAGCGCTTGTGGTGTTGAGAATCCTAAGGTTGCTCCTCTTGCAGCAGTAGAAGTTGTTAACCCTAAGATGCCTTGCACTGTAGAGGCTGCTGAGCTTACCAGAATGAACAAGGAAGGCGAGATTACCGGATGTATCGTTGACGGACCTCTTTCACTTGACCTCGCTATCGAGCCTGCAGCAGCTCTTCATAAGGGAGCTACCGACAGAGCAATCCAGGGTGATGCAGATGTTCTTCTTTTTCCCGATATCCATGCAGGTAACCTTGTATATAAGGCAATGGTTCACACCGCTGATGTAATCAATGGAAATATGCTTACCGGAACCAAGGCTCCCGTAATTCTTACCTCTAGATCTGATTCTGCAGAGGTTAAGGTTAACTCACTTGCACTCGGAGCACTTGTAGCTGAGTATCAGAAGAATAATCAGTAATTTATGATAAATATACATTCAAAGGAGATTAGACATGGCAATTAAGAGTTTAATTATCAATCCCGGATCTACCTCAACCAAGATTGGTGTATTTGAGGATGAGACCCTCCTTTTCGAAGAGACTCTTCGTCACTCAACCGAAGAGATTTCTCAGTACGCTACTATTGTTGATCAGAAGGATTTCAGAAAGAAGATTATTACTGACCTTCTTGCTGAGAAGAATTTTGATATGAAGAGTCTTGGAATGGTAGTAGGCCGCGGCGGTATGCTTAAGCCCATTCCCGGTGGTACATATGCTGTAACAGATGACCTTCTTAATGACCTTAAGATTGGTAAGCAGGGACAGCACGCATCTAACCTCGGTGGTATTCTCGCAAGAGAAATCGGTGACGAGCTTGGAGTACCTTCATTTATCGTTGACCCCGTTGTCGTAGATGAGCTTGAGCCTATTGCTCGTTATTCAGGTGTTCCTGAGCTTCCCAGAACTTCAGTATTCCATGCACTTAACCAGAAGGCAGTAGCAAAGCGCTATGCTAAGGAAATCGGCAAGGATTACGATAGCCTCAGACTTATCGTTGTACACATGGGTGGTGGTGTATCTGTAGGTGCACATATCAACGGTAAGGTTGTAGATGTATTCAACGCTTTGGATGGTGATGGTGCATTCTCTCCCGAGAGAGCAGGTGCAGTACCTTCAGGTGCACTTATTAAGATGTGCTTCTCAGGTCAGTACACTGAGAAGGAAGTATACAAGAAGATTGTTGGTGGCGGCGGATTTAACGCATATCTTGGAACCAACGATATGAGAACTGTTACCAAGCGTGCTAACGAGGGTGAACAGGCTGCTATCGATGCAAAGGCTGCATTTATCTATCAGGTATGCAAGGATATGGGATCTATGGCTTGCGTTCTTGAGGGTAAGGTTGACCAGATTATCGTTACCGGTGGTATTGCATACGGTCCCGAAGTAATCGAAGCAATGAAGAAGTATGTAGGCTGGATTGCTCCCTTCACTGTATATCCCGGAGAGGATGAACTTCTTGCTCTCGCACAGGGTGGCCTCAGAGTTCTTAACGGCGAGGAGAAGGCTAAGGAGTATTAATTCATTAGCATAGGATAAGTTGTAAAAGAATATAAAGATAAATAATCCTGAAAAAATAAAGATCATAAAATACATTAATAAAAGAACCATCCGATTTCGATAGGAACCGGATGGTTTGTTTTTTACAATAAAATCTCTATTCGAAGGTCTGAATGCTTTGAAAGATCGATATATTCGTAACCGCACTGAACAACCGGACGTGACAGTTTTTCTTTGTTAAGCATAATAATTTCGCCCTCACGACCGTCGCTTAATCTACAGCTGTTGCGCACATAAGTGTTACCTACATTTGAGAGGAAGGAGAGTATGTATTCAACATCATACTTGTCAAAGCCTTCATCTTCAAATATCTCGATAACTCGGAACGGACACAGAGGACCACGATAACAGCGGGCGGCAGTCATCGCATCATATACATCGGATATGGCAGTCAAACGTGCAAATCTGTCGATTGCGGTACCTTTGATTTTTAGTGGATATCCGGTGCCATCATAACGTTCATGATGCATGAGAGCAGAGTTCATAATGTGTACATCAACTCTGTCCTTAAGCAGCTGATAGCCGAATATAGGATGCTGCTGTATATGCTTATATTCTACATTGTCGAGTTTACCGGGCTTGGTTAATATGTCGTGTGATACCTGAAGCTTTCCGATGTCATGCAAGAGTCCGCAGGCCATAGCGAGTTCTTTGTCAGCCTCACTCCAATTAAGCCAACCTGCCGCAACATAGTTAAGAAGTGCAACATTCATGCTGTGGGCAAAGGTCAGATCATCGTAATCACGCATATTGTGGAGCATATCAAGAGTATTACTGCTGCTTCCTGAAGAGGAGATGAGCTGAAGAGGCTCCTGTAAGAGAACCTTTGTATCAATCTCTACGTTCTTATCAATCATTTCGTTGAGCTTGAACTTGAAGCCGGAAGTAATCTGATCATAGTCTTCCTTGAATTTTTGGAAATCGGGAGAACTCTTGATGCGGTCCGCGTAGGTGGCATGCTTATTAAGCTGGTCAGCATTATTTTCAGATTGCGGTGGCTGAGTAGAAGCAGGGCTGTTGACTGTGGTTTCTGCAGAATTTCCTTTGGAAGCCTCTTCTGTAGCAGAAGCTTCGTTATCAACCTCTTTTATATATACTTCTAGGACACCGTTAAGCTCTATGCGTGAGATTAAAGTGTCTGTTAAAGCAGTTCCGCTCGACAAAATAACCTGACGGTCGTAGTTCAACACGTCTTCGTCAAGAATCATTCCCGGATATAAATCAAATGTTGAAATCTTTTTCATAGATACCCTCATTGATGGTTATATGTTCTAACTATTTTAACATATATTGCGAAATATTGCCCAAATCTAACAAGAATAGTACCTTGAAAAAGTCACAAAAAAATTACTAAAATTCAGCAAAAAAAACATTTTTTGGCGTAAAAAATGTAACATTGAAACAATGCATTAAATCTGATAGAATATATCCGTATATGGTCTGATGGGATACGTGTAAGAAGAGTACATTTTATTGTCATCCATCAGAGTAAGAAGGGATACAAAAATGAAGTTAATTGATAAGATTTTCGGAACACACAGCGAGCGCGAGCTTAAGAGAATTTATCCGATCGCTGATAAGATTGAGGCACTTCAGCCTGAAATGCAGGCCAAGAGTGACGATGAGCTTAAGGCTATGACTCCTTACTTTAGAAAGCGTCTTGAAGAGGGTGCGACTCTGGATGACATTCTTCCCGAGGCATTCGCTACAGTAAGAGAAGCAGCTAAGCGTGTTCTTGGAATGGAACATTATAGAGTACAGCTTATTGGTGGTATTATTCTTCATCAGGGACGTATTCCCGAGATGAGAACAGGTGAAGGTAAGACACTTGTATCTACCTGCCCTGCATATCTTAATGCTCTTGAGGGAAAAGGCGTACATATCGTAACCGTTAACGACTATCTTGCTAAGCGTGATGCTGAGTGGATGGGACAGGTTCACGAGTTCCTTGGCCTTAAGGTCGGAGTAGTACTTAATGCAATGACTTCTGAAGAAAGACAGGAGCAGTACGGATGTGACATTACATACGTAACCAATAACGAACTTGGATTTGATTATCTTCGCGATAACATGGTTGTTTATAAAAAGCAGCTTGTACTTCGTGATCTTCACTACTGCATTATCGATGAGGTTGACTCAGTTCTTATCGATGAAGCACGTACACCACTTATTATTTCCGGTCAGAGCGGCAAGTCTACAGCACTCTATGAGATGTGCGATATTTTGGCAAAGCAGCTCAAGCGTGGTGATGACATCAAGGAACTTTCCAAGATGGATGCCATTATGAATATGGTTCAGGAAGAGAACGGAGACTTCGTTGTCAACGAGAAGGATAAGATTGTTAACCTTACTGCACAGGGTATGCACAAGGTAGAACAGTTCTTCCATATTGAGAACCTCGCTGATCCCGAAAATACCGAGATTCAGCACAATATAATTCTTGCATTGCGTGCTCATAATCTTATGTTCCGTGATCAGGATTATGTAGTTAAGGATGATGAAGTATTTATCGTAGATGAGTTCACCGGTCGTATTATGCCCGGTAGAAGATATTCTGATGGTCTTCATCAGGCTATCGAAGCAAAAGAGCATGTTAAGGTTAAGAGAGAGAGTAAGACTCTTGCGACTATCACCTTCCAGAACTTCTTCAACCTGTTTGATAAGAAGTGTGGTATGACAGGTACCGCTCTTACCGAGGAAAATGAGTTCCGTGATATTTATGGTATGGACGTTATTGTTGTTCCTACCAATAAGCCTGTACAGAGAATTGACCGTCAGGATGCGGTATACAAGACTCGTAAGGAGAAGCTCAATGCAATTGTAAATGCTGTTGAGGAAGCGCATGCAACCGGACAGCCTGTACTCGTAGGTACTATTAACATTGACTCGAGTGAGGAACTTAGCAGAATGCTTACCAAGAGAGGCATTCAGCATAATGTCCTCAATGCGAAGTTCCATGAGCGTGAAGCTGAGATCGTATCAGAGGCCGGAAAACATGGTGCAGTTACTATTGCAACCAACATGGCTGGACGTGGTACAGATATTAAGCTTGATGATGAAGCTAAGGCTGCAGGCGGACTTAAGATTATTGGTACGGAGCGTCATGAATCAAGACGTATTGATAACCAGCTTCGCGGACGTTCAGGACGTCAGGGTGATCCCGGTGAATCAAGATTTTATATCTCACTTGAGGATGAACTTATGAGACTCTTCGGTTCAGAGAGACTTATCGCTGCATTCAATGCACTCGGTATTCCCGAAGGACAGGAGATTGAGCATAAGGCACTTACCAACGCTATTGAAAATGCGCAGAAAAAGATCGAGAGTAACAACTTCGGAATTCGTAAGAATTTGCTTGAGTATGACCGTGTAATGAGTGAGCAGCGTGAGATTATATACGAGGAGCGTAGTAAGGTTCTCAACGGCGAAAGCATGCGCGATTATGTATATAAGATGATCACTGATATGGTTGAGAGCAGTGTTGATACAGCTATAGGTGATGATACTGCGTTCGAAGAGTGGAATTTTGCAGAACTCAATGAATTACTTTTGCCGATTATTCCTCTCGAGACTATTATTCCTGACAGAATCGAATCTCGTAAGAAGGCAGGACTTAAGCAGCAGCTTAAGGAGGAGGCAGTGCGTCTGTATGAGGCTAAGGAAGCTGAGTATGCAGAGCCTGAGCAGATTCGTGAGATTGAGCGTGTAGTTTTGCTTAAGTCAATCGACAGAAAGTGGATGGATCATATCGATGATATGGATCAGCTTCGTCAGAGTGCCGGTCTTCAGGCATATGGTCAGAGAGATCCTCTCGTAGAGTATAAGATGAACGGTTATGCAATGTTTGACGATATGACTCAGAACATTCGTGAAGAGACCGTTAGAATGCTTATGCATATCAAGATTGAGCAGAAGGTTGAGCGTGAGCAGGTAGCTAAGGTTACCGGAACCAATAAGGATGATACTGCAGTAAAAGGACCTAAGGTTCGTGCAAATGCTAAGGTATATCCCAATGATCCCTGCCCTTGTGGATCTGGCAAAAAGTATAAGCAGTGCTGTGGACTTAAGAAGGTTTAATAAGGCATGATAGTAGCATTAGATCAGATGAAACTTGAGATTCAGGGATATGAGGAAACCATGCATGAAGTGGAAGCTTCCCTGGATATCGTTAATAAAGAAAAAAGAATAGAAGAGCTCGAGCGTGAGATGGAGGCTCCTGATTTCTGGAATGATCCGGACAGAGCCAACAACAAAATGAAAGAGCTCAAGAACATGAAGGATACAATTGGGCTTAGCCGCAAGCTGAAGACCCAGTATGATGATATCCTTACACTTATCGAGCTCGGAGACGAGAGCGATGATGAGTCTATGGTGGAAGAGGTAAGAGGTGAGCTTGATGAGTTCATTGAGGAACTTGAAGAGCTTCGCATCAATACTCTTTTGTCTGACGAATATGACAAGTGTAATGCGATACTCGAGCTTAATGCGGGCGCAGGTGGTACAGAGAGCTGTGACTGGTGCAGTATGCTTTACAGAATGTATACCAGATGGGCAGAGCGCCATGGGTTTACTGTGGATGTGCTTGATATGCTTGATGGTGATGAAGCGGGAATTAAGTCTGTCACCTTCCAGATTAACGGAGTTAATGCTTTCGGGTATATGAAATCAGAAAAGGGTGTACACAGACTTGTTCGTATCTCACCTTTCAATGCGCAGGCTAAGAGACAGACATCATTTGTATCTCTTGATGTAATGCCTGATATAGAGGCTGACCTTGATGTTGATATTGAAGAGAAGGATCTTCGTATCGATACCTACCGAAGCTCAGGTGCAGGTGGTCAGCATATTAACAAGACTTCATCAGCTATCCGTATTACGCATATTCCTACAGGAACAGTTGTAACCTGTCAGAATGAGCGAAGCCAGTTCCAGAATAAGGATAAGGCTATGCAGATGCTGAAAGCTAAGTTGCTTATTTTGAAGCAGGAAGCTAATGCAGAGAAACTCTCAGATATTCGTGGAGAAGTAAGAGATATCGCGTGGGGTAACCAGATTCGTTCGTATGTACTTCAGCCATATACTATGGTTAAGGACAGAAGAACAGCGGTTGAAACCAGCGACGCAGGTGGAGTTCTTGATGGAAAAATCGATCCGTTTATCACCGGATACCTTAAGTGGAAGAGTATGGGTGGTGTAATGGCTGACGGCGATGACGAGGAACTGTAATTATTTTGTTTCAAAATCTTAGATAAAGCACAATAGATATGTGTGTAATTGTGCGAATGATAAAAGCTTAGGCAAGTTGAAAAACAATTGCCTAAGCTTTTTTGTGTAATAGGAAATTATTAGTATTCGCTCCATTCACAGCCTACGCGAGTAACACTTAGTGTATCAATCGGTATTAGTCTGTCGGCCTGTTTCGAATAGAGTCTGATGGTTCCTTCACCATTTCCACCGTTCCAAAGCTTTTCACAGCCCATATGCCCGAGCGGATCTTCGTATTTGATAAACAGCATGTCACTCTTGCGGCATCTTATATCGATTTTAATAAGTGAATCGATGTTTTCCTGCCATACCTTCCAGCGTATGAACTCACCTTTGGTAGATACCTTGAATTTAGTGCGTGGACAGGTCCAGGGCTTGGAGAAATTGTATTCATATTCCTGGCCTTCGTAGTAGAGAGCACCAAGCAGTTTGCGACCTAAGTCTATGCCAAATGCCTTGGGGCGTCCTCCACCGATATCGAACGCACTGTTTTCCAGTTTCCTTCCCAATTTCTCACTGTATAGTGAACATGAAGATAACCAAAGCCATGGATTGGTAAAGCCTTTTCCCCAGTTTTTATCCGAATAGCCATAGCAGCTTTTCGGGTCGATTACATATAGCTTGCCATCCATACGAATCTCACCGTCGTAGATGGTTTTCATTCCTTCGGCGTGCCAATACATTTCAAAGGCCTCTAGTTTTTGAAAAATATGACTGGCGCCATAACCTACATTAAAACTGATTTTCTTGGATACTCTGATGTCCCAATACATGTTGCCGGCGTCTGACATATATTCAGGGTGTGCACTAGCGGCATCTTCGCTGACATTGACATGTCCCATGAGTCTGTCATCAGATACATAGCATGAACCGGCCTGTATTCTGAAAGGCGCAGAGTCATGTCTGTCTACCTGATTCCAACCGAAGAATCTGTGAATCTGTTTGTGGTCAGGTCCCCAACAGCCGGCTTTAACCATCATATATGAAGGTCTGATGCCGTTCTTTTTGTTGGCGGGTAGTTGGCCATATACAGGATAGTCCTGGCCTAAATCCGGATTGCAGAGGAAATATTCAATAAAGAACTGTTTTTCCTTGCCTGTCTTGACTTCATGAGCAGTAAATGAGTGCCACCACCAGTCGTATCCTTTTTGAGAGAAGCCACCGGAAAGCATCATGGCATCTCTGGAAATATCACTTATATTAAACATTTTTAGCCTCTCTGATTGAGATATGATTTATATTTATAGTTCTATCACATTTTATCTTTTTTTCATACTTTATGGTGATTAAATTGATTGCTATTTTTTCGCGAAAATGGTACTTTAAATTTGTATAGTTATATCCTTATGCTTTTGGAGGATTTTTAATGTCTGAACAAAAAAACTGGTACGACGATGATTCGGACCAGACAAGTGATAGTGGCGATTCTAAATCACCTCATTATGGCGATGGTGATAACGGTCAAAGCAATTGGTATACAGAAAATTCTGACGACTATGTAAAGAGCAGTTCTTACAATTATGATTCACAGTATAATCATAATACAAACCAGTATTACGGCAGACCTGCAAATACTCAGGGAACCAATCAAAGATTTGGTGGTGCTGCGTTTGGTTGCGGAATAGCATCAATAGCGACTTTATTTACAGGAGTTTTATCAGTTGGAATAGGTGCGTTGGGTATCCTGTTTGTCAATTTGAGTAAAAGACGCGGAAAGGCGATTTTACCCAGAGCCAAGGCAGGAATGGTAATGTCGATTATCGGAATAGTATTAGGCGGAATTATCACCTTTAACTCATTATTACTGATGTATACAATGGTTAAGGATGGTTCGTTCTACGATACCTATTACAATGAATTTAATGAGTCATACAAAATGATTTACGGTGAAGATATGGACCGTGAAGAATTTGAGCAAATGTTTAATCTTTTTGGAAGTGATTAAGAGGAAAAGCCTATGATAGGATTTAACAATTCATTTTCATATGGTGATTACGGCAGTGCATACGGAAGTATGTATGGCGGATTTGGAGTCGATAAAGACCCTGCAAAGGAAGCACTCAAGGCGCTTCCCGGTTCTGATGCGGAAGAAAAAGAGCAGGAGATGAAGGGGCTCAAAATCAAGGGAAAAGGTGATGGCCCTAACGGAGAATGTGAGACCTGCAAGGAACGTAAGTATCAGGATGGCTCTGACGAAATGGTATCATTCAAGACCGCAGCTCATGTTGATCCCAATGCTGCCGCATCGGCTGTAAGAAGCCATGAGCAGGAACACGTTTCCAATGCGTATAAGAAAGCTGAGACGGATAACGGAAAAGTTATCAACGCATCAGTATCTATCCATACGGCAGTATGTCCTGAATGTGGAAGGACTTACGTTTCGGGTGGTACTACGCATACTCAGATTAAGTATTACAATGAGGACAATCCATATCAGCAGAGCATGAAGTCCGGAGACAGAACTAAGTATTCAGGAATGAATGTTAACTATGCTGTATAAAGTGAGGATTTATAATGACTAACAGATATAAGTCGGTGGCAGCTATAAGAGATGATGCCAAAGGCTTTATGAATGGCAACTATGCAAGAGCGGTTGGCATTGTACTGATATTTTTTGGAATATATTATGTTGTAAGTATGATTTTGTCTGCGTTTGACCAGATACTTACGGCTATATTTGTTAATTCCGGAATGGTTTCTGATGGTGCTGTTTTGGTAATGGATATTATCTATGGCATTATCAGTTTGGTTCTGAATATTCTGCTTGCTATTTTCACAATCGGAATGAGTCTTTTTTATCTTAAAATAGGCTGTAAAGCGCAGGCGGCTGCGATTGATTTGTTTGCAGGATTCAGAGAGGATTTTTCACGAAGCCTCCAGATAGCTTGCAGGGTTAACGGATCGATCGGATTGGCAATGCTCCCGGGATCTGTATTACTCTCGTACTATATAGGTACGAAGCAGATGTATGCACTGTATGCTGCGGTTATCAGTATACTCATCGGTGGAATACTTGCGATATATATTTCTCTGACATATGAAATGTCATATTTTATCATGCATGATTTTTCTGATTATTCGTCAGGAGAAGTGATTAGTGCGTGCCGCAAGAAAATGAAGGGGCATAAATGGCGCCTTTTGGGATTGGAACTTAGCTTCATTCCCTATTATATCCTGGCTATATTGACGCTGGGTATTGGAATGCTTTGGGTATATCCGCTGGTTCGGGAAGCTCAAGCCCAATTTTATCTTGACCTCATGAATCCGAAGAAAGTAAGCGGAGAGTGGGAAAGGACAGTATAACATGTCGGTTGTTAAACCAATGTATGTATACCCGATTCCATATGTTTTTCAGGAAATTCGCAATGTAAAAACGAATAGTATTTTTGGTTATGAAGCGTTGCTTAGACCTGAGGATGGAACGGATCCAAAAACGTTTATAAATGCAAGAATGATGATGGGTGGAACTCATCAGCTTGAAGTAGATACTTTTTTTAATGCAGTAAAAATGTTCCATAAGCTTAAGATGCCGGGATATCTTAAGATCAACAGTTTTCCAAATGAATGTCTTAATGTTCATGAATCAAGAGTACTGGCTGACGAATATGGTAAGGAATTTTTGTCCAGAATCGTTGTGGATATTTTAGAGTATCCGTTTCTTGGAAGAGAAGCGTGGTATGAAAAAGAACGTATGATGCTCAGATATGATATGAAGAGTGCACTCAATGCGTTCGGTGATGGTATCTTTAGGGACTTCTCGAGTGTCATGTTTTATCATCCGGATGTGGTGACTATTCCGCGCCATGTTTTTCAATACATGACTGATAATATTCAGCAGAAAATGTATGTTAAGAGCTTGGTTGAGGCACTTAAAAATCAGGGGGCTACTGTACTTGCACAGGGAATCGAGAATGCAGTTGAGTATCAGATGCTTGCTGATTTTGGTATTGATCTTGCACAGGGTTATTATATCGGTATGCCGGGTATTCCTGTTTCACCTGAATATATAGGTGATGAGGATGAGGAAGCAGAAGAATCAGTTTTGGATGAAGAAGAGAGCGCTGTAGATTTATTATTTTGATATGTGCTTTGATTGTCTGCTTTGATAAATTTCAGGCTACTTGCAAATAAAACTGTTTAGGAATATAATTCCTTACGTAATTGAATATGTTCTTCGGGGATGGGTGCGATTCCCTACCGGCGGTAAAGTCCGCGAGCCGATGATAATACAAGGCATGAACCGGTGTGATTCCGGTACCGACAGTAGAGTCTGGATGAGAGAAGAGTAACTACACTTGCCGGTGCAGGCAGATTATGAGTCTGGATTGCAGATGTTCGGCAAGTAGTATATTTACATTGAGTGATTTGATCCCCGCGTAATTATATGCGGGGATTTTTATGTTATGGAAATATGATTGCATTGTGGCGGAAA
>DCIR01000073.1 GCA_002317155.1 Lachnospiraceae bacterium UBA1721
GGTCATATTACAGTGACTGTCCCTTTTTATTTGGTTGAGATTTATCTTCTTCAGGCTGCTTTTGTTCTTCTTCGTGATTCTCTTCATGGACATGACTCTGCATGGATTCAGCACCAGTAGATTCCATGAATTTTTGAAATGTATCAAGCTGATATTGTAATTAGTGCAACTCCTTTTCATACTGTTTCCAACTGGAAGTGTATATTCCGCTAAAACAGCATGACCGTTCCGGAGGAACGGCATGCCATTCCGCTTCAAACTGCACGTAGTGCAGCTATAGACTATGTTTTAGCCTTGTCGCATATCACGACCATTACACTCAAGGCGTAAAGCCTTGGAAGTCATCCTGCTTAAGCAGGCATCTGCATAAGTGTTCTCTTTGAAGAGCTCATACCACTTGGCTACCGGCAGCTGTGAAACAATCATCGTAGATTTCTTGCTATCTCTGGTTTCAATGACTTCAAATAAATCTCGGCATTTATCAATGTCCAGTTCCATGAGTCCGAAATCGTCAATGACCAGTAGGTCATATGCAGCCATTGCATTGGTATACTCCAAAGATTCTCGGTTCATTCGAGCTTTCTCACTTTCCATAAGCAAGGAGTTTGCCCTGATGTACTTAACAGATTTATGTTGATGAAGTGCTGCGATGCATAAAGCATTAGCGATATGTGTTTTCCCTGCACCTGCACTTCCTGTAATTATTAGATTTTTACTGTTTTCTATCCAGTCGCATTTCTGAAGTAATTCTATTGTATGTGTGTCCAGCATTCTGTCTGGTTCATATATAGCTTCATCAAAATCTGCTGTTGGATATTTAAGGGTTGCCTTTTTAAGCAACCTGTTGAACTTGGTGGTTTGACGTTCATCCCATTCGTAGTTAATTACTTCTGCGATTCTGGTATAGAAGTCTTCAAGTTCATAATTAGGATTTAAAAACTGATTTTCCAATGCTTCTGACATATGGGACAGTCGCATTTTGAACAATCGGTCAATCAATAAGTTTTGTTCAGCATCAAGCTGTTCATTATAAATATATGATTTTTGTATATATGCCATTTGTTTCACCTTACTTGTAGAAGTCCTTTCCTCTTATATTTTCATGAGATGGAAGTGCACCGGAATTAACTACGTTACTATGTAGATTCCGATTCAATACCTGCTTGAATGTCTTATATTTACAAGAATTCATTTCAATACATTGGCGTGCTGTTTCTTCAACAATTCCATGTGGAAGATCCTTCACAGAATGAAGAAGTCCAGCGCAGGAATTGTAAGCCTGTTCTTCGTGTTTTGAAGATTTAAGAATTCTGTCAATACATTCAGCCATGTTTGGACCAAATACATTTGCCCAACGTCTGTAGTAGGCACCATCCTTTTGATTGACCTCTTTATAGTATTTATGTGATTCTGGCATATGTGAGTCATCAGTGATGTATTTAGGAAAATCCCTGTAGACTCTCTTATGTTTACAAATCAATCTGTTGTAACTGTCACAGATATGAATTTCAGACGCAGTAGCCTTAATAATTGCAGGCTTACCACAATGGGTATAAACTACTGAGTAGTAGTGGTTATCATACTCAACGTGATAGTTATCAGGAATTCTAGTGACTGTTTTGTAATCGCATAACGTGAAGCATCCGCCTGGCAGTGGTTTCATACACGCTATATCGTACTTATCAAACATGTCCTGCCTTGAATAATTCTTGTTTTGCATTTGCCGAGAGTTGAGAACTGCTACTATCTTTTTAGTATCAGCATTCAAATCTTCTAGAGATGTATAAATCTTTTCTCTTAGCTTTTCAACAAGATGAGTTTCAAGATATCTGACATGATTTTCAACCGTAGGTTTGCCCTTGGGCTTACGTGGCGGTGGCGGAAGTACAATAGTTCCATAGAAATCTTCCAGGTCAGAATAGGCTGACTGAAGAATCAGCTCATCTTTCGTATGTTTAGTTACAGCAGTTTTTAAGTTATCTGGAACGAGATATTTAGGTATAGCACCGTAGAATTCAAGTGCGTGTACAGTTCCAGTAATAAAGCTTTGAAGCTTTTCATCAAGGAATAACTCCGCATATATCAAGCTACTAAGACCAAGTGTGGTAACAAAGATATGAACATCCTTGATTTCACCAGTCTCAGGATCTGTTAACAATGCTGGAGTATCTCCAACCCAATCGATATACATCTTTTCGCCAGGGACTCGCTCAACAGGCATCTTAACGTCCTGATGACCATAATTCTTTGAGACGAAACGATTGTATAATTCATAAAACTGAGTTTGCTCGTATCCATCAGGGTGGCTACTTTTGTAATCCATCCAGCAATAAGACACATTTACCTTACTGCCTTTAGCATGAATACGGTCATAATACATTTGAAAATCAGGCATCGGAAGAGACTTCCGCATAAGATTTTCAGGAGGATAAAAAAGTTCCTCCACAGATTTTGGCTCAATAGGTTTTAATTGCTCAAGAGTAAATCCAGAGTCATTAAAACGATTGAGAATGAGCTGTACAGTACCAGAACCGATATGATATCTGTCCTGAATACTTTGCAGCGTGCAGTTATTTTGGCGCATTTGAATTACGCCGATGATAGTGTTGTAGTCTTGCATTT
>DCIR01000042.1 GCA_002317155.1 Lachnospiraceae bacterium UBA1721
GAAGGGAGAACGATATGAGTTATATTAGTAATATGACATCGGTGCTATTAGATGAGATAGATATGGCTAAAAAGTTAGTTGAGTATTCTAACGACAAAGCATATGGTATTTGGTTTCGTGCAAAAGCGGAAGAACTGATTGACCAGGTGAAACGTGACTTCGATTACTATGTTGAAGTGACAGAGATTAAGAAGAAAATGCGAGAGGATAAACTTGCAGAAGAAGTGTATTTCACACTATATGAGAATATATCAAACCTGGGGATAAATTGGGGATAAATTCTTGAGCAAAGTCTTGCCTGAGTGGGCAATATCTTGCCGAGTTGGGCAATATAATTGCAAAAGAATATCCCCACAAACGTAGTGTTTATGGGGATTAGTAAGCAAATAGGCTATTTTACTGTATTTCTTGAAGAGTGAGACACACGGGAATCGAACCCGTGACAACTTGATTAAAAGTCAAGTGCTCTACCGACTGAGCTAGTGTCCCATAAAAAACAGGGCTAGGCGGATTCGAACCGCCGAGATGCAGCAGTCAAAGTGCTGTGCCTTACCGCTTGGCGATAGCCCTAGGAAAGGCCCGGCGACCTGTAATCGGCGATTAATATGTAAATGCGGGTGGGTAGAGGGATTCGAACCCTCGACCTTCAGAACCACAATCTGACGCGCTAACCAACTGTGCTATACCCACCATAAGCACCTTACGGTGAAATGTGCCCGAAGGGATTCGAACCCCCGACCCACGGCTTAGAAGGCCGTTGCTCTATCCAGCTGAGCTACGGACACATTTGTCGCTCAAAACCGACTTTGTTATTCTATCTAAAATAAACTGAACTGTCAACAGAAAGTTAAAAATTTTTTCAAAAATGTGATATAATTCGATTAATGCATTAATTATAACGCTACTAAGGGGAAAATAAAATGATTCCGGCAGAAGAAAAACCGTGGTTAAAGTATTATACTGAAGAGAATTTTAAGGAATATGATCTGGAAAAATCTATATATGATTTTATGAAGGATATTAATTCAGATTATTCCGATGATGAGCCGGCGGTAGATTTTTTTGGTAAAATTATTACCAGAGGTGAATTATTAAGCCTGAGCAGAGAATTCGGTAAGGGTATGTATAATCTGGGAGTCAACAGTAAGGACTATGTTGTTACCGGGGTTATGCTTACAATGCCTGAAACATATGAGCTTATATACGGAGCAAGTTATCTTGGCTGCAGAATTAATATGCTTGATTTTAGAAATTCTACGCCTGAGACACTTGCAGGTAATATCAATGCGGTTAAATCTAAGCTCTTGTTTATAGGAGATCTTGTATGCAGCAACGAATTGGTTGAATTTCTGTATGCAAATACAGAGCTTGAGCATATTGTTGTTGTTCATGTTCCGGCACAGAGCAATAATCAGCTTAGTAAGGATTTGACCAATATTTTATATAATGCAAAAGCAGATTCAATTACCTATGATGATGTGAAGGCTATTAAGCTTACAAGATTTTTGGAGCTGGCTGCGGATTCTGATTTTACTCCTGAGATGAGATTTAAGTCTCCAAGAGATGGCTTTGTCATAGCACAGTCTTCTGGAACATCCGGAGCAGCACCCAAGAAGGTTGAGGCTTCGGAATATATGCTTAACCTGTTGGCTAAGCAGCATCTTAACAGTCGTAACAAGATGGAGCGTGGAGACAGAGCTTTGGACTTTATGCCTAAGTGGGCTTTCTTTGGATTAGTGGGTATGATCTGGCCGTTGTGTGCGGGTATGATTGTTTCGCCTGTTATGTTTTTACGACCTTATCAGATGGTAGAGCTGATTGAGAAAATCAAACCACAGTTGGCAATGGTTTCTCCGATGTTCGCCCTGGGATTGTTGAATAGCGGTATAAAAGATTTGAGTAGCTTTAAGGTCTTTATCGTCGGCGGTGACAGTGTGCCGTATGAGATAGAAGGTAAGCTCAATGATATGTTCAAACGCCTGGGTAAGATAGATCACATATCGTGCGGATATTCGGCAAGTGAAAATACTGCGGTAGGATCGGTTGCGCAGTATGGTGCATATAAGCAGGGCAGTGTCGGAATACCTTATCCCGAGATGGAATTCATGGTTATCGATGAAGAAGCGTTTGCTGAGCGTAATGAGCTGGTTCGTTTGCCGATAGGTCAGGAAGGAATTATTTGCATGGGCGGTAACCTGATACCGGGTTATGATGAGCTTAATAAGGATGAAGAGGCTCGTGTATTCAGATATGATGATCGTGGTGACAGATGGTTTGTGGCTGAGGATATCGGTTACATTGACGAAGATGGATTTATCTTTTTCAAGAATCGTGCCAAAGACATAATAGTTATCAAAGACGGAACCAAGATAATACCTAAGCCTATTGAGGATACTGTAAGAAAATGCAGTGATGTTAAAAACTGTGCGATAATCGGAAAACGCAGAGGAAAAAATAAACCGGGTGAGAAGATATGCTGTTATCTGGAACTTGATGACAGTAGCGCCGGGGTAATGAAGCGTCACAGTGTTAAAAAGAAGGTTAAAGCACTGATGAAGGAATTCTATCCGGCATACAGCAGACCTACAAAATATTATTTCATAGACACCATTCCAATGACCAATATGGGTAAGGTGGATCGAAAGAAGATGCGCGACAGCTGATGAGAGAATAAAAGAACACAATCGCAAGGTTGTGTTCTTTTCATAATCAGAAAATTATAAGACGGGCCCGGTGACTCGGAAGTCAGGTCTGGTAATCCGTAAGCTAAGAATTTGTAAGGGAAGATTATATTATTTTATTCATACTTAAATGATAAGTCAGATGATTTTTTGGAGGCACATGATTTTAGCAGGGATGAGATAAAGTCCGGACTTAAGGATATAGCTTCAAAATATGGAGTCGATGGCGTGGATGAAGTATTCAGCTGTTAGAGGATGATTGAAAAATGATATATGAATTGGAAGATACAAGCAAAGTTAAGCATATATTTGATGGATGGAATGAGACGTTGATTTATTCATGCATACAAAAGGTAATGGGTAAGATTTATGTCACAGATATAGACAATCCTAAATCGGCGTTTGCTTATGCTGGCTGCTTTGGATTCTATGCAGGCGAGCCGGAAAAAGAACTTGTCATTAACAAACCGGATGGATTTGTTATCATGGTTCCGCAAAACGAGGCATGGGCAAAACTTATTGAAGAGTGTTTTGGGACAGAGAAACGTGTTACAAGATATGCAATTAAAAAGAATACGATATTTAATGAGGAAGCATTAAGAAATAATGTCTGTAGGTTGCCTGAAGGGTATGAGCTGAAAAGGATTGATGCGGACATATATGATAAATGTTTGGATAATCCTGTTACAGCAGATTTTGTTTCATCTTTTGAAAATAAAGATCGTTATTTGGCGATTGGAAGAGGTATGGTTATAACCAAGGATGACAAGATTGTATCAGGAGCTTCATCCTATACACGATATCTCGAGGGTATTGAAATCGAGGTGGACACTATACCGGATGAGAGACGAAATCATCTGGCGACAATTGTATGTTCGGCACTTATTTTAAGTTGTCTGGAAGAAGGGCTTTATCCAAGCTGGGATGCGCAGAATATGAATTCGGTTCGATTGGCTGAAAAGCTCGGTTATGAGTTTGATCATGAATACACGGCATATGAAGTCGCTGATGATTCAGAATTACAAGAATTTTATTAACATACTGATGTTACTCTTGTTTTCAAATCTTTTTTCTGATTTATTACCGCGATTTGATAATCGTCCTCATAAATTATATCTCCCGGAATTTCTTCACATTCAGTCATTAGCAACTTTAGTCCATATTTGGACGCCATATTTCTGTAGAACTCCATTTCCTGATATATTCTATTTCCATCTTCTGTATCCTTGAACCAAGTGATGGCATTTTGAGGATTGCCGTTTTCATAAAAAGGTGGAACTGGTAATTCCTTCTCAAAATACTCTCTATTTCTCCAATATTCTTTTTCCTCATCTTCTGACAAAATTTTCGCCTCAACCAACTTATAAATTGCTGTAAAAATACCCCTGGGCTGTTGTGTCAAATAGGCAATGTCCTCTGAATGCACCCTATAATATTTCATAAGTTTAATACCTCCTTCGTTTTTACAAATAAAAAACGCTTGTTAAGAATTTTCCCTAACAAGCGTGGATCAAGCATTCCGCCTAATATCATTTGTAACTTACCATATTTTCATATATATGTCTAGACAGCAAAATTAGATTTAACGTTCAGCCTTTATCATCGAATATCGAGCACAATCAACAATTCCTTGATTATTTTTTCCAAACTGCCGTAATATTCCTTCGTACTTCATTCCTATTTTCTGCATAACTCTTCCAGACTTTGTATTGTTTACATCATGCCCTGCATATACACAGTTTGCTCCTACTTCATCAAATAAAATATCAAGCACTTTTGTTGCTGCTTCAGGTGTGTATCCCTTACCCCAGTATTTTTCTTCCAATAACCCATCCAAGTTCCATGCATTCCAGCTCATCTATTGAACTTACTACAGAGATATTACCAATAAGCTCATGAGTGCTTTTTAGCTCTATTCCCCACTGATAGCTAGACGTTTTCGAATACTCTTGAATGCAGTAATTCACATACCAACGAGATACCTCTACATTAGAATGCGTAGGCCAAGTCAAATATTTGGTTACTTCATCATCTGATGCCCAATTTTCAAAAACTGATTGGGCGTCACTTTCGACGAATGGACGCAATATTAATCTTTCTGTCTCATATCTTTTTGTACCTATATGATTCATATCACTACCTCCTTTGGTTCAGATTAATTTCGAAAATAGCAAGATTTCCTAATCGATCGAAAGCGTATAAACTTCTGATTCAAATGTTTTACTTCCATCGCTTTTTGTATATGAAGAGTCATGAGCATATACCATACCTAATTTTTGCATGACTCTCGCACTGCCTAAGTTTTCCTTGGCACACTCACCTTCAAACTTGCGTGCTCCATATACCTTAACCGCATGATTTATTAGCGCTTTCATGCCTTCTACAGTATATCCCTTCCCCCAATCATCGTAACGATTAACATACGATAATGAATAAGAATCATGCTCTTGGATGTAATTTAAGGCATATATTCCAACAGCATGTCCATCGCTTTTGTCTGTAACAAGCATTAATATATTAGTTTTAGAATTAGGGTCTTTTTTAGGTAACCACACCAGCGGTTCTTCAACTGTTTTACATGCCGAACCCAACAGGTATTTATATACGCGCTCGTCCATATCCCATGCTGCCATTGCCTTGTAATCATCAGGCATGAGTCGACGCATATGTAATCTATTAGTTTCTACAGTTTCCATTAGTAATATCCTCCTAACGAATGGAAAATAAGATTTTATCTGTCTATTATAAAACACACAAATGTAAAAAGGGAGTTTATAAATAGATTTCGGAGCAAAAATCTGTGAATCTGCAATATGGATACACTTTTGTTAAAAGAGAGAAAAAAACAGCCACGATGATAATCGT
>DCIR01000023.1:0-7657 GCA_002317155.1 Lachnospiraceae bacterium UBA1721
CGTCATCTGCAACTGCTCGCTTTAATGTCTCTTGCAGAGATATTCTAGCGCTTCGCCCACGTATTTACTTGCCATAGTTCATGTACATTTAATAAGGTTACATTTTGTCAGTTACACGCAAACTATATAACAGCGGATGTTATCAGCTTGCTTGCCCGTAAAGCGAGCAGTTACAGCTTCTTTGCTGATAAAGAGCATGCAGCACACAAATCGGCTGTCATCCAAGACTGCCGATTTGAGAAAACTAATTGTCCGAGCTTGCTCACATCAGTGAGCGAGCGAGTTTAGTTTTCGTTGTGCGGAGGGCGATTTTGCAGCATTAGAAGCTGTCTGCGCAGCGACCCGTGGCAGCAAGCCGATTCATCCGCGTTAAATATTTGCTGAAGAGCTCACAAAACAGCAAATTTATCTGTCAATACATAAACACGCAAATATAAAAAGAGTACACTTAATTATCCGGTATCAAATCAACCTTACTCCAGGCTCTTCACATAATCAGAATAGCTGAGTCCGGTATATTTCTTAAAGCATCTTCCGAAGTAGTTCGGGTCAGGAATACCTACTTCATTGGCAACAGCAAACATCTTCTTGTTGGCAATCGCAAGCTGCTTAGCTTTTTCCATACGACACTCCGTAAGATATTCTACGAAGTTCATTCCTGTTTCCTGTTTGAACTTTCTAGACAGATAGCTTGAAGAGAATCCAAACTTAACAGATATATCAGTAAGATTGAGCTTAGAATCCTTATAGTTATCCTTGATATAATTCTTGATCTGTTCTACAGGTGACTCGTCAGGTTCATTACCTGAATCATCGCTGTCGTAGTCATTATTTCTGGGATTGGCATCCAACTGATTCTTAACCTTTTGGAGTACCTCTGTAACCTCGATTCTCTTGATAGGTTTAAGCATATACTCAAACACGGGAAGGCTTACGCATTTTCTCGCATACTCAAACTCATCAAAAGCAGTCATTATAATTATGATTAAGTGAGGATATCTTTTGGCCGCAATCTCGGTAAATTCAATACCGTTCATAAACGGCATCGAGATATCCACAAATGCTATGTCAGGCTTAACATCATCAATTGTGTTAATTGCTTCGATTCCACTTGCAGCTTCCCCTACAACTTCCATATTCAGAGCTTTCCAATCTATAGAGGCTCTCATCAGCTTTCTTGCTGACTCTTCGTCATCTATAAGCATTACTCTATACATTCTTTATCCCTCGTTTTTATCAATTCTCACGAGCCGGAATGATAAACTCAATCTCGGCATATTCCCCAAGTTCACTGCGGATTTTTACTACATCATCCCTTCCGCAGAAATATCTTACTCTTTCTATTGTACCTCTCAAGCCAAATCCCGAAAGAAGTTTCTTCGCGGCATCAGGCCCGCTGATATCTTTGTTAGCACTGTCATCACTCGCATCCGTTGACAACAGTCTCTCTATTACTTCCTGTTCCATACCAAGACCGCTGTCGTAGACAATAAGATGAAGATTTCCATCCTCAGCATAACCGGTTATTTTAATCACTCCGGCTTCACCTTTAAGTCTTATTCCATGATATATGGAATTTTCTACCAACGGCTGCAATAATAACTTTGGTATCTGCCAGTCCTTAACATCATCAGCAACATCATACTCGTCTATAATTATATCTCCATAGCGAAGTTTTTGAATAGACAAATAATCTTTTATAATACTGATTTCCCTCGATAACGGAATATCACGGTCACCTTTGCTCAGGAAATTGCGGTAAAAGCTTCCCAATGTTTCAAGCGCTTCATGTACATCCGTCGCACCGTCATTAAGCGCCATATAACCGATTGTTTCCATCGAGTTGTACAAAAAGTGAGGTTTTATCTGCTCATGAAGTACTCGCATTTCTGCACGCTGGACAGATTTTTCTTTTTCGATAAGTTCTTCAAAAAGCTGATTTACATGTTCCACCATTCCGTTATAGCTGTCACTCAATGAAGCAATTTCATTATTGGGAACAGCTACATCAAGCTTTTCCAGATATCCGGATTTCTTGGTCTTCTCAATCGCTCCGGTAAGATCGGATAACGGCTTTGTAATATTTCTGGTAATGAAATTCGCCGCAAGAATAATTGCCACGATAAATACAAGACCCATTGAAATCAATGCATACATGGTAGTATTTGAAAGTACACTTACCTTTGAATCAGTATAGCACAACACTACCAGAGGAGTATCAGGAATACGATAACCGGAAATCATAGCATTATCGCTACCATTATCAATCATAGTATGTACTATGGTATCTGACACGAACTCCTCACTCATATAAGAAGCTATGCTCTCATTACCGGCCAGAAATTCTCCTTCTGTAGATATAACGCATAACGCAGAGCTTCCCTGGTTTTCAATAGCTTCCTGTAATAGTGATGTCGAGAAATTCATCAACAGAATGCCTGTAAGCTTCTGACTGTTAATATCATAAATTGCTCGAGCGATTGTAACGATTGAACCATAATTGGTTCTTCTCACAGCATCGCCGGCATTCATCATAATAATAGCGCCACCACGTTCGCTTAGAATCCTATCCTTCCACTCGTCACTTCTCCAAAGTTCAAAATCCACATCATAAACACCTTTTCCGGTATTCATATATGCGCCATCATTTCTGATAATAAATATGGAGTCCAAATTGGTCGTAGCATTCATAACGTCCATGACACCGTAGCGGGCATCATTTATGTTACCGGGCGTTGCCCTATCGGCTCTCAGGAATACTACTGCCTCATCATTGAGCATTACCAGTCGCGACAGATTCTTAAAGGTACCGATACCTGCCGATACACTTCCGGCCACACCGTTGATCATTGTCTCCGACTCTCTCATCTCATAATCATATCTTGTCTTATCGAGGACAAAAGAAGTTGATACAAGAAAAGTAACAACAATCAATGCCAATACAGTAATCAATATTAAAATTAATCCTGAATTCAGGGATTTTCTTTTCTTAACAGCAGACATAACACCTCTCCGGTAAAATTAGCTGATTCTGCGCACTTTATAACAAGTGTACCATTATTATACATAAGAAACGCAAAAAAAACCACCGAAGCAGATATCTGCCACGGTGGTTTGAAAATACTTATAAATTAGCCCTTAACTGCTCCGGCAATGAATGATTCCTGAATATTCTTAGAGAATATTACATAGATAATCAATGTAGGGAAGGTAGCAATTACGAGTGCAGCACCGATCGGACCCCAATCAGTAGTATACTGACCAAACAAGTCCTTAACACCTACAGGAAGTGTCTTACCCTTGCTTGAGTTGTAGAGAACGCTCGCGAACATGAACTCGTTCCAGCACTGAAGGAAGGTGTAAATACCAACAGTAGAAACTGCAGGCTTCATAAGGGGAACGGTAATTGTTATAAATGTTCTCCATACACCGCATCCGTCAATCTTAGCCGCTTCATCAAGATCCTTAGGAATATCTTCCATGAATCCTGCACTGATCAATATACCCATTGACAGTGAGAATGCTGCATAAGGGATAATAAGTGCCATTCTCATATTGGTCATACCAATCTTAGACATAGCAAGGAATACAGGAATCAATGAAGCATGAAGGGGAATTGTAAGTCCCAACATGAAGAATCTGTTCATTAATTCACTGCCGCGCCACTCAATTCTGGTCATTCCGTAAGTAGCCATAAGTGATGCAATAAGTACAATCAAAATAGCTGCTGCGGAAATAAGAATACTGTTAAAGAAGTTGCCACCGAGATTACCGGTCTGAACAGCTTTTGCGTAGTTACCCCAAAGCCATTTTCTGGGAAGACCAATTAAGTTCATTGGCTCTCCGATACCAAATAATTCGTTGTTACTCTTCAATGAGAATGTGAACATCCAGTAAATAGGGAAAATATTTACTGCAGTCCAAAAAGCAAGAAGAATATACATCAAAATTTTAGGGAGGAGGCCTATTTTGTTAATTGATTCATTATTATCCATTTTTTAGTCCTCCTTCTTAAAGATTGCACTGATTATTAATGCAAATGCAAAGCACATTACAATCAACATTACTGCGATAGCACTACCTGTACCATAATTATTTGCATTAAACATCTGGTTATACAGCAATGTACCGGGCACGTCCGCTGCGGTTCCAACCTGACCGTTCAACATTGAGAAGAACAAATCGAAGCTCTTAAGTGAACCGGTAACCGCAAAGATAACACAAATCTTGATAATTGACTTGATGTGAGGAATAACGATGTATCTGTTAATCTGTCCATCAGTAGCACCATCAAGCTTTGCAGCCTCACGTAATTCCGGAGGAACGCTCTTAACTCCTGCGTAAAGGAGAAGCATGTGATAACCAACATACTGCCACAAAATAGGAATGAAGCAGCATCCAAGCTGTAAATATTTACTACCAAGCCACTGAACTGGATACTGTTCAGTAGCGAACTTCTTAGTACCGGCAGCTACTGCCGCAGCATCGGCGTTGTTTAACCAAATACCAATCTGCTGATGCAAGGTAATATGATCTTTACCCTTGAAGAAGCACAATGCGCGCGTACATTCAACAGGCTGAATTGCATCACTCGGATTAAATACGTATCCTTTAGGCGCTGCCAAATGAATTGAATCAAGAAGCTGTGCCAAGATACCATCTCCGGGATAATAAATCTTGATAAACAACTGACCAATGATAATTGTCGAAATCAAAACTGGAACAAAAAATATTGAAAGGAAAAGTCTCTCTCCTTTAATTCCGCGTCCGAGGACGAGAGCCAGCAACAACGAAATAGGAAGCTGGATAAATACAGAAAGGCCTGCAAGAATCAAAGCATTAACAATAGCCTTACCAAGTTTCAAAGTGTCAGAAAAAACATAGCGATAGTTATCCCATCCACAGAAAACCTTGGGATCATTCAGGTTTCTTAAGTTCAAATCCAAAAAGCTATAGTACCCTGATGTAATTATAGGAAGAATCAAAAAGCCAATAAATAAAATTAGAGCAGGCAAAAGAAACAGAAAGACGTTTACTCCGGTAAAAACCTTTTTCTTCATAAGCTCAACACCATCCATAAAAAGAGCGGTCCTCCGTAAAACCGAAGTTTCGAAGGACCGCCAAAATTGTTACTGTTACCTTAATTAAAAGGTTAATTATCTGATTTCTGAAGCGAGGCCAGAGATGAACTCAGCGCCATCAACCTCACCACCATAAACCTTAGCTACATAGCTAAGATATACAGCTGCATCTTCAGCGTTCATAGCGGTATCACCAAAGAGAACATAAGCATCAGCCTGTGCGCAGATAGAAGCTACAGTCTGGGTAAGACCATTAACTTCGCTATCATCATAGTTTACAGACCATGCAGGAAGACCACATCCATCAAGGTAGCCGTACTTGCAGATAAGACGTCCAAGTTCGAAGGTGAAGTCTGCTGCTACTGCTGCGTTAGGTGAAGAAGCTGCTACTGCAAGAGTATCAGAAGGTCCACCGATAAGCTGTCCAAGCTTAGCTGCGCCACTGTTGATTACAGGGAACTCACCAACCTTAACCTTAGAGAAGAAGTTCTCGTCTGCAGCGAAGTCTGCACAGTTCCAAGTACCATTCATGTAGAATGCATACTTACCAGCCATGAAGTTAGCCTTAACTTCATCGTTTGAAAGTGCAGTACCAGCGGGATCGAAGTATCCATTAGCAACAAGCTCCTGGAAGATATCTACTGACTCAGCAACCTGTGCATTGTCCCAAGTTGCTCTTCCAAGGAAGATGTCGTTAAGAACATCAGCACCACAGTTCTTCTCGATTACAGACTCAAGATACTCAGTTACACACCAAGTCTCCTTACCTGCACAACCGAAAGGAATGATTCCAGCGCTCTTAAGAGCGTCACAGCAAGCGATGAAATCGTCATAAGTTCCAGGGATCTCAGTGTATCCAACTGACTCAAGGAGCTCCATGTTAGCGAAGAGACCAACGATGTTCATAGTAAGCGGAACACCATAGTGCTTTCCATCATATGTAGAGTTACCCATCATAGACTCAGGAAGCTCGCTAGCAACCTTTGTGTAAGCCTCATCAAGGCAATATACTCTGTTCTGTGCAACGAAGTCGCCAAGGAATGCGCATGACCAAGTGAAGAAGATGTCAGGCATCTCGTCTGCAGCAACTGCAGCCTTGATCTTAGTCTTGTAAGACTCGTTCTCAAATGCTTCCCAAGTGAAGTTGATCTCAGGATGCTGAGTAGTTACGTCTGCAATAGCAGCCTCATATGAGTGACGGTTAGAGTCAGACTCGGTAGCGATACACCACATGGTAAGATTTACCTGATCACCAGTAGCAGTTGATCCGCCATCAGGGGTGGTAGTGTTAGTGGTGCTTCCAGCACCGGTGTTGCTGTTGTCAGGAGTCTCGGTTGAAGTACATCCAGCCATAGTAGCTACCATTGCACCAGCAAGCAAAACTGAAGCAAACTTTTTCATTTTCATTGTGTTTTTCTCCTCCTTATGAAAATTACAAGAAAATTCGGCACCTGCCTTATTTACACAGATTCGGGTGGTACCGACCCAAATCCGCATGTTTTATATTTAACAGCCATTGAAATTCAACGACTATAAATACCACTTGGAATATTACTGTTTCTTGAGCATCGCCCACGGATATTCAACCGTAAGTGTATTGCCATCAAGTACATAATAAATAATTGTGTCATAATACTGATCGTTATATATGCAAAGAATAGTTCCTTCTTCTTCATTAACGAAATAACGACCCGGTATATAACTGTCTTCTCTGAAGGTTCCTTCAGTAGTAAACTCGTAATTTGATCTACCGTTGTCAGCGAGCCAGTAACCAATCAGTCCGTCCGCATCGCCTTCACCCTGGTAATGATAAGTCATAGGCTCATATACATACATCACATCGCCGTCAAACTTATATTTGCGTTCAAAGGTTTCATCCTTAGATGAAAATTCCAACACACCGTCTTTATCAACGTATGTATAAGCAGTACCTTTGTAATCAACTTTGCCGCCGGTCTTAAAATCAATGATTACTTTTTCTGTATCATAGTTATAAGTCCACTTGCCAAAGAATTTATCCTTCTCTCCGCATCCAATCATGCAAAAGCATATTGCCATCATCAACGAAAGAGCTACGAATCTACTTATCTTTTTCATATCAACCTCTGTCGGAAATAAAGAGAGTCCTCTCCTTTATTTCAAATACATTTTCCTTCAAAACCATATGTAAGTAAATGTAAACATTTTACTTATTAAAGCATATTTTTTACATAATGTTCAAAATTTGGACATTTTTTCACGGTTTTTATTAACATTTGCATAGTATGAAAACGTTTTTTGTCCCTTCTTTTGCGTAATTTCGCATCCAAAATTGTATAATATGTATACTTTTTTAGCCATTTTGCCCTCGATATGCTTTTGCTTTTTAGTCACAATACACAACCCATCTGTCGTTCATTCAAATTTACTAAATATTTTATGTAAAATAGAATCTCGCTTGCGAGATTCTCCGCCTGCGGCGGGTCAATTTATCGACATCTTCCTATCCGCCGCAGTGCGATCCTCGCAGAGCGTTTTTATTTAACTCCCTTTTTACATTTGTGTGTTTTATAATATAGACAGATAAAATTCCAGTT
>DCIR01000023.1:7671-21353 GCA_002317155.1 Lachnospiraceae bacterium UBA1721
TTTTTATGTGCATTACCGGTACAATACAATATAAACATTCGGATGTTGATGCTCTATTTTATAAGTAATATTGATATAGCGTGATTTAGATTATATTTACTATAAATATGGTGTTTGGTAATATATACTTGGGTGAAATTAATAGAAATGGACTGATTATATGAATTTATTTATAGCGGGAACAGATTTTGCGTGTGCATTAATTTCAATAGTAATACTATGTGCGATACTGTCAACCAAGGAGCAAAAGAAAAAGAAAAATAGGCCTTTGATTTGGGGAATTATATTCCTTGTCTTTTTTAGTGTGGCAGATGGTACGTCATTTATTATGGATGATTTTAGGGGAAATGATGTAATTCTTTTTTACACTAACCTATTCTCATATATAGGTGCAGATTTTATTATTACGGCATTTGTGTATTATATTACAGAGCGAATTAGAGAAAAATGTGACTTTTCAAAGGTATATGCCAGAATCGTTTTTGCTGTGGCATTTCTTGATGTGCTGTATGTTGTATATGGGGCGTATAGCGGTGCCTTGTATCGAATCGAAAATGGAAAAACTGTATATGGCGTATTGAATAATTATCTTGGAATAGCACAGTTTGTTGTTGTCGTATATTTCCTATGTGTTGTCTTTATTCATAGAAAGCACCTAGAAAAGAAATTTGTCATATCGGTAGCCTTATATTTTCTACCACCAATTATTGCAATGATAATAGTACTCATAAATGAACAGCTGATTTTTACTTATGTTGCTGCTCTTGTTGCATTTTTGATTGTATATGTAGTTGTTATCCAAGAGGACTTACATGCAAGCATTATCGGTGAGAAAATTATGCGTAAAGCATCAATTACAGATGGACTTACGGGAGTATTAAATCGAAAAGCTTATTCAGAGGATGTGGCACTATTTGATGGCCAGTATCCAAGTGATCTTGTATATATGTCATTAGATGTTAATGGTCTTAAGGTAGTTAACGATTCACTTGGCCATGAAGCTGGAGATGAAATTATTTTAGGTGCATCACAGTGCATGCAAAAATGCTTCAGTCCATATGGTAAGATATATAGAATGGGTGGTGATGAGTTCACTATCATTTTACATATCGATAAACATGATTTAGAGACAATATTTTCCGAATTTGAGAATGAAGTAAAGAATTGGAAAGGTAAGTTAGTAGATAGTCTTTCTGTGTCTTTTGGATATGTAACGGCAGAGGAAGTACAGGGACTATCAATTTTTGAAGTTGCTTCGCTTGCTGATAAGCATATGTATGAAACTAAATCTGCATATTACAAGAAAAAAGGTATAGACAGAAGAGGACAAGCTGATGCTCACAGGGCACTATGTAATCTTTATACAAAGATTCTTAAGATAAACATTACAGATGATACGTACTCAATTGTAAATATGGATGTATCAGAGCAAACAAAGGAAAAAGGATTTGCAAAGAGTAGTATTTCGGAATGGTTGCGTTCATTTGGTGAATCAGGACAAGTTCACGAAGATGACCTAGTTAAATATTTAGAAAAAACTGATTTGAAATATTTAAGAAAATATTTTAATGAAGGTAAAACATCTATTAGTATTCAATACAGAAGAAAATATTCTGATGGCTTTAAGCAAGTTGCAATGGATATGATACCTGCAGATGATTATTCCGCTGAAAATCAAACATTGTTCTTGTATGTCAAAAATTTTGAAATGTAGGAAACCAGAGCGAACACGAAATTGAAGTTTAGTATATAGACACACTTTTGTAAAAAGGGAGTTATTTAATAAGAAATTCTTCTGTATTTCTTATTAAATAAAAAGCGCGGCAGATCAACTGTCGCGCTTTTGTGCTTATTTGATTATACACTTATTCGATTGCGAGCTTATTAAATACTACATACTCGCCTGCTTCATTGCCGGGATTGCATGCAGCGAAGGGTCCGGGAACAATATTAAGTCCACGCTTGTTACCTGCATAGTCCTCATTGAGGGTGATAGGTGTTCCGTCAGGATTCTCATATCTCTCGTCGGGCTCAAATGCTTTGCCGAGGACATCACTGTCAATCTGAGTAACCTTAAAGTCCTTGATAAGGTCATATGCATTTGTCTTTAAGATGCACTTATCGCCATCACAGCAAAGCTCAATCTTAACCTCATCAGCAGATACCAGCTTATTCTTTTCCTTATCAAAAGCCTGAGCTCCGGCAAAATATGCATTACCGTCAATCCATACAGGAAGATGTCCGAAGTGACCGGTTGCAAGCTTACCCATGTCAGGTCTTCTCTTGCCAAGGTCAAAAAGCTCAATCCAATCCTCATAAACAGGGTACTCATTCCATACGTGTGTACCAACCTCAAAGTTGTTGGCATTTCTGCTCATATCCCAGCCCTCAAGGAAATCATCGGGTACAGGGAATCTCTGAGTGAATATATTATTGTAGAATCTGTTGTCACCGTGAAGGATGGTCATAAATCCTGCAACTTCAGTTCTGTGAGGAATGTGATAAGGAGTGTATCTGGGCTCGCGCTGTCCGTTGATTACACTGTCAACTCCCCAACCTACCATTGTGTATGAACCGCACACAAGGTTATGTACCATTGCAACGCCTTCAGTAGGGATACGAAGTGCACACTCTGACAGAAGAATATTATTATCAATAAGAATAGGTCCGTGACCAACCTCTACGAAAAGGTCCTGGTTAAAGTTATCGGGCTTAAGCTTGATATGTGCCGGAGGCTGGTTGTCATGAAGAAGGTTGCCGGTAATTCTGGTTCCCTGTGCCTCCCAGTCAGTCCAAATACCCATCCATGTGTGATGAATATGATTTCTTCTGAATGTAACATCAATCGCTGCATGGAACTTGATACCCGCAATCTCTGCGCCACCAAGCTGCTGCATGCAGTTAATGTGGTGAATATGACAATCCTCGATAGTAGAGAATACGCAGCCCATTCTTCCAACGATACCGGTCTGCTCACAGTGGTGGATATGGCAACGTCTTACAATGTGAGAACCAACTGTCTCCTTGGTCCATCCGTCATACTGAGCACGGCATACAGCATCTCTTTCCATCTGTGTAGGGCTCTTAACATGATTATGGAAGAAGAAATTATCATTATTTTCCTGAGAATAGTTACCGAATGAAATACCGCAGCACTTAGATCCGGAAATATCACAATCCTCGATTATCCATCCCTTTGACCAGTGAGCGCCGATCATACCGTCCTGATATGCAGCGGGAGGTGCCCATGTGGTTGCTGCCTTACATACATTAAAGCCGGAAAGTGTAATATATCCGATGTACTTTTCTGTAGGCATAAAGCAGTTTCTTCTTACAGCAATCTCTACCTTATTCTTGGCAGGATCAAGGTCCTGGAAGTTAGCATAGATTACGGTCTCATTCTTTTCCTTATCCTGCTCACAATACCACTTATAAATAGAAAACTCAGGCTCCCAGCTTCCCTCGAATCTCTCACCCTTGATACACTCTTCAAGAGTAGCTGCCTCGTAGAACATTCTGTCATTTACATATACAGAACCGGTGTGCATATGGTTGTCGGCAAAATACCAGTCACCCTCAACCTCCTGAATATAGGGATTGTACGCACCGAATATACTGTTATGTACTCTGGTCACATACGTAGTCCCCTCTACAAGTGTCCAATCATCAGCAATCTCAGCACCGGTGATAACTGCTCCCAATGGTTCGATTGAGCGATACACAATTCTGGCATCCTCTCGTCCGGCATTCTTGGGATTGATGTACTCTCTGTACACACCGGGTGCTACCAGCACTTCATCTCCGGGCATGGCAATTCTTGCCGCCTCGTTAATTGTTTTGAAGGGTGACAGTTTGGAACCGTTACCGCTTCTGCATGCATTCACATCTACATAAATCTGCATTACTTTACCCCCTGAAAATTTTTCATTTTAGTATTATTTATGCTTTTGCTTCTCTATTATTATCTTTTGGTTTCAAGAATTCTACGCATTTCTTTCGCAAATATTTGAAAATAAACCAATGTTCACAGCCAGCGCCTGTCTCGTGCATCAAAATCACATACTCTTCGATGCCTTCCAGGTCTCGAGCTCCTCGAACTGTCTCATGTAAAGGTTGTAATACTCGCCCTTTTTCTTCATCAGTTCCTTATGATTACCGCGCTCAACAATTTTACCATCCGCCACCACAAGTATAGTATCTGCTCCGACAACGGTAGACAATCTGTGCGCGATAATAAATGAAGTTCTCTCCTCAGTTACTGTTGCTATTGCCTGCTGAACAGCACTCTCGGTGACAGAATCCACTGAACTGGTAGCCTCATCCAGGATAAGTATCTTAGGATCTGCAAGCAGTGCTCTTGCTATCGACAAAATCTGTTTTTCACCGGTTGACAAGAAGTCTCCGCCCTCACCAAGTTCGGTATCCAATCCATTCTCAAGCTTGCCAAGAATTCTGTCTGCCCCCACTTTGTTCAAAGCATCCATTATCTCTTCTTCTGTAGCATTCTCCTTGCCGTATATTAGATTATCTCTCACCGTGCCCGAGAATAAATACGGAGTCTGAAGCACATATCCTATATTACTGTGGAGCCACTTAAGCGATCTCTCCTTGGCGTCACGACCATCAATCAGGACCTGTCCACTGGTCGGCTCGAAGAAACGGCACACGAGATTTACAAGTGTGGACTTACCTGCACCTGTCTCACCTACTATGGCTACGCTCTGTCCCTTTTGTACCTTGAGATTAAAATTATCAAGTACTATCTCTTCACCATCAGGATACTTAAAGGTAACATTCTTAAATTCTACATCGCCATTAAGTTCCTCAAAGTTCTCATACTTTGGATTAAAGGAGTCACCATATTTTTCTAATACTTCAGGCGAGTCATATACCTCACCCACAGTATTCACCAGTTCCATATAGCGTTCGATGTTTACGCCGACAGCAATCATTCTGCTGATTGAGTTAATAATAAACTGTATCGGCTCAAGCATTCCCAACGCATATGACATAAATACCGACAGAGTACCTATTTCAATCAGCCCCTCAACAGTAAGCTCGCCGCCTCTCCACAATATAAGTGCCAGCGCTATTGTAGAGAGCATTGTCATTAATGAAGTAAACAATGCACTGTGATGAGTCGTTTTGATGCTCTTTTTATACATCTTATCGGTATCATTCTTAAATTCCCGATTAATCTTATCTGCAATCGCCAGCGTTTTTATCGATTTAACGCCGGTGATTCCTTCATTAATATCAGATGTGATCTGAGAATTAAGCTCTCGCATCTGGCGGTTATAACCCACCAGTTTTTTCTGGAAAAGAGCTGTCACAAGTACCGCAATCGGAAGCAGCATAAGCAGGTACAGTGCCATTTTTGCATTGACCAAAAACATAACCACCAGTGCCAGTATGACATAGCTTCCCCACCAGACAACATCCATCAGCTGCCACGCTACGAGCTCACCGATTTTACCGGTATCACTCATTACTCTCGCATGAATATAGCCGACATTATTTCTGTTAAAATACGAAAGCGACACCTGCTGTAAATGAGAAAAAGCACCATTTCTTAGGTCTCGGTCCATATAGAGCTCCAGCTTAGCACAGAGCATTACGTTAATATAGTTAATAATGCACTGCACAACTGTAATCAGTACATAACCGGCTATAAACCATCCAATGGTATCGAGCGTTTTTTCACCCACGAAATGGGTGATGGCATATTTATTAAAAAGCGGATAGACAGCATCGAATACGCTGTACACAATGCCTGCTATTATCATGCCTATAAACATGCCTTTGTATTTTTTTATAAACGGCCATAATTTAGGCAACCCAAACAAGGGAAGCCTGACTGTTTTTTCTTTATTCTCCATCATTCTTCCTCTTGCGCATTCTTTTGCAAATCGTAAATCCTGCTGTATATTCCGCCATGCATTACCAGCTCATCATGTCTACCGGATTCAACTACTTTACCGCCATCAAACACATAAATATTATCTGCTCCCATAATAGTCGTAATCTTATGCGATATTATGATTACAGTCGCATCTTTACTGGCTTCCTTGAGACCCTTTCTGATTGCCGCATCGATTTTGGCATCCACTGCAGACAACGAATCATCAAAAATCATTATTTCAGGCTGTCTGATAAGCATCTGTGCGATAGCTGCCCTCTGCTTCTGTCCACCCGACAGTGTGACACCCTTTTCACCTACATAGGTATCAAAGCCATCCTTGAACTTACTGATAGAGTGCTTTAGGCTGGCAGTCTCAACCGCACTGTCAAGCTGCTCATCTGAAGCCTCATCATTTGCTATTTTTATATTATCCTTAAGACTTCTTGAAAAAAGATATGGCTCCTGCAGTACAAATCCTATATTTTTTCTAAGCTCACTTTTCTTTATCTTGGATATATCCACACCATTGATGGAAATACTTCCACCTGACAGCTCGTACAGACTGTCAAGAAGCAGCATAAGTGTTGATTTACCTGATCCTGTACCGCCGAGTATACCGATAGTCTCTCCCTTATGTATTGTCATGCTTACGTCATCAAGGACTGTCGACTTATCATAAGCAAACTTAAGATTTTTAATCTCTATATCGCCATATCCCGGGAAATCCACCGCATCAGGAGCATCCTTTTCAGCCTCAGACTCGATGATATATCTAAGTCTGTCGATTGATACACCGGACTTACTCATTTCCGAGATAACTCTTCCAAGCTCCATGATTGGCTGAATAATCAGCATGTTATAAGCAATAAATGAAACAAACTCTCCGGGAGATATTTTCCCGCTGATAGTAAAATAAGAACCAAGTGCCAGAATCGCAACAGTCTGCATATGCTTAACAAAGTCACTTATAGTCCAAAACTTTGCGAGCAGACTCATCATGCCTATCCAGTGATTGATGTAGATCTCATTTTTAGTCTCAAAACGATTTCTTTCATACATCTCACGGCCAAAGGCCCTCACCACTCTTACGCCCGCAAGATTTTCCTGCGCTACTGCAGAAAGGCGACCTTCTTCTTCATCAACCTTTTCAAATTTAGCACCGATTTTACCGTGAAAAATAAGTGAATATACCACAACAACCAATATGAAAAAGCACGCACACAAAGAAAGGAGCACATGTATTCTGAACATAAAATAGAGCGCAAATATAATCATTGCGACCATTCTGAACAGATTGACAAGCTGCTCCTGTATGAAATTTCTGATCATATCTACATCGGAGGTACATCTTTGAATGATGTCTCCGGTCTTGTTAATATCATGCCATTTGTATGGAAGCTTTAATATGTGCTCAAACAGAGTATTTCTCATTCTGCGGGCAAGATTTTCTCCACCAAGCGAATTAAAAAGCCTGAACAGATATCTGCTCACCGCTCCCAATATTCCAAGCAAAATAATAACGATCGCAATCAGCCATAAGCGTGACAGCACATAATCTCTACCGCCAAGCTTATCGACAAACTGCAAAACCATGCCCGGCATTCCTTCTGTGTCGCCGACAATATAGTCTACGGTATATCCCATAACCTTGGGATTAACCATATCGAATATTACCTGTACGAACACAAATACAATTCCCAGAGCAAAAAAGCGTTTGCTTCCTTTCATAAAAAAAGAAAGCGTTTTAACTTTAGATTTCATGTATCCTCTTATTATTTAGCGGCCTTTTTTCTTGTAGCCTTTTTCTTAGCCTTAGTAAGTTCCTTAAGAAGAAGAGCCTTACCGAGATTACCCTCTGCCTTAATCTTTCCTGTAAGATATGCAGCCTCCATGCCAAACTCACCCTCTGCCATTTTAATAAGATTCTCAGCTGAGCAGGTAACGATTACATCTCTGTCGTAATACTCGTAGGGCTCGATAAATACCTGTCCATCCTTTATTTCAAGGTAAAATGCACCTGCAGCCTCACCGGTAATATTAAACTGAATTGCTACATGCTCCTTAACGTTGCCTGCATCCATCTTTCCGTAAGTTTCCTTTGCCTGTGCCACTAATTCTTCATATGTCATAATTAATCTCCCTTCCGCTGTTTCTGTGCATATATAACCAATGAATTTATTATATCATAACAAGAACTTTCTATGATAGAACTATCCATGATATAACAAAGGCCGCAAATCAAAGAAGCTCACACTTCCATAATTTGCAGCCTTGTGACCGTTTGAAGACACATCGGTTAAACATATCGTCTATCCAATCATCTGCAGGTGGATCTGCCCGTCAAAATTGCTCCGCCCCCTCAGACAAAAGCAATCTCCCCCTCATAGGACTATATACTGACACCTTTACGCTTAAGGAAACATTTAATGAGAATATTTACCAAATCCGTATTAGGTGAAAGCTCAGGTTCGGGAACCTTTCTGAATGAAATTCTGTTAGGCTCCGCTTCGGTGTATGGCTTCCATACAGGAAGTTCATCACCTCTCAAATCCTTGCCGTTCGGATCACCGGTCTTAATAAAGTTACACCAGTAATCACACATACTGCATGCAAGGTCATACGCCTCTCCTTTGAAAGGTCTCCAGCATTTTGCAAGAGTCTCAAAGAAGAACCACAAATCTACCGAATGGAAACATCCCGGATTGTCCCATCCCGGAATAGTAGTATCAAAATTGTAATAATACATATCTACCGGTTCTGCCTCACTGTCATTCACATGAGCTGCCACTCTGCAGCCGAACTCGATAGAACAAATCTCACCGATTTTCTTAATGCTGTCCTCAGTAACAGGCTCACCGAAGCATTCCATAATCTTGTATGCCTCGTCCCCCGCGAGCTCTGTTGCCATTTTTTCAAGCTCCTCTTTGTTTTTAGCCATCGGAGTAACCTGAAATTCATTGCTTGTATGACCAAGCATAATAGGACAGTGAATTTTCGCCGGATCGATCATCCACTCTTGGCTGTTACGATTACTGAAAACTCCGTCCACGACTTCGCCCCAGGTCTGCGCCCAGCCCTTGATGCCTTCCCACTCCAGCATCTTATTGCGAAGTGTAACGTCATCTATTGCTCTCGCTTCTTCAAGAGTCTCTACCCCAAGAAACTTAAAGAATTCAATTCCGTTATTTTCGGCCTCTTCCATAGTTTTAGTGAGTCCGAATTCAAAAGGATACGGTGCTGCAAATGCGCCGCTCTCAATTATTGCTCTGTTAAAAAGGCCCTTGCTTGAGGGTGCGCTAAGCTGAGCGCAAACACTCATTCCGCCGGCAGACTGACCACCGATTGTTACGTTGTCAGGATTACCACCGAATGCCTTAATATTTCTCTGCACCCACTTGAGTGCCGCCTGCTGATCGAGGAATCCGAAATTGGTAGGAGCTTCAGGTGCCTCTTTTGTCAGTTCGGGATGTGCTAAGAATCCGAACACATTAACTCTGTAGTTGACTGTTACAACTACAATGTCTCTGCGGGCGATTCTCTCACCATCAAACTCCATCTCCGCTGTATGACCAACCTGAAGTCCACCTCCGAAAAACCATACAAAGACAGGCATATCCTTCTGACCTGCTGCCGGCATCCATACGTTAAGTGTAAGACAATCCTCCCCCATAGGAAGATGTGGATCTACCGACCATTCGAGATGATATATTGACTGATCATCATTACTGGCAGGCGCCTGATGAGGAACAGGTGAAAAATTAAAGCACTCAAGCTCTCCTTCCCAGTTCTCTACAGGCTGAGGTGCGCGCCATCTGTTTTTTCCCGTCGCAGGTGCCGCAAAAGGTATTCCCTTAAAACTGGTTATTCTGGGATCAGCCGCAGGCAATCCCCTAACAACTCCGTTCTCTGTAACCGCAGTTCTTATCATTTGATATACCCTCCAATCAATACAAAGCGTTCTTACGTCTTCATTTTTGAACTATTCATGTATATCCAATAAACCTTCTCATATAATATAACAACATTTTTTGCGCAAATTTACGATGATAAATCTGACTATATTTTTGACTTTTCATCATATAATCAAAAAGGTTCCGCACATATACGGAACCTTTTGTTAATCCTGTTGAAATTTATTTTTTTATTCGATATTCCCTACTCTTCATCCTTTTTAGATTCATTCTTGTCGGGAATCTCGACCTCCACTATCGCCTTGCGATGGCCCATTCGCTTTTCACCGGTGATATTATATCTGTCAAGACTTGCCTTGATATCAAGGAAAACTCCTACAGCTACACCTACAACAATACCGGCAATAACTCCGATAACCATGTTGTTTATAAGTATTCCGAGTAAAACGCCCGCGCACAGTCCGAGCGCAATATATAGTCCCATCCAGCCGGTCTTTTGCTTTTCAATAGAATACTGGGAAATCTCCTTGTTGGCGGTTCTCAAGACAAATCCGGTACTTTCAAGAGCCTTTATTCTCTCTTTATCATCGGTATTCACAGTTGTCTTAATCTCATACAGATCTTTTCTCTTAAATACCCACTCGGTTATTGAGCGAAGAACATCCTTGGTATACTCGGTATCTGTATATTTTTTATCGATTGTGAAGTCGAGTTCTACCGCGCCTCTCTCGGGCTCTCCGGTAAACCAAAGGTTACCCACTGCTGCCGTCTCATCGTTTTTCTCACTGATAGCCCATACAACGTCCCATACGGTCTTAAGCTCGTCAGGTCCCTTATCGGGAGTAAGTACAACTCCACCTGCTTTTATTGAATATCCTGCCATAATCTACCCCAAACTAACAATATCATTTCTCTTAGTAATAAAACATCTATATACATATAGTCTGTCACATCTAAGGAAATATTATACTATACTTCATCTGCCAAGTCACTATTTCTGTAGTCCGGAATACCAAGCTTTTGGGCTGCTCTTTCAAAATAGCATTCCTCTATGTAGGGCCATTCGCACTCACCCTGTTCAGACATTTTTATTTCCTTGGCAAGCTCAACCATATTGGCCGCATTGTCCCATCCGGAAAGCAGTATTTGAAGGTTACTGTTGATAAACCAGGGAGCATAATCCATAAGTCCCGATCTAAAACAATCCTTCGCCACTTTTCTGTTATCATACGGCACAAGCAAAAACTGCGGAGTCCACTCGTTTCCATTACTTTCAAGTGTCATGCACTGTGCGAGACCCGGAGTTCCGATTGCGATCCCGACACATCCTGTGTTGAAATAATGTTTACCGCCATAAAATGTCGTTCCCGGAATATGCGTATGCGCACATAGCAAATACTCCGTACTGACTTTTTTCATCCACTGCTTCGTGTTTTCACCGTCGTGCTGTAGAAGTTCTCTGTTATTGTCCGGTGAACCATGGCAACAGGTAATCGCCGGATAGCCTTCGGGTGCATATACAAAACTGATCGGCAGTGATTCAAAGAAATCTATATCTGAATCATTAAGTCGTTCATATGTAAAGAGCAGATTACCGCTTGCAGAATTTTTAATCCAGCGACCTCTTTCTTCCCCACTTCTTATAAGCCTGCGCTGAGCAATAACATATTCCTCCCTGTTACCTCTAAGCAGCGTGCACTTATGCGAAGCTGTAAATTCATACAGACAGTCTACCGTCTCTCTCGTATACGGCGTGTCAGATATATAATCTCCCAAAAGCAGATACTCATCGCATCCTTCATTTTCCAGGCGCTGTATACATGCCTTAAACGCCACAATATTACTGTGAATATCCGATATTACTCCAACCTTCATAAAATCCTCATTGAGCTGATATGCAATCTTCCAATTATCCCGTTATGCCTTGATTGCCCAACGCATTTTCGTCGAGCGCGCTCTTCCGTTTTGAGCACATTCCTTCGCTCCCGGTCTGATTACCTCTTCTGAAATCTCTGAAAAAACTCCTGCCTTTAAGTATGCGGCAAAGGCTTTTTTAACCAGTCTGTCCTCACCCGAATGGAAAGTAAGAATAGCTACTCTTCCACCGGAAGAAAGTGCATCCGGAAGAGCCGTCAAAAATGCTTCAAGCACTTCAAACTCACTGTTAACATCAATTCTAAGCGCCTGGAATGTTCTCTGGCAGGTCTTTTTCAAGATGTCCTTCTTTTCCTTATTTTCAGGAAGAAATGTCAGTGCTTTTTCTATTACATTCTTAAGGTCAGTCGTGGTATTGATGTGTCCGCCCTTTCTGTAGGTTCTGATTATCTCTGCTGCGATCTGCTGCGCGTACGGCTCATCAGAATTCTCCACAAGCATGCCTTCGATTTCCTCACGTGACAGCTGCTTTAATCTGCGAGCGGCAGGGACTCCGTGTTCAGGATCGAGTCTAAGATCGAGCGGTCCTTCTATTTTATACGAGAATCCTCTCTTGGGGTCATCTATCTGCATCGAAGATACGCCCAGATCCGCCATCATAAAATCAAACGGTCCGTACTCCGAAGCGACGCTTACAAGATTTGCAAAATTCTGCTTAAGAATAGTCAGAATCTCTTCTCCGTATCCCGCCTTTGCAAGACGCTCCTTAGTCTTAACTATCTCTATCGGGTCGACATCCAGCGCATACATATGGCCTTCGCCCTGCAGCTGTTCGAGCATTTTACTGGTATGTCCACCATAACCGAGTGTAGCATCCAGCCCCTTTTGTCCGGGCTTAATCTGAAGGAAATCCAGTATCTCCTTGACCATGATAGATATATGCATTCCGGCGGGAGTGCTGCCCTTGCTTATAACCTTTGCAACTGTATCAGCATACTTTTCCGGATTATGTTCTTTATATTTTTCCTCAAAATTCCTGGGATGCGTGCCCTTATATCTGACACGTCTCTTGTGCACCTGTTCACCATCATTGTTCATAGCAGTTCTCCGTTCACAGAAAAATCACTTGACTGAAAATCTATTACAATTATAATAACAAAGAAATTCAATGCAGCATATAAAAATATAGTTGCAAATAAATTATAAAGAAAATACGGAGAAAATCATGAATAAACTCGGAAAAGTTATTCTTTCGGCAGCACTCTCAATAATGATGGCTGCTACCCTCGCTGCATGCAGCAGTGACACCAATACCATCAATGCTTCAACAACATCATCAACCTCTGAAAAAGATAACACAGATGATGAATCCGGCAATAAATCCGATTCAGTAAATGATGAAAACGTTCCAGAAGAATCTTCAGTAAAGGATTCAGATTACCTTTCAGGAATTCACCACGCAGAAATCGTTGTAGAAAACTACGGAACAATTTATGTAGAGCTCGACGCAGACAATACCCCCATTACCGTTACCAATTTCGTTGATCTTGCAAACAGCGGATTCTACGACGGACTTACCTTTATGAGAGTAATGGAAGGCTTCATGATTCAGGGTGGAGACCCCAACAGAGATTGCACCGGCGGTTCTGATACCACCATCAAGGGTGAATTTGCCAATAACGGTGTAGCAAATAATATCTCTCACAAGAGAGGCACCATCTCAATGGCAAGAGCCGGCTATTCTATGGACTCAGCAAGCTCTCAGTTCTTCATCTGCAATGCCGATGCAGAATTTCTCGACGGTGACTACGCAGCCTTCGGCACTGTAACAGACGGAATGGATGTAGTCGATGCTATCACTGCTGATTTCGCTGCCTGGAATGGAGTTATTGCCAATAAGGACATCCAGCCCGTAATCACTACAATTAAGATTGTTGACTAATATCAATACATTGAATAATACGCAAACTGTGTGGCTATTGAGAAAAGCGGAG
>DCIR01000023.1:21482-42822 GCA_002317155.1 Lachnospiraceae bacterium UBA1721
TGCGAAGCAAAATGTGTGGCTATTGCAAAATTAAGGAGCACATTAGAGTGATGAACTCATATGTGCTCCTTATTATTTTACTTTTTCGATATTCACTAATCGGCTTTAATTATTTTCCAAAGCGCTCTGTACAGCTTTGATTGTATCTTCTATATCGAGATGTTCCTCATCGATTGTAATGTCTGCATATTTTTCATACAGTACCACTCGTTCCTCATAAAGAGTCTCAAGTGTCTGGCCGGGCTTAAGAACCACGCCACGATTCTTGATATTGCCAAGACGATGCTTAAGTTCTTCAAGACTCTGCTTAAGATATACAACCGTACCGATTTCCTTAAGGTGAGTCATAGCCTCCGCGCCGTATACGATGCTTCCGCCGGTAGCAATAATACTATGATCCGCCTCCAGCTTACTATTGATCTCATTCTCTACGGCAATAAAGCCTTCCGGTCCCTTCTCCTCAATAATGTCCTTGAGAAGCTTGCCTGTCTGTTTTTGAATCACCAGATCAGAATCAATAAATTCATATCCAAGCACCTTCGCCAGGATAACCCCGACAGTGCTTTTACCAACACCCGGCATTCCTATTAACACAATATTATTCTTAATATCCATCACAATGGTCCGCCTATCCCTTCAAATTGCCACGCATTTTGCTCCGCAAAACGCTCTGGCGCGACACTTTCGTGTCGCTTCGAAAAGCTCCGCTTTTCTCAATTAATCATGTCGCTCATCTGCATTCGTATAGCACTCGCAGAATCTTCCTGCAAAAGCAGGCTCTACTCCCGCAACATACAAATGCGAGGTATCGCCAAAGGAAGTCACCCTGAGTGAAGCTATTCCTTCTCTTCTTTCTTCGGTAGCAATGGTTGTTACCGAAGTGGGCGCAGCAATCATTCCCTGCCACAAAGTCATAGGTGATACTCCGAGTATTCTGCTGAGCATAACACATTCCACGCCAAAATGACAAAATAAAACTATGGTATCCATATTAGGATTAACTGCTCTGTATAAATTACCTTCGCGAACGTAACCATGTTCAGCTATTAGTTTATCGAACTCACTGACTACCCAATCATATTTTTCTTTCGCTGTTCCCATAGCCATCTTCTCAGGCTCTGCCCAACGGTTTTTATCATAAAATTCTTCGTGGATGCACCAATCCTGTGGTAACCAGTCCCATCCAAGAGTCTCATGACCGATATCCGGTCTAAAGGACGTACCTTCAAATTCTCTGAGCCAATCCTTGGTAACTGCAGTTCTTCCCATTTTATCAAGGGTATATTTTGCAGTCGCCTGCGCTCTTCCAAGCGGTGACTGATAAAAATAATCCACCTTAAGCTTCGATATTCTCTCCGCTACAAGAGCAGCTTCCATCTTGCCTCTCTCGGTCAGCGAATCATGTTCATAATCGGGATCACCATGTCTAACAATTATTATCTTCATCTATTGTCCTACTGCTGCGCATACAGCCTGATAATGTCCTTGATAACAGCTACACTTTTATCCATTCTCTCTACAGTAATGCATTCAAAGCATCCGTGGAAGTTAAATCCTCCGGTTCCAAGGTTCGGACAGGGAAGTCCTTCAAAAGAAAGTCTTGCTCCGTCTGTGCCTCCTCGTATCGGCACATCGATTGGCTCCATACCATTAGCCGCAATTGCCTTGCGTGCATTCTCAATCAAATGCATATGAGGCTTAATCTTTTCAAGCATATTGTAATATGAATCTTTTATATCAGCTTTAACAAGCTCTGCTCCATATTTCTTATTGATTGTTTCTGCTGCCTGCGCGACAACACGCTTACGCTCCTCGAACTTTTCTCTGTCGTGTTCTCTGATAATGTACGAAAGCACTGTCTCGGATACTCTACCCTTCATATCAGTCAGATGAAAGAATCCTTCTCTGTCTTCCGTATGCTCCGGTCGTTCATTTTCAGGTAAAAGGCTGTGGAATTCCATTGCCACATTCTGAGAATTAATCATCGCATCTTTTGCACTTCCGGGATGTACAGAAACACCGCTTACTGTTATTACAGCAGACGCCGCATTAAAGTTCTCATACTCAATACAGTTTACATCTCCGCCATCAACAGTATACGCAAAATCAGCCTTGAAATAATCCAAATCAAAGAAGTCTGCGCCCTCTCCGATTTCCTCATCAGGAGTAAATCCAATCCATATATCTCCATGAGGCTCGTTTGACTCAATCAATTCGCTTACAGCTGTTATTATCTCAGCGATTCCGGCCTTATCGTCTGCTCCAAGGAGTGTTGTTCCGTCACTTGTGATAAGCGTTTCACCCGCCAATTCTCTGAGGAAAGGGAAGACTATGGTTGACATAACTTTGCCATCTTTTAGTTTCAAATCCCGTCCGTCATAGTCCTTATAAATAACAGGTGTTACATTTTCTCCACTTGCCTCATTTGAGGTATCCATGTGAGAGATGAAGCCGAGAGCAGGGACGTTTTCATACCCTGCCGTAGCCGGTAACAACCCATACACATAGCACTTATCATCCACCTTAACCTGCTTTAATCCCAGTTCATTAAGCTTATCTGCCAACTTACTCGCCAGTGCAAATTCACCATCAAAGCTTGGATGTGTACCACTCTCATCATTTGAGGTAGTATGTACTTTTACATAGTCCAAAAACAATTCATATGCTCGCATATTACTTATTCTTTCTCGCAGCAACATTTATAATACAATCATATCTGATTGCTTTACCGTCCATCGAATAATCAGGCTTCATTCCTGCCAGATACGGCCCTTTTGCAGGACGCTTGATAACTATTTTCTCAGGAGTCGCATGAATCGCCGCGCTCAACAAATCTTTCTCATCGGAACAGGGCTTTTCTAACTGCTGAAGAAGCTGGAATTTTTTCTTAACCATAGCGCTTTTGGTCCTGGCCGGGAACATAGGATCCAGCAAAATAACATTTGCCTCGCCTTCCATATCATTCATAGCAGCAATACTGTCTCCGATTCGAAGTTCCATACGTGCAGCTATATGAGCTATTTCTGCTATCTGCGATGCTCTCAGAAGCGCATCTTCAAGCAAAGAAGCTATTATAACGTCATACTCGTATAAAATCACCTTAAAACCAGCTGCAGCCAGAATAAACGAATCCTCGCCCATTCCGGCTGTTGCATCCAATAGAACCGGCAGTCCGCTGCCTGAATAGTTTTTAAGCTTCGCTGCCTTAACAAGCATCTCACTATCCAGCTTACTCTTTTTGATGCGTGGAATAAGCTCAGACAAATCACCTCTCATAGCTAGATTTCCCTGTTTAAGTGCTAATCCTTCCTCTCCAAGCTCAAGATAGAGTTCAGCTTCGCCAATCCTGCTTACGGAATCCGTTACATCAACCTTCATCCTCTCAGCCAGGCTACCCGCTCTGTCGATATTTTCTTTATTTTCACACAATAAATACATCTATTATCCTATTCAATCAACTGCTTCAAATAACTGCTATTTGATTACAGGAGTAAAATCATCTGTATCACCGCAGACGAACCCATCTATACCGGCAGCGATTTTTTTCATAATCTTCTCTGCCGCATCATAATCCTCAGGCCTAAATGATACATAAAACAATTCTTTTATACCGTTCTTAGCTATGTAATCACAGCTGTACTCATCTCTCGGATCAGCATCAAACGCTTCAATATCAACCGACGACTTCTCGCCGATAGCGATCTCCAGCACTCCAACCTCAGTCCATATCTCTATATCGTAATCGTCCCCGACAATGTCCTTAATATCCGCAACCGTTATCTCATTGCGCGACATGATAATCCATCCGGGCGGAAGATCTCTTTTTACGGTATTTGCGTTCTTGATTTTATTCAGCTTAGCCTTGCTCTTCATGACTTGAACTCCACTATTTCTTCTAACTCTTTTCTGGGACGTCCTTCCGGCACTTCGTCAGCGATACCAAATGCAACCGCTCCGGCAAGCTGACAGTTAACCTGCATATACTCTGTAATCTCTTTGTGAGCATAGACAGTGTTACCTATCCACAATGAACCCACTCCAAGCTCTGTGGCCTTGAGAAGCATATTCTCAATAGCAGCTCCAATCGAAAGTGAATCATGAATCTCAGTAATTCTTCTTCCTGCAAAAACTGATTTAAGAGGATCCTTGGAATGAGTATTAAGCACCATTACTATAACCGGTGCCTCTCTCATAATTCGAAGGGTATTATCCGCACTGGCCATACCGTTTTTGAATTTCTTCGGCATGAAAAGACTTTTTTTCTGCTTCTCTATACCTCTCTCCATACAGTCGAGGATTTCTTTTTTCGCATTGCCTGTATATACTACAAACTTCCAGGGCTGGCGATTTTTGGCCGAAGGAGCACATCTGGCAGCCTCAAGGATCTCCGTAAGCTGCTCCTTTGTCACTTCTCCATCCGTTTTATATTTTCTGATGCTCTTTCTTTTGGTATAAATATCCATTATTTGAGCCTCTCAACGTCAGCATGTCCACCCATCACAAGAATATTCTCTGTACCCTTGAATTCGTACTGAGCAGGCGGCATGGGATTGATTTTTCCATCTTCCTTGGTTGCAAGAATACTGATTCTGTATCTGTTTCTTACATCCAGCTTAATAATGGTTCTTCCCACCCAGCTCTTGGGAACCGCAACCTCATAAATTCCGATTTCAGGTGTAAGTTCAATGAAATCAAATACATTATCAGCCGCAAGACTTATGGCAAGTCTCTCTGCGGTCTCTCGCTCTGCATATGATACATAGTCTGCACCGTTTCTCAGAAGCAGTTTCTTATGAGTATCATTAGTCGCTCTGGCTACAATATACTTACATCCGAGATCCTTAAGAATAACTGTAATCTCAAGTGCGGTCTGGAAATCATCTCCTACGGCAATAACCGCTTTATCGAAATCCTTAACGCCGATTCCCTTCATAAATCTCTCATCACAGGCATTGCCGATAAGGATTCTGGGAATAAGCTCTGCGCAGGCATCTGCCCTTGCTTCGCTGCTCTCGATTGCCATAACCTCGTTATCATTTTCCATAAGCTTCTCAGCCATATGTACACCAAACTGGCCAAGTCCAATAATAAGTACTGATTTCATGGGTAGTCCCCTTCCTTCTCAAATGAATCTATATTTATCCGATGTTGATATTTTCCTTAGGAAAGCTTGAGCTGATTTTCGACCTGTCAGGTGAAAATGCAAGCAAAGCAGTAATTGATCCTAATCTTCCGCAGAACATAAGGAATGTAATGATTAGCTTGGATGTCATACTGAGTGATCCCGTGATACCAAGCGTAATTCCTACCGTAGCAAGTGCCGATGTCGTTTCAAACAAAACCGTCATAAACGGAAGCTTTTCTATCGAAGTAATCACCACTGCCGAAGTAAGTATGCCGATCAAATATGATGTGAAAACGCATGCCGCAAGTCTCGGCGCATCCTCGTCAATTCTTCTTCCGAAGACCTCTATATTTTTACGTCTTCTGAGTGTAGTTCCGATAGAAGCAATCAATACCCAGAAGGTAGTAGTCTTCATACCGCCGGCTGTTGATCCGCTTGATCCTCCTATGAGCATCAGGAAAATCATGATCATTAATCCGCTCTCAGTCATCTTACTGAGGTCGGCACTGTTAAAGCCCGCGGTTCTGGCACTGACTGACTGGAAAAAGCACGATAACAGCTTGTTACCGACCGAATAATTCTCATACATCGGCGAATCAAACTCTGTAAGAAACATTGTTACAGTACCGAATAAAATCAACGCTCCTGAAACACTCAAAACAAGCTTGCTGTGCAGTGACAATTTATTCCAGGTAAACTGCTTATCCAGCAAATCCTTCCATACATAGAATCCCAGACCACCAAGGATAATCAGAGCACTGAGTACCATGTTCACATACAGATTAGTCTCAAATCCCATCATCGATGAACATTCTCCGGTAATTCCACCCATCAGGTCAAATCCGCCATTGCAAAACGCCGATATCGAATGGAATATAGCCATATACACACCCTTGTATCCATATCGCGGCACATAATCGAAAGCCAAGAAAAGAGCTCCTGTTCCCTCAATAGCAAAGGTTCCTTTGACAATAAACTCCGTCATTTTTACAATTCCGCCGAATTCAGGAGCGGATATCGAGTCCTGCATCAGAGTTCTCTCAGATATACCAATCCTGCTGCCGGTTGCCTTCATGACCATAAGTACCACCGTCATGAATCCTATTCCGCCAATCTGAATCATAAACAAGATTGCCAGCTGTCCGAACAGAGTCCAATGCGTGAAGGTATCGTACCTTATAAGTCCGGTTACACATGTAGCCGATGTAGCGGTAAACAGGCAATCCGACAAGGATGTTGCCCCTTCAGTTTTCGATGCAAAGGGAAGATGCAAAATGAAAGTTCCCAATATGATAATTGCAATATATCCAAACATTATCAGACGCATTGCTGAAATACGCTGCAATAATGTTTTTTTGTCCAAATTTTTTCTCTTATTGTCCATTGTTGTTCCTTAAAACAGATATTTCTGTAATTTCACACATATACTATAATATCACATTTCATATCAGTAACATACACTATTATTTTTTGTCACAAGCTTACATAATTATGATAAAATAGACCTTACATAAGAGGAATAGTATGAAACTATTATATTTCGATTACGCAGCCATAGTTGTTCTTGCGCTGCTTGTTTTTACAACTTATTGTCGTGGTTTAACCAAGGGTAAACTCAACAGATGCTATATGCAGATGATTGTAGTTGGTCTGATAACTGCCATGGCTGACATTTTAGCGGCATACGGTGACAATATGGCCATCACGAATATGCCTTTTCGCTATGCAGCTCACTGTGTATATCTTCTGATGCATTCAGCCACCACCCCGCTGTTTGTAATCTATCTTATGATAGTAACAGACACCGATTACAAGATGCGACGCCTGAAGAGTCTGTTATATACTCTCCCGTATCTGGTTATCGTTGTACTTATGTGCAGCAATCCCGTTACCCATTGGATATACTACATAAATGAGGACCTCGAATATGTTCGCGGTTCTTTATTTGGCGTGCTCTATGTGACCGCCTTTATTTATACATATCTAAGCCTTCATTTCCTCATAAAATATGGCAAAACCATCGGCTTTAGACGTACGCTCGGCCTCGGAAGCATGATTCCTTTCATGCTCGCCGCAATGGCTATTCAGTATTTCAAGCCTGATATTTTGGCCGAAATGTTTGCCAATGCGATCGCATTGCTCCTTATTTCATCTCTGATTCACAGACCCGAGGATATTCTCGATACCGAGACCGGCTTCAGCAATAGAACTGCATGTTTTGATGATATAACTAGATGTATTCAGAACAAAAAGCCTTTGGAAGTAATAATCATCAACATTACAAATTACGATTCACTCAGTACCCTTTTTGATGCAAACGGAGTTCATAAGCTCCACCGTCAAATTGCAGCACACATCAACAATATCAACAAAACCCGCGACTGGTTTTCTGAGATGTTCTATGTCGGCAACGGTATTTTATATCTTGAAATGAACTATCTGGCATTAAAGGATACTGAAATTGCAGCCAATGAGCTGAATAAATTTTTCCTCAAGCCTCTTGTAATGAACGGCATGGAAATCAACATGACCGCATACGTATGCGTTGCAAAATGTCCCGAAGATATTCCTGATGTCGATGCTCTCTCGCGTTTTACAGACAAGCTTCCGATGTTACCTTATACCGGCAGTGTTATCAAAGCCTCAGAGGTCTATAAAAAGGATCAGTATGACTTGATGCGTAACATGGACAGTATCATAGAAAACGCGCTCAGCAACCACCTGTTCCAGGTTTATTATCAGCCTATCTACAGCATAAAGGAAAAGCGCTTTAATTCTGCCGAAGCACTCATAAGACTCATCGATGAAAAATATGGTTTCATATCACCTGAAATATTTATTCCCATTGCGGAAAAAAGCGGAGCTATCCACAAAATCGGTGCATATGTTCTTGATGAAGTTTGTGCATTTATCGAGTCTGATGAATTCAAAAAGCTTAAGCTGGATTATATTGAAGTTAACCTCTCAGTCGTTCAGTGCATGCGCAATGACCTGACCGAGGAAATACTCGAGATAATGAAACGTCACAATGTTTCATCTTCACAGATTAATTTGGAAATCACCGAGACCACAGCTTCCTACTCTCAGGATGCCCTTCAGGAAAACGTGAAGAACCTTCTTGATGCCGGAATTAACTTTTCACTCGATGACTATGGAACAGGTTATTCCAACATCGAGCGAATTTCATCGATGGTATTTGAACTTGTCAAACTGGATAAATCCTTTGCTAACGTCCTCAACAATAAAAACCACGATGTAGTATTGGCTCACACAGTTTCGATGATAAAAGAGCTGGGAATGAAGATTGTAGTCGAAGGAGTCGAGACCAAGGACCTTCTTGATCGTTTCTCTGAATTGGGATGTGATTACATTCAGGGCTTCTATTTTTCAAAGCCTGTGCCCAGAAATGATTTCATAGAATTTATAAAAGCTTCTCAAAATAAATAAAAAACATATAATAAATAAAAGCTTCACAAAAGGATTACTCCTTCTGCGAAGCTTACGAAAAAATATACGATTTACAAATATATGTATCCGACCAGTGTCAGGCCTTTCGCAGGGAGCGTAGGGCCTGCATTTTTTCTGTCCAGCGATTCCAGTATTCCAGTTATATCTTCAGGCTTTTTTCTGCCCATACCAACATCTAAAAGAGTACCTGCAATTATGCGTACCATATTATACAAAAATCCATTACCGGTCACTCTTATAACAAGGTCATCTCCGTTTTCCTCAACCTCAAGCGCATATATTGTTCTTACGGTCGTCTCGGCCTGCGATCCGGCAGCACACAACGAAGCAAAATCGTGTTCTCCCAGGAATGCACCGCATGCAGCCTTCATAGCGTCCACATCGATATAGTGATATGTGAAATGCGAATATAAGCGCTTAGTCGGAAGCTGAACCCTTCCGCGAGTGATACGATACTCATATGTCTTTTTACAATCCTGATGTCTGGGATGCCAGTCTGTCGGCACCTCGTCCGACTTAACAACTCTGATATCCTCAGGAAGTCTCGCGTTTATTGCACCGGCGATTTTCTCCGCGGGTATTCTGGTGTCGCTGTCAAACACTGCCACATTGCCCATTGAATGAACTCCCGCATCAGTTCTGCTCGCACCGATAACCATCACATCGCTGCCGACAAGGTCGCTGATAGCTCGATTAAGCTCCGATTCGATAGTCACCGCATTTTTCTGTATCTGCCATCCGTGGTAAGCTGTTCCGTCATATGCCACAAATAATCTTATTCTCTTTACAGATGCTTCTGTCTCGCTCATAGACCTTACCTTTCAATAATTGACTTAACCATTGCAAACAGAGAATCAATACTGAATGCAGGCAGCCTTCCTGCCACAATACTTCCTGCTGTATATACAAATAATATCACATAAGCAATCACATCGCGCCCTGCATACTTTAACGGCTTCATTTTGGTGCGTGAAGCACCTCCGCGATAACATCTTGCCTCCATAGCCATAGCAAGGTCATTTGCGCGTCTGAAGGCCGATACAAACAACGGAACCAATATCGGTACATATGCTTTTACTCTCTTGAAGATATTGCCGCTCTCAAAATCCGCTCCTCGTGCAAGCTGAGCCTTCATAATTTTATCAGTCTCCTCAAGCAATATAGGAATAAATCGAAGCGCAATTGACATCATCATCGCAACTTCATGAACCGGAACCTTGAATATTTTCAGGAAGCCAAGTCCCTTCTCCAAACCATCCGTGAGGTTATTGGGTGTAGTCGTAAGCGTCACGATTGATGAGCCTATAATAAGCATACTAAGCTTAAATATCATGTATACAGCCTGAATGATACCTTCCTTGGTAACAGTTAGCTTCCAAAAGCTTACAACAGGCTCACCCGTGACCGCAAAAAGATTAACCACAACCGTAATCAGTAAAATAAATATAATTGACCTAAGGCCCTTAATCATATAGGTAAACGGTACGTTGGAAATAATAATCACCATAGCAAGAAACAGCATCGCGACTGCATATCCCACAGGATTATTAAAGCAGAATAAAGACACGAAAAACAAGACGGTACCTAAGAGCTTAACTCTGGGGTCCAGTCTGTGTATTACACTGTCCGTCTGATAAAATTGTCCTAATGTAATATCTCTAAACATTTTATCTGCTGCTTTTCTTTACTGCTTTTCTACTGCTTATCTTTACTGTTTATCTACTGCTTATCTTTACTGTTTCTGTTTGCTGATTTTATTTAGTGCTCTGTTCGACGCTTTTCGCTGATACTTCTTCGCTAGTGTTTTTTATAAGAGGGCTACTGCCTTAACATCGCCGCAATTGAGTCTGCTGCCTCAGCTATGGTCGTAGCATTCACATCCACGTCATACCCTTTCGCCGCAAGCTCATGCATAATATAAGTAACCTGTGGCGCCGCAAGACCTATCTCTTCCAATTCCTTATAGTGCTTAAATACTTCCTTGGGAGTATTGTCTAAAAATACTTCGCCCTTATTCATAACAACTATTCTGTCAACATACTCTGCCACATCCTCCATTGAGTGTGACACAAGCAAAATAGTAAGTCCGGATTCATCTCTGAGTTTTTTAATCAGATTAAGTATCTCCTTTTGACCTTGAGGATCAAGCCCCGCTGTCGGTTCATCCAGAATAAGTACCTGTGGATTCATAGCCAATACTCCTGCTATAGCCACACGGCGCTTCTGACCGCCTGAAAGGTCAAAAGGCGACGCATATATAAGCTCGTCAGGAAAACCGACCTTTTTGAGCGCATCATAAGCTCTGAGTTCACATTCCTTCTTATCAAGCTTAAGATTTTTAGGTCCAAAAGCCACATCTTTTATAACAGTTTCCTCAAAAAGCTGATGTTCCGGATACTGGAACACAAGTCCAACCTTAGTTCGAAGCTTCTTAAGGTTATATCCTTTATCATAGATGTTCTCTCCATCATAATAAATCGCACCACTGCTTGCCTTAACCAATCCGTTAAGATGCTGCATCAGCGTTGATTTTCCGGAGCCGGTATGACCGATTATGCCTATGAACTGACCGTCAGGTATACTAAGACATACATCTTTAAGTGCATGCACCGGTGTACCCGTATCAGCTCCATATATGTAATTGACGTGATCAAGAATTATTGCCATACTTCTCTACAGCCTCAATAAGTTCTTCCTGTGTCAGGATACCATCCTTAAGACGGATTCCCTTTTTCTTAAGCTCATATGCCAAAAGTGTTGCCTGCGGAACATCCAGGCGCAGCTCTTTAAGTCTTTCCACTTGTGAAAAAATCTCACGCGGTGTTCCACTCATAACCACCTTGCCCGCATCCATTACAAACACCTTGTCAGCATCCACAACCTCTTCCATATAATGTGTAATCAGTATAACAGATACTTTTTCTGATTTATTTAATTCCTTAACAGCTGCAAGGACCTCTTTTCGTCCGTTAGGATCAAGCATTGCTGTAGGCTCGTCCAACACAATGCACTTAGGACGCATTGCCAGCACTCCGGCTATAGATACACGCTGTTTTTGCCCGCCTGACAGTTTATTAGGTGAGTGCTTTCTATACTCATACATCCCTACCGCTTTCAGGCTTTCATTCACACGCTTCCAGATCTCTTCTGTGGGGACGCCCATATTTTCCGGGCCAAATCCAACATCCTCTTCAACGACCTGTCCTATAATCTGATTGTCGGGATTTTGGAATACCATTCCCGCGGTTTGCCGTACCTTCCATACCCGCTCATCCTGCGCTGTGTCAATTCCATCCACCCATACCGTACCTTCCTCAGGAACCAGTATTGCGTTAAAATGTTTTGCAAGCGTGGATTTTCCGGAACCGTTATGTCCGAGAATAGCGACAAAATCCCCCTGCTCCACCTCAAGCGAAACATGGTCAACCGCCGTAACGACTCCTGTAACCTCGCCCTCGTCGTCACGTCTTATATATTCATATACAACATCTTTTGTGCGAACTATCTCCATATACCGCTCCACATGATTTATCTATTTGTCAAATTCAGCAGCCTTCATATTTTAGCATTATTCCCAATCATATTCAAACTTATGTAAAATCATTTACTAAACGTCTTGCTCGTGATACCTTATTCTCATGGACAACAATAATTTTGATTCAAAAAAAGTAATACAGATGGTCGCCATCATAGGTATCTTGTGTCTGTTCGTCGGTATCGCTACTCGAATACGACAAAATGGTCAAAAGACATTGGCCGACTATGAGTCACCATCTAAAACAAATATAAGTGAATCCGGTACAACGGCAACAACTCCCAATGATTCAGACTCTGATACAGATACTGATTTTAATAGCAATAATGAAAACGGTATAGATTCAGCTGACAATGAATCAGATAGTTCAGATTCCACGAATAACAATATTGCTTCAAGTAATTCAAATATACTGTCCGAAATGACGCAGGAGGAGTATGACGCTTTTTATTATACTGATAACAGTGACGGAACTTCTCTGCTTCATCTTCTCTATTACAACACTTCACAGGAATTAACAACCGGACTTCTTGAATGTAACAGTAACGAAGCTTACGATTTATTGCTTATTTTCTATAAGTTATACAAGAACCATTATGAATTCACCAGTATCCTTCCTGTCGGTGAATTTGAAAGCGAGGAAGCTGCACGTGCTGCCAACAATACCTATTGCCTTAACGGCACAATAAGTATCAACCCGTTATACAATCCATATATTGCCTATGACGGATGCGTACCTATTCTCACTCCTCAAAACGCCTATGATTATATAGACCGAAGCGCTGCTTTTCCCTATAAAATCACCGACCAGGATTACGCCTATGTCCTCTTTACCGAGGCCGGCTACTATTGGGGTGGTTATTGCAATGGCTATGCAGACTATGGAGCATTCCGTAAATAAACACAATGAGCGCCAACCTGATTATCTTCAAGTTGACGCTCATTTATTTTTTCTCAAAACTATCTAATGCTCATCAATTTTAATAGCAGAGACCACAAAACGTATATCATCGCTGGCTGAACAAGTTGATAAAGTTATTATCTTATCACTGTCCGACACATCTATCCCCGCATTAATATATGAATAGCGTGCTATATAGTTATTAACAAAACCTGTAAATCCCGACACACCACTTGGATATACCTGATATATATTACCATCCGCAGGGACATCCATATAAGCCATTATCTCATAACGAATCTTTTTATCATTCAAAATCACTTGAATGTACTTATGCGTCTCATAATAATCTTCGTCTGTTTTATAATAGCTTAATTTACCAAACATCGACATATCACGCATATTATGTCCATATATCAGCGTATGCGCATCAGAAAAATCTATTTTATTCTCTCCATCTACAAATATTGCTCCACAACGCGAATATGCTCCGGTATAATCGTGGTCTAAGTATTTTGAATTATCACCTGAATACATAATAGGATAACTGATTTCTTCATCCTCAAAATATATCCATCCGCAAACATCACTATTTACACTTTTAAGTCCGGCAATATTCACATCAACAATATTATACCATTCGACTTCTTGCGCATCATCGACATTCTGTGTAGATTCTATCGAACCACTTAATCCATCTCCTGATGTATCAGATGATGTTTCAGGACGATTTACAATTACGTACTCCTTACGCGCATCTTCATATGTGATTCTAGCCGTTTCATAATCCTTATAACCGGAATATAGCTTATATATTGCAAAGGCTATAATTCCGGCCAAAATTAATATGCTTACTCCGACTACTATAAGAATGTTTAGAACAATCTTTTTATCTGTCGGTTCTGTCTTCTCGCCTAACAAGTTTTCTACCCTTTACAACAATAAATCCAATAGCTCCAAGACATACAGCAATCAATGCAATCCACAATGCGGGTGCAAAATCATCACCGGTTTTAGGTGTGGTCTGAGCACCACCTATACCAGTTCCTGTATCTGAACTTCCACCATTACTTGTTCCACCGGCACTAGTATTAGTCAATCCGGAATTTGATCCTCCGTTAGATGTACCACCATTGGGAGTTCCTGTTCCGCCATTGGGGGTTCCTGTTCCACCGTTAGGGGTTCCTGTTCCACCGCCGGGATTTCCTGATCCGCCATCAGGGTTTCCTGATCCACCATCAGGGTTTCCTGATCCGCCATCAGGGTTTCCTGATCCGCCATCAGGGTTTCCGCCAGCATTGGGATCTACCAAGTCAACAAGTTTTATATAATTACTATCGACCTGACTACCACCGACAATATAGAAGTTACCATCACTATCTACATTAAAGCTAATATCATCGGCCAACAAATAGCCATCAGGAGCCTTGGTTTCTTTCAATGTATACAGACCAACCGGAAGTCCTGAAAGTTCAAGAGGCGCATCGCCACTAGTCCAGCTAATAGACTTCTTATCAGTTGCAAGTGTAAAATCAGGTCCACTGATTTTACATACACCTGAAAGATCAAAATCTGCAACTAATGTAAGTTCTGCTCCAACAAGATCCATGCTAGCTCCGTTCGAAACGATTTCAACCTTCGAAATCTTTCCGCTAGCATTAGGAGTATTCTTTAACTGAAGCTTATTACCAGGAATAGGATCAGTTGATGTTGATGTTGCGTAAAACTTACCATTATCTTTAATTACAAATGTGATTTCACCAATTTGAGCAGTATATCCATTAGTAGGAGTAACTTCCTTTAAGGTATAGCTACCAATCGGCAGACCAGTCAATGAAAGTGTCTTACTTCCACTAGTAGTCCAGCTAATTGTCTTTTTATCTGCCGAGATAGTGAAATCAGGTCCTTCCGACTTCTTCACACTCTCCAAATTTACACCAGGGGTATTAACAGTAAGTGTAACCTCAGTCTCAGCAAGTTCAGCATTCGATACTGTAGAAATATTAGAGATTTCACCTTCAATAGGTTCGTCCCTCATAACAATCTTATTTACAGTATCATCCGTTTTAATAGGTGTAGTTACCGAAGCATTTTCATAAAGCATTCCATTTGCCTTTACTACAAATGTGATGCTTTCTGCAACAGCATATCCTGCAGGAGAAGTGATCTCTGTTAATGTATAGCTTCCGGCAGGTAATGTACTAAGAATAACCGGCTTATCTCCACTTACCCAACTGATCTTAGTCTTATCAGTTGTATCAGGAGTAATTGTCATTCCGTTTGTACATGTCACGCCTGAAATATCTACACTTGATATGAGTACAAGTGTTGCTCCAGGGAGTTCATCAGTAGACGCAACCGAGGTCTTTGAGAATACAGCCTGAGGTGCATCATACATAGTTATTTTATTATCATCATTTATCGGATCTGTCGCTGCACTATTAGCATAGAACTTTCCATCTGGTCTAACTTCAAATGTAACCGCTTCAGTCTTGGCATATCCATTAGGAGCAGTAATCTCAGTCAATGTATATTGACCTACAGGAAGCATGCTAAGTTTTACTGAAGTATCTGTACTTATCCAAGTAAGTACACCGTTTGTATTGCTAACATCATGACCACTTGTGCATATCACATTATTAAGATTAATATCTACGCCTAAATCATTTTTTGCACTAAGCATAAGTGTTGCATCCGGAATCTCACCTGATGATACAGTTGAAGATTTTGAAAATTCTCCAGTAATAGGCGCATCCTTCATAACTATCTTATTTACAACATTATCAGTCTTAATAGGATTTTGCGCTGAATCATTCTCATAAAGCATTCCATCTGCCTTTACTACAAATGTGATGCTTTCTTTAACAGCATATCCTGTAGGAGCAGTAATCTCAGTTAATGTATAGCTTCCGGCAGGTAATGTACTAAGCATAACCGGCTTATCTCCACTTACCCAACTGATCTTTTTATTGTCTGTTGAATCAGGCGCAATAGACATTCCATTTATACATTTTACATTAGAAATATCTACGCTTGATGTAAGAACAAGAGTCGCGCCTGGAAGTTCATCGGTAGAAGCTGCCGAAATCTTGGAGAACACTGCCTGAGGTGCATCATACATAACAATTTTATTTACAGTATCACCAATTTTAATAGGTTCATTTTCCAAATCATTTGCATAAAGCATTCCATCCTGCTTTACTACAAAGCTAATACTCTCTGCAACAGCATATCCACCAGGAGCCGTAATCTCTGTCAAAGTATATTCCCCGGCAGGTAGTGTACTAAGAATAACCGGCTTATCTCCACTTACCCAACTGATTTTCTTCTTATCTGTTGAATCAGGCGTAATAGACATTCCGTTTACACATGTCACACCAGAAATGTCCACACTTGATGTGAGTTCAAGAGTTGCACCAGGAAGTTCATTAGTAGAAGCAACTGAAGTCTTTGAGAACACTGCCTGAGGCGCATTCTTCATAACAATCTTTTGACCTTCTACTAACTGCGTCAATGTCTCATTCGTATAAATTTTACCATCAAATCCACTCACTACAAACGAAATAGTCTCTTCTGACAACTCATAACCAGAAGGTGCTATTTCTTCTTTCAATGTATATTTACCGGCAGGAAGTTTGCTCAGCTCAGTTGGTACCGTATTGCTAGTCCAACTTACTGTGTTATTATTTTCGTCATAGCTAAACGTACTATTATTAGCACAAACCACATCCTTAAGTAATACTCCTTCTGGTCCCTTCAACATCAATTTAGCACCTGGAATTTCTTCAGATGTAACTGTTGAAATCTTTGAAAAACTACCAGTAGCAGCAACCGGTGTTTGCGGTGCATCATCACTAGGAGGAATCTGAGTAGCATTTATACGGTGATACTGACCTCCGATAATAATATCTTTAGCCACAGCAGTACCATCCCAATTCGACTTAAAATTAATCGAAGCATAAGGTGCTATAACAGTACCGAAACCTCTTTCTTCGAAATTAATATTTCCACTAAACTTTTTATCAGCCTTAGTACTATCATAAAAATTGAAGAAAACTTTGTTATAGTTCTTTCCAAAATTATTTTCGCTACTATCAATTGGGTTATTACTGTTATCAAGTAAAATCAATCCCCTAAAATTTGCATTAGTTTGTCCTGCCATATCAATATTAACAACCAACACAACATCGCTGTTAACATTATCAAACTTAAAATATACTAAATTTGAAGTAAAATCAGTTGGAGCCATTTCTATTGAATAAACAGCATCAGACCCAACGACCTTAACCATTTGTTTATTATTATCGCTAAAATCCTTAACCACTTCGGTTGAAGAAGATGGCGTCAATCCCACAAGTGTTGCTGTATTGTAAGTGCCAAATTTATTCTGAATTTCCCCCATATCTGCATAATCAGTAATCTGGACCACATTTTTAGGGAAATCGATAAACTCATAATTTCCATTAGTAAGTTTTACAGTTTTCTTTCCACCTGATTCTGAAACAACTGACTTAGTTATAATGACATCATACTCATAATCAGCCATATTATTCTTATCTTCGCCTACATTGTGAGATATATTGACTGCTTCATCAAAATAAAATATCTCATCATACTTAAAAGAACTTCTCAGGCCAGAATTAGCTTTTTGATCTAAGGTTTTTACCAAAAAATTCGAATGGCAATGCGTATCGATATCTAATTCTCCAAATGCTATTAATCCAAAATGTGTCAAGAGATCTTCTATTAAAGCATCATTAGGATCAAAATATGTGGCCGCATCAGCATTCATCGGCTGCATACTAATTCCAGATATTGCTACCAACATTGCTGCTAAAATAGCCAAACCTTTTCTTAATAACTTTTTCATAATTTCCCCTTTGATTTAGTCGATTTTTTGCGAATTTTCGCACAGTAATTATAAGAATATACCACTATTCTATGTTATGTCAACAACAGAAAAGTGCCCATTTTTACCGCATTTTATCATTATTGGGAATACTATACACTATCTATGATTTGTTATTTCAAAACCACAATATATATACATTCGTTATATAAAAATTTTTTAAAAAGTAAAAGCCATCTAAAACAGACAGCTTTTATAACTCTATTCCATATATCATTTTTTGCTAGTCTGTTTCACATCACTCAGTGCTGTTTTGCTACAGCGTTCTTAGCAATCCACAGACCTGCGAGCAAATATGCAGCAATTATAACAAATGAATAAATATTCCACAGCATATAGCTTCCGAGATCCTCAGCCCTTATGCCAAAATAATTCATCGTTCTAATTGTATTAATCATAGCGATAAACACATATATCCCCTTCATCGCACCGGGCACAAACCAAAATTTCCTTATACGATTACTGTTATTGGTAGGCAATAAATCAATCAATAATACCAGTAATATCATAAGCATTAGCGACAACACTTCTCCAAAATATGCATTAAATGGCACTGTAATCCTACTTCTACTTATAACAGCCAAATAAGCTACTGAATTATATGTTGTAAGCTCAATGGCCTGATATAAAACACTCGATACTACGTTTACAATAAGGCAAATAATAAATCCCAGAATAAATAATGGCTTTGCCTTTTTCATTAATATCATAAGTGCAACCAAAACATATCCCACTCCGATTAGGAATGCACTAAACATTTTATTGATATAACTAAAGGAGGTAAGTAGCTCAGTACTAATTTCAGTTATACATAATGCATTAACGTTTAAGATAATAAAATATGCCGCAAGCGCAAAAAATAATCCTGCTGTAATAAGATTAATCTTTTTTTCTAATATTTTCACAAAATGTATCCTTCCTAATCGGACCAAATAATCAGTCTATATGTTGTTTACTCACACTTTGATTTCGCTCAGCTCATAATATTTTGTCCTATAAGACTAATATAACAAAATAGACCGTCAGGCAAAACCCAACGGTCTATGATTTAGCAATATGCTTTAGAATTAAACGAGCTCAAGAACAACCTCAAGAGCGCCATCGCCCTTTCTCTGGCCAATCTTGATGATTCTGGTGTAACCACCGTTGCGGTTAGCATACTTGGGAGCGATTTCATCGAAAAGCTTCTGAGTAAGATCAACTTCCTTAGTAGCCTTCTTCTTTCCCTTTGCCTCTGTAGGAACTTCAGTTACATCATAAAGAACCTTCTTCATCTGACGACGAGCGTGAAGTCTTGAAGGCATATCCTTCTTGATCTCCTTCTGAACTTCGTCGTAAACGGTAACGGTCTTACCGTTCTCGATGCGAACGATCTTGCCGTCCTTGTCACGATGTGACTCAGCAAGAACTGCTCCGGTGTTCTTATCAACGATCTGCTTAACTCTGTTTCCGTCCTTATCCTTACGAGCAACCTTAGCGGTTACAGTAACGGTCTCGAAGTTATCCTTCTCCTTAACTGCAAGAGCGATAAGGCTCTCAGCAATCTTCTTTACTTCCTTAGCCTTAGCATCGGTAGTAACGATCTTTCCGTTGTTAATAAGTGCGGTTACCTGGTTTCTGAGAAGAGCCTTTCTCTGTGAAGAGGTTCTTCCAAGCTTTCTGTACATTGCCATTTTTGTTTTCTCCTTTACATGGTACATCCGACGACGCCTTTTGGACTTACTCACCGAATGCTGTTAATTGCCACGTAATCGTCTCCGAATCAGCACCTGTGGATTTACCCAATCCGAAGTAGATCACTAATATTATTCAAGGACTCACATTACTGTGAGTCCTCATAATAATTAATAATTACTGCTCGTCAGAAGCCTTAAGTCCAAGGCCAAGCTCATCAAGCTTTGCAAGAACTTCTTCAAGAGACTTTCTTCCGAGGTTACGAACCTTCATCATATCGTCAGCGGTCTTATCGCAAAGCTCGCGAACGGTATTGATGTTAGCACGCTTTAAGCAGTTGAAAGAACGAACTGAAAGTTCAAGCTCTTCAATGCTCATATCATTAACGGTGCTCTGACTGCTTTCAGGAACTTCCTGCATAAAGTTTGCAGTCTGTCCGCTCTCAGAGAGGTTAATGAAAAGATTAAGATGCTCAGAAAGAACCTTTGCAGCAAGGCTTACAGCCTCATCGGGAGCAAGTGTTCCGTTAGTGAATACATCTAAAGTAAGCTTATCAAAATCAGTGCTCTGTCCTACACGAGTATTCTGTACAGTAACGTTTACACGCTCAACAGGAGTGTAGATAGAATCGATAGGAATAACACCGATAGGTAAATTATCGTTCTTATTCTTATCTGAACTTACATATCCTCTACCTGCAGTTACAATCATCTCGATATAGAGCTTAGTATTCTTACCGCTAAGAGTAGCGATAACCTGATCAGGATTAAGAATCTCGATGTCGGGATCATGCTGAATATCTCCAGCAGTCACAACACCTTCACCCTCATAATCAAGAGTAATGGTGATGGGATCCTGATTTTCACTGGTATTTCTGATAGAAATGCTCTTGATGTTCATGATAATCTCAGTAACATCTTCCTTAACACCGGGAATAGTGCTGAACTCATGCTGAACGCCATCAATCTTAACCTGGCTTACAGCTGCGCCGGGAAGTGATGAAAGCATAATTCTACGAAGTGAATTACCAAGCGTGATACCATAACCTCTTTCAAGGGGCTTAATGACAAACTTGCCATACTTCTTGTCTTCCGAAATCTCCGCAATTTCAATAGTGGGTCTTTCAAAATCAAACACGCTAATACCCTCCTTTTGGGATAACATACGTCAGTGCCTACTAAAAAACTATCTATTACTTAGAGTACAACTCGACGATAAGCATCTCGTTTACAGGAACATCGATCTGCTCCTTAGTAGGAAGATTCTTTACAGTTCCCTTAAGTGCTTCGATATTTACATCCATCCATTCAGGAACAAGTCTTCCGCCGGTAACCTCAACGATTTCCTTATAACGGGTAAGGGTCTTTGACTTCTCTCTGATTTCGATAACGTCGCCAGCCTTTACAAGATATGAAGGAATATTTACCTGCTTGCCATTAACAGTGATATGCTTGTGACCAACAATCTGTCTAGCTTCCTTACGGGTTCTAGCGAATCCCATACGGAATACTACGTTGTCAAGTCTGCTCTCAAGAAGGACCATAAGGTTTTCACCGGTCATTCCCTTCATCATATCAGCCTTCTCATAGTAGTTACGGAAAGGCTTCTCAAGAACGCCGTAGATAAACTTTGCCTTCTGCTTCTCGCGGAGCTGAAGACCATACTCACTTACCTTTCTACCAGCGTTGTGAGGCTGTCTGTTAGACTTCTTGTCATAGCCGAGTACTG
>DCIR01000059.1:0-30339 GCA_002317155.1 Lachnospiraceae bacterium UBA1721
TAGAAGAAACAGCTGAAGAGGTTGCTGAGGAAGTTGCAGAAGACGCTGTGGAGGAAGTTACTGAGGAGATAGCCGAAGAGGTTATTGAAGAAGTAATTGAGGAGCCTACAGTAGAAGAAGTGGCTGAAGAGGTTGCTGAGGAAGTAGTTGAAGAGACTGTAGAAGATGTAATCGAAGAGACTGCTGAGGCGGTAGAAGAGACTACAGAAGAAATCGTAGCTGAGGAAGTTACAGCAGAGGCAGTTGAGGAAGTAACCGAGGAGATAGCCGAAGAGGTAATTGAAGAAGTAACTGAGGAGTCTGCAGTAGAAGAAGCAGTTGAAGAGATTACTGAGGAAGTGGTTGAAGAGACTAGCGAAGAAGTAATCGAAGAGGCCGCTGAGGTAGTAGAAGAGACTACAGAAGAAATCGCAGTTGAGGCAGTTACAGCGGAGGCAGTTGAAGAAGTAACCGAGGAGATAGCCGAAGAGGTAATTGAAGAAGTAACTGAGGAGCCTGCAGTAGAAGAAGTGGCTGAAGAGGTTGCTGAGGAAGTAGTTGAAGAGACTGTAGAAGACGTAATCGAAGAGACTGCTGAGGCGGTAGAAGAGACTACAGAAGAAATCGCAGTTGAGGAAGTTACAGCAGAGGCAGTTGAGGAAGTAACCGAGGAGATAGCCGAAGAGGTTATTGAAGAAGTAACTGAGGAGCCTGTAGTAGAAGAAGCAGTTGAAGAGATTACTGAGGAAGTAGTTGAAGAGGCTGTAGAAGAAGCGGTTGAAGAGGCTGTAGAAGAAGCGGTTGAAGAGACTAGCGAAGAAGTAATCGAAGAGGCCGCCGAGATAGTAGAGGAAACGGCAGAAGAAATCGCAGTTGAAGAAGTTGCTGAGGAAGTAACCGAGGAAATCGCGGCAGAAACAGAGGCTGTGGTTGCAGTAGCTGCAGTCGCATATGACGAGACAATTGCTGAAGACTCAGATGATGCAGTTGAGGAGTTGGAAGAAATCGTAGAAGTGACCAACGACGTAAACGAAGAGCCTGAGGTTGTTGAGGAAACAATTGAGGAAGTTGTTGCTCCTGCTGTGGATGTTATTCCGACAGAAACAAAGAAGAATAAGCAGAAGGTTGTTGTTTCACTTGGACATGTTGCCATCGGCGGACATACTACTCTTGAACAGCTCGATTCTGTTAAGAAGACAGCCAAGGTTCTTGCAGATCTTATCGAGGATAATTGCCAGCTTACAATTACTCATTCAAATGGTCAGCAGGTTAGCATGATTCATAAGGCTATGACTGAGCTTAGAAGAGTATACATTGATTACACTCCCGCACCTATGTGTGTATGCTCTGCAATGAGCCAGGGTTATGTAGGATATGATATTCAGAATTCACTTAGAGCTGAACTTTTGGATAGAGGAATTTCTAAGACTGTTAGTACCATTCTTACACAGGTTACAGTAGATCCTTACGATGAAGCTTTCTATGAGCCTACCAAGGTTATCGGAAGATATATGTCAGCAGAAGATGCTGAGACTGAGAAGAAGAAGGGCAATTACGTTAAGGAAGATCCGGGTAGAGGATTCAGAAGAGTAGTTGCAGCTCCTAAGCCTATGGACATCGTTGAGATTGAGGCAATAAGAGCTCTTGCAAATGCCGACCAGGCAGTTATCGCCTGTGGTGGTGGTGGTATTCCTGTAATCGAACAGAAGCATGCTCTCAAGGGAGCATCTGCAGTAATTGAAAAGGATGCAATCGCAGGAAGACTTGCAGCAGAACTTAAGTCGGATGTTCTTCTTATTATTACAGGTGTAGATAATGCTTATACCGGATTTGGAACTGATGCTCAGGAAGTAATTGAGTCGATGACCGTTGCTCAGGCACAGGAGTATATAGCCGGTGGAGTATTTGAAGCAGGAACAATGCTTCCTAAGATTGAGGCAGCTATTGATTATCTTACCGAGTATCCGGAAGGAAAAGTAATTATTACTTCACTTGATAAGGCAGATGAAGCAATCAAGGGCAAGGCAGGAACTGTAATAACTGCTTAAGTATAGTGATTTTAGTTAGCACAATAGAGTAATAAATTAAAAAATAGTCTTTTCAATATAAGATTAATATGCTAATGTATTAGTGACTTCGCAGGTGAGGTTAATACTTCACCTGCGATTTTTTAAGTTATTTATTAAGGAGAGAGGAAAGAATTATGGAAAAGTTCATTCAAGGAGTTACCACAGTTAATGGGGCTATCAATGACGCTGTATGGGGTTGGCCGGCACTTATTCTTCTTGGCTTTGTAGGTGTTCTTATGACTCTGATGACTAAGTTTTTCCAGGTTGGACATATTGGTCACTGGATGAAAAATACCATCGGAGCTATTTTTAAGGATAAGCATGTTACGGGACATACAGGCGACAAGTCAATCTCACAGTTTCAGTCTTTGTGTACTGCACTTGCTGCTACAGTTGGAACCGGTAATATTGTAGGTGTTGCGGGAGCTATTGCAACAGGTGGACCCGGAGCGGTTTTTTGGATGTGGATTATTGCATTTTTTGGAATGATGACCAATTATTCAGAGAATGTTCTTGGTATTCTATATCGTCGTAAGGATAACAAGGGAGAATGGCATGGCGGAGCCATGTATTATCTCAGAGATGGCCTCGGAGCAAAGAAGGGAATGAAAATAGTTGGCGCAGTTCTCGCAGTGCTTTTCTCAGTTTTCTGCCTTCTCGCATCTTTCGGTATCGGAAATATGAGCCAGGTTAACTCAATGAGCTCTAATATTCAGGCGGCAATTACAAATGTTGCAACCACTTCAAATGAGGCATGGAAAATGCCTACATTTATACCTTATTTGATAGGAGGCTTTCTCTTCATCGCAGTGGCTGCGGTTATTCTTGGAGGACTTAAGAGAATTGCTGCAATTACTGAAAAGCTTGTTCCTTTTATGGTTGTAGTATACTTTATCGGGGCAATCGTTATTATCTGCATAAATGCTGCTTCGATTCCTGCAATTTTTGTGTCAATCTTTAAGGGTGCATTTTCACTCAAGGCAGCCGGAGGCGGTGTTGTCGGCGCAGGTATTGCAATGGCTATGAAGATGGGCTTCAAGAGAGGTGTATTCTCAAATGAGGCAGGTCTTGGATCTTCGGTTATGGTTCATTCAAGCTCTAATGTTAAGGAGCCTGTTCGTCAGGGTATGTGGGGTATCTTTGAGGTATTTGCAGATACAATTGTTGTATGTACACTTACCGCTCTTGTAATTCTTGGTTCAGGAGCGATTAATCTCGATGACGGTAAGGCTGCAAAAATAACTGATGAAAATGGTGCATATGTTCAGATGGTAGACGATGATGGACAGCTTGTATTTGACGAGGATACCAATGAGCCTGTATATGTAACCGTAGTTGATAAGATCGGTGGTTCAAGTAACCTTATGAGCTACTCATTCTCAAAGGTATTTGGACCTGCCGGATCAATATTTATTGCGCTTGCGATTCTTCTTTTTGCATATTCCACTGTACTTGGCTGGAGTCATTACGGAACTACTGCGGTTGAGTATCTGTTCGGTAAACATGCGGTATGGCCTTATCGAATTGTGTTCGTAATCATTGTGTTCCTTGGATCAATAATGGAGGCTAAGCTCGCTTGGGATATATCAGATACCTTCAATGGATTGATGATGATTCCTAACCTTATAGGTGTGCTTGTACTTTCACCTATGGTAGTAAAGGCAACAGTAAACTATGTTGATCGTCATATGAGACATAAGGATGTAAAGCCTATGCTTTCTGTATTCAGCGATATCCAGGAAATGCAGGAAAAGGCACTTAAGGAAAATGCAGATGATTAACATAAATATCAGGCTAAAATTCAGACTGTTCAGATAATGAACTAAATCATAGGCCGGGATTGTGTATATATACAATCTCGGCTTTTTTGTTATGTGGAACGCACAGAGGAAAAGTGACAGCTCGAATGTAAACATTTATTTGTCGGCAGTATAATTGACTAAATCATTTAATGATAATTTGTGAAAATGTATACGAGCGATGTGATATAATAAATAATTAGATATATTTTAAAATATAGTCAGACACGAATTTGATTTGTGCCGGATGGAGCAATAAATGGATAATAGTTTTGACAATAAGTATATAGATGAAGACGGTGAAATTTATATTCGCCCGATGACTTATGATGATATTGACGACATTGTGAGATGGCGTAATTCAGATGCTGTAAGACAATATTTTATATATAGAGGCGATTTTACTCATGACAATCAGATTGATTGGATGAAAAATCATGTAGAGACCGGAGAAGTGGCTCAGATGATAATATGCAGACGAAGCAGTGAATCTGAGGATAGAAAACTTGGCTGTGTTTATATAAGAGATATAGATAAGAAAAATCTCAAAGGCGAGTACGGTATATTCATTGGAGAAGACGACGCAAGGGGATGCGGCGTGGGGACAAAGGCTGCTAAGCTGATGCTTCGCTATGGCTTTGAGGAATTGGGACTCCATCGTATTTATCTAAGAGTTCTCGAAGGGAATGAACGGGCTGTTAGAAGCTACGAAAAAGCCGGCTTTATTAAGGAGGGATTCCTTAAGGATGATGTATTTGTGGACGGGGAGTTCTTAAGTGTAACCTGGATGGCTGCAGTGAAATAATAACCGGAGATTAAATTGTTTTATGTTTTTAATAAAAAAGATTTTTGGATTTTCAGTTAACAGAAAAATCAGTGCGATATCTTTGCTGATTATTTTTATAGTAGGTATAGGATTACTTCTTGCACTGACCAGATATACTATTCCGTTTTATGATGATTTCGGATATGGAAAATATGCCAAGGCAAATATGAGTGAGCCGTGGGATATCCCCGGAGCGGTTAAAGGGGCTGCAGATGGAACTCACACGATGTGGTATGCCTGGCAGGGTACATATACATCTATTTTTATGATGAATATGATGCCCGGAATATATGGAGAAAATCTTTATTTTCTGGGACCGGTTTTTTTAATTCTCATCTTTGTGGCATCGATTTTTACGTTGGTTCATGTGATCGCTAAGGATGTATTTGATGCGAACAGGTGGGATATATTATCGCTTCAGTGTCTTACCGCCGGATTGGCAGTTTTATATGTCCACTCAGCTCATCAGGGATTCTATTGGTATAACAGCGGCGTTCATTATACTGCGATGCATTCTTTTTTGATATTGCTGACGGCATGTCTGATACGTATTTTGACATCAAAGAGTACATATGAAAAAAGTGTGCTTATGGTCGCGGCGATACTCCTTGGAGTAGTTATCGGAGGCGCCAATTATGTCACTGCACTTCAGTGCGGATTGGTGATGGCTAGTCTGGTAGCTATAGCAATTATACTGAAAAGAAAGAGCGTTTTATTCTTTATACCTTCAATAGCGGCGTATGGAATAAGCTTTTATTACAGTATTATTGCACCCGGCAATAATGTCAGAGCCGCACGCTTTTGGTATGTAGAAAAATCAGTTCCTAAGGCTATTATCGGATCGTTTACGGAGGCTGTGAAACTTTGTAAAGAATTTTCAAACTGGAAGACAATGCTGGTGCTGATACTGATAATCCCGGTTGCCTGGCGCATTGTAAAGGAAACACAATATGTCTTCAGGTGGTGGGTGATGGTGCTTCTGATGATATGGAGTGTGTGCTTCGTGGCATCAGGATTTACATCAAGCCTTTATTCAACAGGAGAAGTGGTACTGGCCAGAGTGATAAATGTTATTAAGTTTGATTATCACTTAGTTCTGGTGGCAAATGAAGTATATGTAATCGGTTTTGTATATCAGCTGATTAGGAAAAAGTCTAAGAATGCAGAGAAAAATATTCTACTAAAATGGAAAAGTGGTGTTGCATGGCCACTTATTATTCTTTGGGTAGGAGCGTACTTTTTCTTTTATACTAATGAGGTCGATCCTATCGGTAGTTATTCAGTGTTTGGAGCACATTATTATTTGACTACAGGACAGGCTGAGGAATTTTACGAACAGTATAAGGAACGAGTGGAGATCCTTAATAACGACAGCATTACAGATGTTGTATTTGAACCATATACGGTTAGACCTTGGTTTTTAATTAATATGGATATCAGTACTGATGCGGGAGCAGAGCCTAATGTGGCTTTGGCACAGTACTACGGTAAGAATTCAGTGCGTATTAGCGATTGATGCGAAGGTATGGGGTGAAATATGCTTGGGAAAACTCTTTGGAACGAGGGATGGGAATTCTATAAAGCTGAATACGGAAAAGAGATAGTTGATGTTGAGGGAAGTGATTTCAAAAAAGTAAATATCCCTCATGACTGGTTGATTTATCAGGGACAGTATCTCTATGAAGATTCAACAGGATTTTACAGAAAGAATTTTGTGCTCGACAAGGACAGTGAGCACAGATATGAGATTTACTTCGAAGGCGTATACATGGATTCAACGGTCTACGTTAACGGTATCGAAGTGGGTTGCTGGAAGTATGGCTATTCGAGCTTTTTCTTTGATATAACCAATGAACTGGCAGACGGGGAGAACACGATATTAGTCAAGGTGAATCACAGGGCACCCAACAGCAGATGGTACAGTGGAGCGGGTATATACAGAAATGTCTGGTTTATAGAAAATAACACTACACATTTTGTGACGGATTCAATGTACATATCTGCCTCTGAAATAGAAAGTAAGCAAGATAAAAAGAAGCCGATTGATTCTTTATTGTATCGTCTTTTCCATAGTAAAAAGTCAAGTATTGAACAGGAACTGGCTGAGATAGCTTACCCAAAGTGCTGGGAAGTATGCGTAAGCGCGGAATTGACCGGAGGAATAGCACAGAGAGCTTCCGGACTTAAAAATTATCTACTCAAGCTGGATATTCCGGAACTGCATATCAACGAATGCTTCGATGCATACAATGCACTGTATGCCGAGACCGAGGAAGGATATCAGCTTGTGAGAGTTAATGTGGTGGCTGAAAATCCTGCACCATGGGGCCTTGATAATCCTAAGTTATACAATGCAAAACTGTCATTGATTCGTAAAAAAGACGGTGATGATTGGAATAATGAGGACGCTGAAATCAGGATAGATAATGCGCAGGATAGTATAGCTACTGATTTTGGATTCCGAACAATTAAGTTTGATACGGATATGGGATTTTTCCTAAATGGAGAACATATCAAGATTAACGGAGCCTGTGAACATCACGATCTCGGTGCACTTGGAGCTGCCTTTAATAAGGTTGCTATGCGCCGTAAACTGACCATCCTTAAGGAGATGGGCATTAATGCAATAAGAACTGCACACAACATGCCGGCACCGGAACTGCTTGAATTGACCGATGCGATGGGCTTTTTGGTTATGGATGAGTCCTTCGATTGTTGGGAACTCAAAAAGACTGAATATGACTACGCGCGCTTTTTCAAGGAGTGGCAGGCCAGGGATGTCAGAAGCTGGATCAGAAGAGATAGAAATCATCCTTCTATAATTATGTGGAGTATCGGAAATGAGATATATGATACCCATGCAGATGCTCACGGCGAAGAGATTACTGCGATGCTCAAAAAAGAAGTGGAAACACATGATCCAAAGGGCAATGCGGTAATAGGAATAGGTTCTAACTATATGGCTTGGCAGGGTGCTCAGAATTGTGCGAATATACTTAAGTTTGCCGGATATAATTACGCCGAAAGACTTTATGACAAGCATCATGAGACTTATCCTGACTGGCATATTTTCGGAAGTGAGACAAGCTCTACATTACAGAGCAGAGGAATATATCATTTTCCGTATTCCCAGCAGGTCATGGCTGAGGCTGATGAACAGTGTTCGAGTCTGGGCAATTGTACATCAACCTGGGGGGCTAAAAGTACCGAATACTGCATCACAATGGATAGAGATCGTGTGTATTCCGCAGGTCAGTTCATTTGGTCAGGCTTTGACTATATAGGTGAGCCTACCCCTTATAAGAATAGAAACAGTTATCTGGGACAGATAGATACTGCGGGATTTTTTAAGGATACAGCGTATATTTACAGAGCGGCATGGACAGATTATCGCAAGAATCCTTTCGTTCACATTATCCCGGAATATTGGGATTTTAACGAAGGTCAGTTAATCGATGTGCGCGTGGTTTCCAATGCGCCGGCTGTTCAGCTTATTGTGAATGGAAAACATTATGATGCCGTGAAATTGGACCAAGCGCATGGAGACAGATTCTCTGCGGATTATGTTGTCCCGTATGAGAAGGGATGCATTAAAGCGGTTGCCTGTGACAATGATGGAGTCGAACTTGTATCTGAGGAAAGGTATTCTTTCAGAGATCCGGTAAAACTGGTTGCTAATCTGCATTATTCAGAGGCCGAATTGAAAGCCGGCTGCGCAGATATGGCATTCATTGAAATCGGAACAGTTGATGCTGACGGTCATCGTGTAGAGAACGATAATACACCTGTATATGTAGAAGTGTCGGGAGCAGGATGGCTTGCGGGACTGGATAACGGCGACTCTACGGATACAGAAGAATATAAGGGACACAGTAAGAGACTGTTTTCAGGAAAAATGCTTGCGATGATAGCGGCAGGCAATGAACCGGGAATGATTAATGTTTCGATTAAGTCATTAGATAAGAATCGTAGTATTGCAGGAACAGAACTTAGTATAAAAGTGGAACCGTCACCGGCTGTGGAGGGAATTTCACTTTTGCCGGAGATTCATTTTAGCGGGAAAGCTACTGTGGCAGAGAACGGTAATCCTGTGAATTCTCTTGAAAACGGAGTCTGGATCAGAAAAATTGAGCTAAGCCTTGCTAAGGGAAAGCAGAATATAACAGCAGGTGAGACCTGCGTTGAAGTGGCAGCTGACATTTTCCCTAAAATGGCAAAGCAAAAACTGGAATGGTCTGTTGTTAATGATGCCGGAATAGTATCTCCTATAGCTCAGATAGTTGAGATAAAGGAGACAGAAACCGGTGAGATTGCAGTTGTTCAGCCACGTGGCGATGGTGATTTCAGAGTAAGATGTCTGACGAGAAACTCGATGAGAACGGCAAAAGTTATTTCTGAACTGGAGTTTAGCGTTGAGGGACATGGACAGGCTACGGTTAATCCCTACGAAATTGTGAGGGGAGCGCTGTGCACCAGACATCAGGGTGAACTTAGAAATGCGATTGAGCAGGGTATGTCATCGCCCGGTGGTGATGCCGTAATAACCTTCGATAACCTTGATTTTGGAGATTATGGTTCTGATGTTATTACAATCCCTGTATTTGAGATGATGAGTGCACCTTGTCCGATTGAGATTTGGGAAGGCGTGCCCGGCGAGGAGAATGCGGAAAAACTTTTAGATGCCATATATCAGAAACCGAGCATATGGAATACCTATCAGCCTGAGACTTATAAACTGCCCAGAAGAGTAAGTGGAATTACTACGATTTCATTGGCATTAAAAACTAAGGTCAGCATAGGCGGAATACTGTTTAAGAAGAGTGAGAAGGCATTCAGTCCTATAAAAGGAATTGAGTGTGATGCGGTGTTCGGGGACAGCTTCCGAAAAGAGGATACTGCCATCAGAGAGATAGGAAATAATGTTACGGTAGAATACAGAGGTATGGATTTTGGAGACAAGGGTACTTCAAAGATATATATCACAGGTTATACTCCCAATGATGTGAATTCTATCCATCTGGTAACCGGCGATGGTGAAAACGAGCAAAGATCAATAATTGATTTCCCTCACACTGACGGTACGGTTACTCTCGCATTTGATATTGAAAGAATAACAGGAGAAAAGACCGTAAGATTTATATTCCTGCCGGGGTCAATATTCAATTTGGAAGAGTTTAGATTTGAGGAATCCTGACTTTTTTCAAAATAATAGCAAATAATGGCAAGAAGGAATAAGTTGGGGGAAAAAATAGCAAAAAATAAAAAGTTTATTTCCCTGACTAATGATATAAGTAAATTAGATATATTTTGTTTACAACTAGATTTGTAAAGAAGGAGAAAACGAATGCTTTATATCGGAATTGATTTAGGTACTTCAGCAGTAAAATTGTTGCTTATGAATTCTGAAGGCGAAATCCTTAAGATTGTTTCTAAGGAGTATCCCCTTTATTTCCCTAATCCGGGCTGGTCTGAGCAGAAGCCTGAAGACTGGTACACTCAGTCAATGGCAGGTATCAAGGAGTTACTTGATGGCCAGGATAAGTCACAGGTTGCAGGCATCAGCTTCGGCGGACAGATGCATGGACTTGTAATCCTTGACAAGGATGATAATGTTATCCGTCCCGCAATTCTTTGGAATGACGGAAGAACTACAGAGGAGACTAATTACCTCAATACTTCAATCGGTCGTGAGAAGCTTTCTCAGTACACCGCAAACATCGCATTTACCGGATTTACCGCTCCCAAGATTCTTTGGGTTAAGAAGAACGAGCCTGAGAATTTCGCTAAGATTGCTAAGATTATGCTTCCTAAGGATTATCTTGCATATATGCTTACCGGAGTTCACTGCACAGATGTATCTGATGCATCAGGTATGCTTCTTTTCGATGTTAAGAATCGTAAGTGGTCTAAGGAAATGTGTGATATCTGTGGAGTTGATGAGACTCAGCTCGCAGCTATTTACGAGAGTTACGAGAAGGTTGGAACAGTTAAGCAGTCAGTAGCTGATGAGCTTGGTATTCCTGCTTCTACCATCGTTGCAGCAGGTGCCGGAGACAATGCGGCAGCAGCTGTTGGTACCGGTACAGTTGGTGACGGTGCTTGTAACGTATCACTCGGAACCAGCGGAACTGTATTTATTTCATCAAAGAGCTTTGGTGTAGACAAGTACAATGCACTTCACTCATTTGACCATGCTGATGGAACCTATCACCTTATGGGATGCATGCTCAGTGCTGCATCTTGCAATAAGTGGTGGATGGACGAAATCATCGGAACCAAGGAATATGCTTCAGAGCAGGCTCCTATCACTGATGAGAAGCTTGGTAGCAACCATGTATACTTCCTTCCTTACCTTATGGGTGAGAGATCTCCTCACAACGATCCTAATGCAAGAGGAACATTTATTGGTATGACCATGGATAACACCAGAGCAGATATGACTCAGGCTGTTCTTGAAGGTGTTGCATTTGCACTCAGAGATTCAATCGAGGTTGCAAGAGCACTTGGCGTTGCTCCCGAGAGAACCAAGATCTGCGGTGGTGGTGCAAAGAGCCCTCTTTGGCAGAAGATTATTGCTAACGTTCTCAATATGAAGGTTGATATCCTCGAGGTTGAGGAAGGCCCTTCACTTGGTGGAGCTATGCTTGCAGCTGTAGCAGCAGGTGAGTTCAAGACTGTTGAGGAAGTTGCAGCTAAGGTTGTAAAGATTAAGAAGACCGTTGAGCCCGATGCTGAAATCACTGCAAGATATGAGAAGCAGTATCAGGTATTCAAGGAGCTCTATCCTGCTTGCAAGCCTCTTTATGAGAAGATTGCTAAGAACTAATATTGATTATTGAGCGGATGGTCATATAAAACATTCGTAAATAATTCATATTAATTCGCAAATAATTGACCATATTGCGAGATTTTGTTATATGTACAAAATCTCGCGTGTGATATAATTTAAGTACCTTAAACAAAATTATTTTTTGGAGGAAAATTAAATGCTTAAGAACATTCCTAACGTGAAACTGGGAATCATCGCTGTAAGCCGTGACTGTTTCCCTATCGCACTTTCAACTCAGCGTCGCAAGAACATCGTTGGCGCTTATCAGGGAGACGATCTTTACGAGTGCCCTATTACTGTTGAGAACGAGCTTGATATGCTCAAGGCAGTAGAGGATGTAAAGAAGGCAGAGTGTAACGCTCTTGTTGTATTCCTTGGAAACTTTGGTCCTGAGACTCCTGAAACTCTTATCGCTAAGAATTTCGATGGTCCTTGCATGTTCGTTGCAGCTGCTGAAGGCGACGGCGACATGATCAACGGACGTGGTGATGCATACTGTGGTATGCTTAACTGCTCATACAACCTTGGAATGAGACATCTTAAGGGCTATATTCCTGAGTATCCTGTAGGAACTGCTACTGAGATCGCTCAGATGATCAAGGACTTCGTTCCTGTAGCAAGAGCCGTAATCGGTGTTTCTAACCTTAAGATTATTACCTTTGGTCCCAGACCTCAGGACTTCTTCGCTTGCAACGCTCCTATTAAGGGTCTCTATGAGATCGGTGTTGAAATCGAAGAAAACTCAGAGCTTGACCTCTTTGTATCATTCAAGGAGCACGAGAACGATCCTCGTATCCCTGCAGTATGTGAAGAGATGGCTAAGGAGATGGGTGAAGGAAAGTATTATCCTGAACTCAATGCTCGTATGGCACAGTTCGAGCTCACTCTTCTTGACTGGGCTGAGAACCACAAGGGTTCTAGACAGTATGTTGCATTCGCTGACAAGTGCTGGCCTGCATTCCCCTCAATCTTCGGATTTGAGCCCTGCTATGTAAACAGCCGTCTTGCAAGCCGCGGAATTCCTGTAGCTTGTGAGGTAGATATCTACGGTGCACTTTCAGAGTACATCGGTATCTGCGTATCAGCTGATACTGTAACTCTTCTTGATATCAACAACTCAGTTCCTCAGTACATCTATGATGAGGACATCACCAAGAAGTATGGCGATAAGTATAAGCTTAACGACACCTTCATGGGATTCCACTGTGGAAATACTCCTGAGTGCAAGATGTGTGCAGACAGAGCTGTTAAGTATCAGCTCATCCAGCACAGACTCCTTGAGCCCGAAGGAAGCGATCCTGACTTCACTCGTGGTACTCTTGAGGGAGACATCGCTGCATCTGATATCACCTTCTATCGTCTCCAGTGCGACAGCCAGGGCGTTCTCCGCAGCTACATCGCTGAGGGTGAAATCCTTGATGTTCCTACCAGATCATTCGGTGGTATCGCAATCTTCGGTATCGAGGAGATGGGACGTTTCTATCGTCACGTTCTCGTTCAGAAGGGTTATCCTCATCACGGAGCAGTTGCTTTCGCACATGTTGGAAAGTATCTCTTCGAGACCTTCAAGTTCCTTGGAGTACAGGATATCGCTTACAACCAGCCTAAGAGTCTTCCTTATCCTACCGAGAATCCTTTTGTATAAGCAAAAGATTCGTGACAGAAGGTTAACGGCCTAGCTAAATAAGTTATTTAATAGTGCTTTGAGAGTAATCTCAAAGCACTATTTTTGTGTTACGGATATGTTCGTTTCATAATGTAAAACAATTTTCGGGGATAGTGATTAGTCATGAATAGATAAATATTATTGAAGATATAGTGATGTATCTGATAGAATGTTTGAGATAAAACATACGAAGAGTTGGGGAACTAATCGTTAAAGGAGTCAGTATGGGAGATTTACAGGATAATGATGTAAAGAAGAATGCATCGCCATGGAAGATTATTCTTCCGATTATTGTGGTGGGAGCAATTATTGCTGGAAATATAATAGCAATAAATATTAGAAAAAAAGCTTCTGATGATTCGAGCAAAGCAGAAAATTCTGTCAGCTCGACAATAGGTAATGGAGATAATGGAACAGGTGAAGTAACATCGGGTACCGGAAATGATAATTCCGGTTCTGCTGAAAATAGTGATAGCAGCAATTCCGACGATTCTGACAATTCGGGGAATTCCGGCAATTCAGCAGGGAATGGTCAGTCGGGCAATACTACAGGAACAGGTAATTATTCCACATATTCAGTAGACGGATTATCTTTGTCAGGAGATGGCTACGAGGGTATAGCCGGAACCGGTAATTATAATTACGGTGAAGCTTTGCAGAAATCTATTCTTTTTTATGAACTTCAAAGATCAGGTGCACTTCCTGATACTACAAGAAGTAACTGGAGGGGAGATTCATGCTTAAATGATGGCCAGGATGCCGGACTTGATTTGAGCGGAGGATGGTTTGATGCAGGAGATAATGTAAAATTCAATCTTCCTATGGCTTATACCACAGCTATGCTCGGATGGTCTCTTTACGAGGATTTTGATGCTTATGAAGAGAGTGGACAGCTGGAGTATCAGCTCAATAATCTAAGATTTGTGTGTGATTATTTTATAAAGTGTCATCCGGAAGATGAGGTATATTACTATCAGGTTGGAGATGGTGGATCGGATCATTCATGGTGGGGTGCTGCTGAGCTTGTAGAGACCAGAATGAGTAGACCTTCATATTGCGTCACAGCATCTAATCCGGGTTCATGCGTAACAGGAGAAACTGCAGCAGCTCTTGCTGTTGCAAGTGTTATTTTTAAGGATATTGATCCTGAATACAGTGCTCTGTGCCTTGCACATTCTGAGAGCCTGTATGATTTTTCTGAAAAATATAAGAGCGATGCGGGATACACAGCTGCTAACGGATTCTACAATTCATGGAGTGGTTTTTACGATGAGCTTGCATGGGCCGGAGCCTGGCTTTATATTGCGACCGGTGATGAGAGTTATCTGAATAAAGCAGAGGAATACTATCCGCTTGCTAATCAGGATTACGACTGGGCAATGTGCTGGGATGATGTTCATATCGGTGCAGCTTTGGTTTTGGCTCAGATTACGGATAAGGATATATACAAGGATGCTGTTGAAAATCATCTTGATTGGTGGACTACAGGAAATGGCGGTAACAGAATAACTTATACACCTGACGGTCTGGCATGGCTTGACAGTTGGGGATCTCTCAGATACGCAACCACAACTGCTTTTCTGGCAGGAGTATATAGTGAGTGGGACGGATGTGCTGATTCAAAGGTTCAGACATATTGGGATTTTGCTGTAAGCCAGGCTGATTATGCACTTGGAAGTACAGGATTTTCTTATATGGTAGGATATGGTGATTCATATCCGCAGCATATCCACCATCGTACTGCACAGGGTTCTTACAGCAATAATATGAATGAACCTTCAAATGCAAGACATATCCTTGTGGGTGCTCTTGTCGGTGGACCTGATGCGTCAGGCCATTATACGGATGAAGTATCTAACTACAATACCAATGAGGTTGCGTGTGATTATAATGCTGGTTTTACCGGATTACTGGCTAAGCTTTACACCAGATATCATGGAGAAACAATTATTAATCTTGGCGCGGTGGAAGAGCCCGGAGACGAGTTCTTTGCAGAGGCATCATTAAACGTAGACGGAAATGATTTTGTAGAGATAAGAGCATTTGTATATAATGAGACAGCCTGGCCGGCCCGTGCAAATAAGGATTTGGAGCTTAGATATTTCTTTGATCTTACAGAGGTGTATGAGGCCGGAGGAACAATAGACGATATTGAGATTACAACCAATTATGTTCAGGCTCTTCAGTCAACAGAGTTCTTCATTTGGGATGAAGACAGTCATATTTATTATTTGAGTATCAAGTTTACTGATGGAGAGGTGTATCCCGGCGGACAGGAGTACTATAAGAAAGAAGTACAGGTTAGAATGCGTGGTACAAAAGGAGTATGGGACAGTAGTAATGACTATTCATATTCCGGACTTGCACAAGGTAATCCTGTAGCGGCGGCTAATATGGCTCTGTATGAAGGCGGGGAACTGGTATATGGTTCTGAGCCCGCTGCAGGCAGTCATATGGGGGCAAGTGCAGGTAATATCAGCAGCTCGGGTAACGGCAATAATTCGGGTAGTGGAAATAATAACGGCACCGGAAATAATAATGGAAGCGGAAATACCGGCAACGGAGGGACTGCTAATTCTACTCCGATTAATTCAACGGCACAGCAGGGCGATTTGAGCGTGACCGTAGATTACAGTTCGACAGGAAGCAGCGTAAACAGTATTTCCGGTACGATTAATATTAAGAATACCGGCAACGGTGTCGTGTCTCTTAGAGACCTGGTGATTAAGTATTATTTCACAAATGAAGAGGGAAAGAGCCTTACGTTTTCATGTTACTATGCCGGCATCCAGGGAACTAATTATGGTGCGGTTAACGGATGTACAGGAGTGTATGAAGATACTACAGAACATGATTCAGATACGGTTTGTGTAATATCGTTTACGGACAATATGGGATTAAGTGCCGGAGATACCCTGAGTGTTAATTTCTGCATTAATCACAGCGATTGGTCGAATATGAATATGACAAATGATTATTCGGCACAGTCTGCGGCCAATATTGAGGTTACATTTTAATAAAAATAAAAAGCGGTTATCCGATATTGGATACCGCTTTTATTTTATAGTTTATAAGGTGCCTACATGTAAGAAATGAAGAATTGTTAAAGAATGAAATAATTGAAATAGAAAGTAACAAGAAAATAGAAAACTGAAATCAGATTATTAAAAGAATAAGTCTGACCACAGTCGTATAGAAAATGAAGTCGTTGATCAGGCGAAATCATTTTAAGAACAGGTAGGGCCTCAACGTAAATAAGGATATAACGGATTGAGCAGAAAATAAACAAAAAAGGAATGAGCGGTCGAAAAAAGGAATAAGCGGTCAAAATCCTTAAGATTATTTGAAGATTGTGGCTTCAAAATAGACAGATTGACTGTGATGGAGTATTATAAGACTATCTATGTTTAGGCATAGATGGTCTTTGTTTTTTGTTAGTAAGATAAAGTTTTGAAGCGGCATATGGCCGAAATAATGTAATGGGCATAATGCCCGAGGAGGAAAAAATGAACATTGTATGTCTTGACCTTGAAGGAGTACTCGTACCCGAAATTTGGATTGCATTTGCAGAAGCATCAGGAATCCCTGAACTTAGAAAGACAACCAGAGATGAGCCTGATTACGATAAGCTTATGAAGTATCGTATTGCAATTCTTAAGGAGCACGGACTTGGACTTAAGGAGATTCAGGATACAATAGCTACTATAGATCCCATGCCCGGTGCTAAGGAGTTCCTTGATGAGCTTCGCGCTACCACTCAGACTATCATTCTTAGCGATACTTTCTCACAGTTTGCAGCACCTCTTATGAAGAAGCTCGGTATGCCTACCATCTTCTGCAATGAGCTTGTTGTAGCAGATAACGGTGAAATCGTAGATTTCAAGATGCGCTGTGATAAGTCAAAGCTCACTACAGTTAAGGCTCTTCAGTCATGTGGCTTTGATACAATCGCAAGTGGTGACAGCTTCAATGATCTCGGAATGATTCAGGCAAGTAAGGCAGGATTCCTCTTCAGATCTACAGAGGCAATCAAGGCAGATTATCCTCAGTATCCTGCATTTGAGGAGTATGATGATCTTCTTGCAGCAATCAAGGCAGCTCTTTAATTTATAATTTGCCGGGGGCGACATACGTCCCCGGTTAAGCTTGTGTAATAACATTTTGCGAAATATGCGAAAGCAGCAAGATGTGGTGATGGGAATGATTAAGAATTATAGATTTACAATCAGCTATGACGGAACAAGGTATTATGGTTGGGAGCACCAGCCGAATACGGATATGACTATTCAGGGTAAGATAGAGTCAGTTCTTGCAAAAATGCTGATTGGTGAAAAATACGGTGATTCATCGGATAAGGATGATGAACTGATAAAAGCTTATATCCCTGAAGTATTGTGCGCCGGACGAACTGATTCCGGTGTGCATGCAGAAGCTATGATTGCCAGTGTAAAGCTCGAATCCGGTTACAGTGCAAAAGAAATATTGGATTATTGTAATCGTTATCTTCCTGATGATATATGTATAAAAGAAGTTGTGGTTGCCGGCGACAGATTTCATGCACGTTATAATGCGTGTGGTAAAACATACAGATACAGATGCTATATCGGAGAAACCAAACCTGTTTTTGACAGAAAATATGTATACACATTAGATAAAAAGCCTGATGTTGAACAGATGAAAAAGGCGGCTGCGTTATTAATTGGTGAACATGATTTTAAGTCGTTTTGCAGCAATCCCAAGATGAAAAAATCAACAGTGAGACTGGTTGATAAGATTGATATAAGAGTAGATGGTGATTATCTTTCTCTTACATATCATGGGTCGGGATTTTTGCAGTATATGGTAAGAATAATGACAGGAACATTGCTTGAGGTAGGATGGGGAAAACGTACTCCCGAGAGCATGACAGAGCTTCTTGAGGCTAAGGACAGAAGGCTGGCAGGTGAAACTGCTCCGGCGCAGGGTCTTACCATGGTTAAGGTTGATTATTAACAGACAAGTAATAAAGGAGACGCTCGGTATGCGTCGTATTTTTAAGAAGTTGGGCGTTCTGCTCGATAAAAAACAGAAGAGTACAATGGTTGGCTTGCTTATCGTTATGACGATAGGTGCTTTTTTGCAGACCCTTGGAGTAAGTCTTCTTGTTCAGGTTGTTGAGGTGGTAGTAGATCCTCAGAAGGCTATGAACAGCAGAACAGTTTCGACTGTATATAGAATATTTGGATTTGAAGATTTTAAGGTATTTTCGATACTGATAATGGCAGGATTAATTTTGACTTATATTGTCAAAAATATTTATCTGTATTTTCAGTACAAAATGACTTATGCATTTATTTATACCAATCAGTTCAGTACATCGGAAAGAATGCTGCGCAATTATATGAGACGTGGCTATGAATATTTCCTTAACGCTGATACTGCAGTAGTGCAAAGAAGTATTACATCTGATGTTAACAATATGTATGCGCTTATTTTAGCGTTGCTTCAGATGTTTTCAGATGGAGTGGTTTCATTGTGTGTAGCGCTGTACTGTCTTTTCCAGAGTGGCACACTGACTCTTATTCTTGCGGTTGTATTGATTGTTGTCATGATGATCGTCAAGAAAGTACTTAAACCCATCATGTACAAAGCCGGTAAAGATAACCAGGATTATTATAGTTCACTGTTTAAGTGGATTTCACAGACTGTGCTCGGCATTAAGGAAGTTAAGATTACCGGACGTGAGACATATTTTGTAGACCAGTACAAAAAGGCCGGAAAAGGCTATGTCGGTGCAGTTCAGAAGTATACTTTATATAATAATATTCCTAAGCTTTTGATAGAGACTGTCTGCGTTTCGACGATGATCGGATACATTATTGTATTGATTGTTAATGGCGCTTCTACAGATAATATGCTCACGGTAATGACTACACTTGCGGCAGCAGCGGTAGTATTGTTGCCTGCGGTTAACCGTATAAATAATCAGATTAATTCAATTGCTTATCTTGAGCCTTTCTTTATGAATGTAAGTGATAATCTCCAGGACGATATTAGTGAGGAGAAGGTTGATCTTGCATTTATCGGCAATAAAATTGACAAGCTTCCTATCAAGGAAAAGATTTCTCTCAAGGATATAACATACGCATATCCCAACACGGAGAAATACATATTTGAGAAGGCAGGACTGGACATAAAAATCGGTGAATCTATCGGAATTGTCGGAGCTTCAGGTGCAGGAAAGAGTACTGTTGTAGACGTTTTGTTAGGGCTGTTGATTCCTTCAGAGGGTAAGATTATGGTAGATGATATCGATATTACCCAGCGAGATGTTGAACCCGGCTCAGACAGGATGAGCGATTACAGAAGATTTCTTGTAAACATTGGTTATATTCCGCAGATGATTTATATGCTCGATGATACCATAAGACGCAATATTGCATTTGGTATTCATGATGAGGATATGGATGAGGCGAGAATATGGGAAGTTCTTAAGGAAGCACAGCTTGATGATTTTGTTAAGTCGCTTCCTGATGGTCTGGATACATCTATCGGAGAAAGAGGCGTTCGTCTGTCCGGTGGACAAAGACAGAGAATTGGTATTGCAAGAGCGCTTTATCATGATCCTGAGCTGATTATTTTGGATGAGGCCACATCTGCTTTGGACGGCGATACAGAGGCCGCTATTATGGACTCTATCAATTATTTCCAGGGTAAGAAGACCTTGATTATTATAGCGCACAGATTACAGACAATTCAGAATTGTGACCATGTCTACAGAGTAGAAAGCGGAAAGATTAAGCAGGAGCGTTAGTAAACACCTTGGCAGACGAGCAAAAAATATCGAATACAACTGAAGAGGTGAAGAAGAACAGTGTGATTGCAAAATTTGCAAGACTTATTGTTCTTGGCGGGGCGGCACTGATTGTTTTTGTTATTTTTTTCGTGCGATTTATGGTTACTGAAAGCAAAAACAACACGTATTACGCTCCTGATATTGTCATTATGGGTGACAGTATTTTTGCATATGCGTTGTTTGGTCCATCTGATTCTACGGTGGCAGGATACCTTGAAAAGAAGATGAATGTGACGGTTGCTGATGCTTCTTTTGGCGGAACCTGCATGAGCTATATTGATAAGGATGGACGACTGGATACGTCTAATGATGCTTATTGCATGGCAGCACTGACACAGGCTATCGTTGCGCAGGATTTCAGATATCAGGATAATTCCGATATTAGGCTCACTGCGACAGATTATTTCGAGGAAAGGCTCGAGATGCTTAAGTCTATAGACTTTTCGCAGGTTGATATTCTGATAATGGATTACCTGTTGAATGATTATCAGATTGCGGTACCTGTAAGTTGTGGCTCGGATAAATATGATGAGTACACATATGAAGGCGCGATGAGAAGCGTTGTCACGCAGCTTAAGGACAAGTACCCTGAGCTGAGAATTATAGTAGTTGCTCCGGTAAAGTCCTGGTATACAGATGATTCGATTCCTTCGGACGAGATGGATTTGGGTGGCGGAACCGTTGAAGCTTATATAGAGTGTCAAAAAATGATAGCCGAAGAACTCGGTGTAGAATGGATATCACTGTATGATATTTACGATGAGTTTGTTGCTGAGAATCCTGATATGATTGTAGACGAGAATGGTGAAAGCATTTCGATGATAAAATTTTTTACCGATGATCAGGTTCATCCCAGGATTGTAACACGTGAACTTATAGCTGATCGTTTATGTGAGTATCTCACAAACGGAGAATGATTTGAAAAGTTTTAATGATAAGATTATAGAATTAAAAAGGAATATAACATCGCAGAAGCGCAGTGCATTTCTGGCAACGGTAATCATTGGATTGCTGGTTCATATGGTTGTGATGGTCTCTGACTGGCCCAATCATGATGGATTGGCAAGTATGTATTTTGACCAGAATATGATTACCTCGGGAAGATGGTTCCTGACTGTTGCCTGCGGTATTTCATCATATTTTACGATTCCGTGGATTATAGGCATATTGGGCATTCTCTATTTGGGAGTGACTGCGATGCTTATAGTTGACATTACGGAGATAAGAAGTAATGTAGCTTCTGCTTTGGTAGGAGGATTACTTGTTTCTTTCCCTGCACTGGCATCTACCTTTGCTTATGTTTTTACCTTGGATGGTTACATGCTTGCTTTGCTGATGGCGGTAGCTGCAGTGGCTTGTACAAAGAAATACAGGTTTGGCTGGATCGTAGGAGCGGTACTTTTGGCATTAAGCCTTGGCACATATCAGGCGTATCTGCCTTTCGCAGTAATGCTTTGCTTATATATGGTTATTCTCAGGGAGACCGGCAAAGGAAGCATAAAAGCAAAACTATTGGATTGCCTCCATTACCTTTATATGGGAATAGCAGGTGCTGTGCTATATTATGCTGTGCTAAAAATACTAATGGCTGTCGAAGGCAAAGTGCTTGATACATATCAGGGAATAAACAGTCTGGAAGGATCGTCTTCAGGTGGTGTGCTTCATGCTATTCCTGAGATGTATAAGGACTTTTTTAGCTTTACACTTAAATCAAAAATTTTGACGACAAATGTATTCAGTATTGTGGCTTTGGGTGTTTTGGCATTGGTTGTGCTGTATGTATTTGTAAAAGCAGCAGTACAAAACAAATGGTTTTCAAAGCCCTGGCTATACATTACTGTGATTGGAATTGCGGCTGTTTTACCGATGGCTGTGAATATAGTAATGATTGTATCGCCTGATGTAAATTATCATTTGATAATGAGATATCAGTGGGTATTGTTCCCGATATTTATGGTTGCGTTTGCTGATAAATATGGAGATTTGCTTGTTGTTTGTGGTGCTGCGGCATCAAAAACGGGTACTCAGAAGAAATCAAGCAGTATTCCTGCTTTGGCATCGTGGGGGCTTGTCGCCGGTGCTGTGATAATGATTCTTTGCTATGGAGTGGCTGATAATATAGGATATTCCAATTTGTCAAAAAAGTACGAGAGAACCTACTCATATTGCGTAAGGCTTCTTGATCGTATTGAGCAGACGGATGGCTATTATCATGGAATTCCTATTGCAATGATCGGAGTCGTGAGCGATAACGAGTATCCGAAGGCGGATTTAACAGACGGTGTGACTGACAATATGATTGGTCTTAGCGGTGATTACCTTCTCTATAAGGGCGCAGACTATCAGAGCTTTATCAAGAATTACTTGGGAGCAGATTTAAATTTCCTGAGTGGTGATATCATTGTTGAGGTTTATAACAGTGACGAATACCAAATGATGGGAAGCTTTCCTGCAGCAGATTCGATAAAGATTGTTGACGGCATTATGTATATTAAGACAGAAAACGTTGAAGAATAGGAGAGAGATATGTCGCTCTTGTCCATTGTGCTACCTTCTTATAATGAGGAGCAAAATATAGTTAATACCGGCAAGGTTTTGTCGGAACTGATGGAAAAAAACGGAATAGATTATGAGCTGGTGTTTGTCAGTGATGGATCTAAAGACAATACTTATGCTGAAATATGTAAGCTTGAGCAGATGAACAGTCATGTAAAAGGTGCAGAATTTTCACGCAATTTTGGTAAAGAAGCAGCTATATTTGCAGGACTTGAACTGGCAAGCGGAGATGCAGTTGTTGTAATGGATTGTGATCTTCAGCATCCGCCGGAAGTTATTTTGCAGATGGTGGAAAAGTGGGAAGCCGGAGCTGAGGTTGTTGAGGGAATTAAGAATAGCCGAGGCAAAGAGAATATTTTCCATAAAGCATTTGCAAATATTTTTTACGGCATCATGAGCAGCCTTATTAAGATAGATATGAAATCATCATCTGATTTTAAGCTGCTAGACAGAAAGGTAGTAAATGCTCTTCTTGAGATGCCTGAAAAAGAAACTTTCTTCAGAGCGCTCAGTTTTTGGGTGGGTTTTAAGAAGGAATCAGTTTATTACGATGTCAGAGAGAGGCAGTTTGGAAGCAGTAAGTGGTCTTTCGGAAGCCTGGTGCGATATGCGATAAGCAATGTTACAGGATTTACGACATTGCCTCTTAAATTTGTCAGTTGGTTTGGAGTTATTTTTGTAATCCTTGGTGTGGGATTGGGAATACAGACTTTGGTTAAATTCTGCATGGGCACTGCAGTTGAAGGATTTACCACAGTTATTCTGCTGTTGCTGATGACAGGTGGCCTGATTATGGTAAGCCTTGGTATTATCGGTAACTATATAGCAAGAATTTATGAGGAAGTAAAAGGTCGCCCCAGATATATCATCAGTAAAGTTACGGATAATATGCCTGAGCAGGTGAAAGGAGCATGGAAGAAAAATGATTAATTTTAATGTGCCGCCTTATGTGGATACTGCGATAGATTATATCAAAGAATGCATCGCCAATCAGAAGATTTGCGGTGACGGTAAATATACAAAAGAGTGTAACAGATGGCTCGAAGAGAAGACAGGAACCAGAAAGGCGTTACTCACAACTTCGTGTACTCATGCGACTGAATTGGCAGCATTGCTTGCAGATATTCAGCCCGGTGATGAAGTGATTATGCCTGCTTATACCTTTGTATCGACTGCAGACGCATTTGTACTCAGAGGGGCGATCCCGGTTTTTGTAGATATCAGACCGGACACTATGAATATTGATGAGAAAAAAATCGAGCATGCGATTACAGATAAGACCAAGGCAATTGTACCTGTTCACTATGCAGGAGTTGCATGTGAGATGGATACTATAATGGATATCGCGAAGCGTCATAACCTGATAGTTATCGAAGATGCTGCACAGGGTATCATGTCTACTTATAAGGGCAAGGCTCTTGGAACTATCGGTAATTTTGGAGCTCTCAGTTTCCATGAGACCAAGAATTACAGCATGGGTGAGGGTGGAGCTCTTCTTATCAGAGATGATAAGGATGTAGAAGATGCAGAGATTATCCGAGAGAAGGGAACCAACAGAAGTAAATTCTACAGAGGTCAGATTGATAAATATACATGGGTTAATCAGGGATCGTCTTATTTGCCCAGTGATATGAATGCAGCTTATTTGTATGCACAGCTTGAGGTGGCGGATAAGATTAACAATGAGCGTCTTGATAATTGGAACCGTTACTATGCCGGTCTCAAAGAGCTTAAGGATGCCGGCAAGATCGATCTTCCGGTTATACCCGAGGGCTGTGTACATAATGCACACATGTTTTATATTAAGGCGGCAAATATCGAAGAGCGTTCAGCATTGATTGCTTTCTTAAAAGAAAAAGGAATTATGTGTGTATTCCACTATATTCCTCTTCATACTGCACCTGCGGGAATTAAGTATGGTCGTTTTGATGGTGAAGATGAATATACTACCAGGGAGAGTGAGCGTCTTGCCCGACTTCCCATGTACTATGGATTAAAGCCTGAGCAGGTTGATATGATTTGTGAGTGCGTAAAAGAATTCTACAAATAAGATGTGATTTTTCTGATAAGCAGAAATGAAGGAACAGTATCTGTAATGAGGACAAAGCGAGAAAATAATGTGTCTGTCATGCTTGGCAGGCTGTTATACATAGGGTTTAGTGCGCAGATAGTATTTGGCATTATCTGGATGGCAAAGAATATCGTTTATGTCCAAATGTTTGGGGATGCATCATATAATCTGACGCGTTCATCGATGTTTATGGGGGATGGCGATGTCGGTATTCTTTATCCGACTATCATTTTACTGACCAGAGCATTGGGACAGATTACATATGTTCCGTGGTTTAGCTATTTGTATCTGATACAGTTGGCGCTTGCTTTTTCGGCCGGATATTTTTTGATAAAAGAGGCCGGGATTTTTGGCAATAAGGCCAGAAGAAGAGTGTGGGGAAGTCTCGTGATGCTCACATTCCCGCCGATATTGCAGATTCATATGGCTATACTTGTTAATTCATTGGTTCTTAGTCTGTTTATGCTGCAGTCTGCTCTGACCATACGTTCATGGAAGACTATAAAAAATAAGAAGTCTACAGCTGTTGATTATGTGTATGCTATATCGGGAGTGCTGCTTTTTTGGCTCTTAATGTCGCTGACAAAGTGGATATATATTTTTATCGGGGCAATTCCTGTTTTTGCTGTTTTGGTTGGAATAATAGTTGCAAGCATCAGAAATAACAGAGCAATTGCAGACAAGCTGATTGGTAAACTGCGGGTCAGAAGATCAATATTGTTGGTACTTATAACTGTGACACTTTTTGTTGGACTGACATTAGGTGTAGACAGACTTACAACAGATAGAAGCATATCTCAAAGAACAGAATTTGACATAGATAAAAAGCTGTTTGAAAGAATGGCATGGAAATCCAGATTTTACAGGCAGGGAACATGGTTGCTGGAAGTACAGGCGGTTGTGGACCCTGATACCATGGAACAGGCTTCTTTGTATCAGGAAAACGTTAAGCTCTTGGTTTTGCCTATGATAGAAGAAAATCTTGATGAGGATGAGGCAAAAGAGTTAATCAGATTTGTCAATCGCGTTGTATGGAATAATGACCGTAAAGAATTTCTGCATGATATAGCAATTGATACTGCAGGATACATGTTGCCGCCTGTTGTGATGAGAATGCTGATTGAGAAGAACAGCTATATTTCTTATACGCCGAGAAACTATGATTCGTTTAAGCGTAATGCACCGGTATTATCTAAGTATTACGTGGATTATTCTCTTCTATGGTTTGAGGCGTCGCTGATAATTTGTGCGGTGATAATGCTCTTAAAAGCTATAGGTAAAACTATTAAGACTGATAAGAACGTTGCCGGGGCTTATGCTGTTATAATAGTAGCATGCATGTGCATTGCATTTCGTAATGTTATGCTCGGAAACAGTGTCTATGATTATAAAGAAGCGGGAAGTGCAATTATAGCCTGGTTTATGGTTATTTTTGTAAGTTGCAGTACTGCTATCTTTGATGAGGAAGTCTGATGACATTCTTTTCTGTGTTGTTGACAATTTTATGGCTTATTGTGGTGCCGGTTGTAATCGGAGCTGTTTTTGCATTTAGAAAAAATGGGTTTATTGCCGATGGATGCAGACAGGAAAACACCGGATTTAAGCTGATGGGAATTTTTATGTGGAGCTGGCTTTTTGGACAGCTCCTTTTGTGGTGCATTTTTCAGTTTATTGCGGTTTGGACAATCCTCCATGGCGGATTGTTTGATGCAATCGTTAAAAAATACACTATTTGCGTAGGTGTGTTGTGTGCAGCTTCTGTTGCTATTAATATGATAATGCTATTTGCCAAGCATTCAGTGTTCGGAGCAATTAGCAGAAAAGAGCAGGATCATATTAAGGCTGAAGATAATGAAGACAAAAAGCTTCTAATCATTGTCTGGTGTGTGTTTGTTCTGCTATTGTTGCTGCAGATGTTTTTGCAGGTAAAACTTGCATATATGGATGTTGATGATTCGTTTTATGTAAGCGAGGCAGTGACTATCGAATCTTCTAATTCCATGTATCATACAATACCGTATACCGGACAGTATACCGATATGGATTATCGACATAGCTTGGAACCATTCCCGGCCTGGCTTGCTTTTATAGCAAGAATAACAGGAAATAAAGTGGTTACGATGGCACACGTGTTGTTGCCGGTCATATTATTACCACTTACATATGGTGTATATGCACTTGTTGGCAGCAGGGTACTCGGGGATAAAAGAAAGAACCTTCCGATTTATCTCGTGGTTATGGAACTGCTTGTGATGTTTAGCCTTTATTCGACAATGGTTCCCGAGAAGTTTTTTATAACTAGAATACGTCAGGGAAAGTCTACGATAGCGTCATTAATTATTCCCGGTATTATTTTGTGTCTGTTTTTGATTTTAGATTACGCGAGAAAAAAATCGCGGACTGATTATGCTGTATGGGTGATGCTGTTTTTGCTTAATGCGGCAGGTTGTCTTTGCAGTACACTCGGAGCATTGCTCTGCGTTATTCCGATTGGGATAGTTGCGATAATGATGGTGTTTGCTTACAAAAAGGGATGGCATATTATTCCGATGATTGTAGGGTGCATACCGTGTGTATTGTTTGCTGTGCTGTATATGTTAAATCGATAGGAGGCCGATATGTGGGATTTGATTGTAAACCATTTTTCTGAATATATCGGAACCGGATTGATTTTCATAATATATCTGGCATGTGTAATCAGAATGTTTATTATTGAAAAGCGAAAGGAATATCGCATTCTATTTATCTATATGCCGGCTGTGGTGCTGGTGCTGTTTTTATGTCCGATAGTCGCAAAAATAATGCAGAAATATGCTGATGATGAAATCTACTACAGAATTATGTGGCTGTTGCCGGTGGCTGTTACGATAGCATATACGGTGGTGGATTTATATGGACGTGTTAAAGGAAAGCTTAAGGCGGTAGTACTTATTCTTTCAGCATTGCTGATTGTGGCGGGTGGCAGACTTGTTTATACCGATATGGAGTATTCGATTGCCGAGAATGAATACCATGTGCCTCAGACAGTGGTAGATATATGCGATGAAACAGTAGTACCGGGACGAGAGATAGTAGTTGCTTTCCCGGCGGATCTTTTAGTGTATGTACGTCAGTACACTCCTTTGATTGTAATGCCTTACGGATATGATGAACTAAAGTATATGAAGCTTAGAAATCCGCTTTATGAGCAGATGATAGCCGAAAAACCGGATGCGGAAAAACTTTTTGCAGAAGCTGTAAATATGAAGTGCCATTATGTTGTTATAGAAGAAGCAAAGGAAATTATCGGCGATCCCGAGGAATATGGATTCACAGAATATAAGCATATTGATGGATATGTTTTGTATAGAAATAATCAGGCTTATTTCGGATTATGAGATGAAGGATAAACATATTGTTTGAATTGTTGGATAAACTATTATATAGACGTATGAAATAAAAATTTATAAAGGTGTATGAAATAAAAAACGCTCACATCAGTTATTGGTGTGAGCGCTTTTGTTTTTATTCTTTAGCATCGAAATATTGAATTGCATATACCAGTCGATCTATCAGCTTTTGGCGGCCGGCCTGTGTAAGGTGTCTGTTGTCGGAAAGATATGGCGCATAATTGTCCTCGGTTATGCTTCCATACAGATTGTCCACAAATGAGGCGTCCGTACTTGTGTTGATGGCATCACCAACCTGGAAGAAATAGGTTGATGGTGCACCGTGTAATCCAATGTGAAACTCACATGTTTCCATAGTGCCGTCTTCGTTCTCGTATAGATTATAGTACGGGGACATGAAGATTATTCTGTTATTTTTATACTTTAATTTAATCATCCTGAAAGCACAGAGAATATTGCCGCATACAGTGTCCAGAGAATATTTATCATAGCTGTCTACGCATCTTTGAGTGACCCAATAGTCTTCAGAATCATACATATATACAAAAACATCTATATCCGAAGGATCCAGTTCATAGAGGGTTTTGACTACTGCATCGGCATTGGCGGGTTTGTTTTCACCGAGCAAATCGCTGCATTTAATAAACTCATCATATATCTCATCTTTATAAGACATAAGTGCTGTCAAATAGTATGGAGTATATACATCCATAGGTTCCCCATAAGAAGGAAGCTGGGTTGAGGTACAACCAATTTTAGTACCTTCAATAGCACAGTTTATAATCTCGGCACCGGTTGCATTTGCCAACAGAGCTGCCATTCCATCGGCTGAGTCTGCGTCTGCTGCGAAGGGGTAATTGCCAAAAACAACTATTTTCTTTACCTCCTGACGGATTAGGTATCCGTTTTCATCGGTAAGAGGGACCATTACATCATAACTGTCTACGTAATTGTCGATATCGGCCTGCGTGACTGTTGAGTCAAGAGTAACGGTATAGAAGATGTTTTTTATCTTAAAGACAGCAAAGACAATAATACCGATTATGGTTAAAGGTAAAACAATCCCAAGTATTAATGTAGATAATTTCATTCTCTTTGTTGTTTTCGGAGAATTGTTGGTATCTGCCATAAATAAATATAACCTCATAATAAACGTGTTTATGAATCTTTTGTATTATAGCATTATTTATATGGCTAAAATTGAACCTTAAGAAATATTAAGAATATAGAGACTTAAATTGCCAAGAAGTGCTTAAAAGCCTTCAAAACAAGGGGATTTCCTTAAGGAATCTTAACTTTCGTTGCCTTGAATAGAAGACAGGCAAATGGTATAATACAAAATAACTATGGGGTGGTATGCCCTGACCACAATATGATGAGAGGGATTGCTCTAGTGAGAAATAAAAAAGATTCATTTAATGAACTCGAAGAGGTTGAAATTGATTTTGATTCATTGGATGATGAGTTTTCTGATATTGATAATAAAGTTGATAATGATATGTCCGAGATAGAATTCGTGGATGAAGGGCTTGCTGTGGAGAATGCAGAAGAATACTTCGACGACCATGTAGACTATTTCTATGATGATGAATTCGCTGAAACCGGCACAGTGGTTATTGCTGATGATTCACCTGATGCAAATATTGCAAAAGAGGAAGATTTGAAAAGCGACGATTCGGTTGAGGAAACTGCTGAAAAGCAAGAAATCAAAAGTGAGTCGGAAAGTGATGATGCTAATTCGGACGAGATTAATGCAGATGAAAATGATGAGAATGATCTTGAATTAGTTGATGATTCCGAGGAACTGCAGGGATACATAGAGATTGATGACGAAGATGAGGACGATAGCGATAAGGCTTCTTCAATTGGAGTCATGGAACGTATCATGATTGCATTGGCCGCATGTGTAGTCATCGCATTGGTTGTTGTTGGCGGACTAATACTTATTAAGAAACCGTTCGGTAATAATTCAGGTAATGTAAATGAAAACGGAATTGTTTACAATCCTGAGCTTGGCGGTGTCGGATCACAGCTTGCAGGAATCGATGTAATCGGTGGAGATGGAATTCAGGCTGCGATAGATGCGAAAATGGATAGCGAAACAGCCGTGGTTGAGGTGGTCGTTGACGACCAGGACGATGATGAAGAGTTCCAGGAGAACGACTATAACAGTGAGGTTGAGATCGCTTTTGAAACTGTATCGGTTGTCAAAGATTTAAAGATTAAAATTGTAAATAAGTCTACAGGTAAGCTTATAGCAAATGTTCCGTTTGTTGTAACCGTAACAACTCCTTCCGGAACAATTCAGACCTGGACAGAT
>DCIR01000059.1:30563-30937 GCA_002317155.1 Lachnospiraceae bacterium UBA1721
GATTCAGGAACCAGTACCCTTACAAATACTGTTGCCTGGGTTGACAGTTCAAAGATTGATACCTATACAGCGTTTACTGATACAGCAGCGATAAACATGCCGTTTTCTCTCACTTCGGTTAATTACGGTGATTCAATAATTGTTGTTACTGAAGGAGAAGGCGGGGCTGATCCACAGGGTTCGGAAACGGGAGACGGTGAAGGTGGTGATTCTGGTTCGGGAGACACTGGAAGTGGCGAGACCGGAAGCGGAGATTCAGGAACAGGTAGTGGTTCTGGTTCAGGAGACACCGGAAGCGGAGATTCAGGAGCAGGTAGTGGTTCTGGTTCAGGAGACACCGGAAGCGGAGATTCGGGATCGGGCAGTGGTTCAGG
>DCIR01000059.1:31009-32557 GCA_002317155.1 Lachnospiraceae bacterium UBA1721
GGAGACGCGGGAAGCGGAGATTCAGGATCGGGTAGCGGTTCTGGTTCAGGCGATACCGGAAGCGGAAACTCTGATGGTGGACAGACTACTCCTGTGACAGGAGATATTAATTGCGATGCCAGCGTGAGTGTTAAGGTTAATGAGACTAAAGACATGACAGTCACGGTCAATGTAACCGGAACAACCTCCTCAACTGTATCAGCTACGGTTGATGGAAGCGCGGCAACGGCATCGTATAGTAATGGAAAGCTTACAGTTAAGGGAGTATCCGTTGGAACAGCTACTGTTAAGCTTACATTAAAAGATGGAGATACAATACTAAAAGAAAAGTCAGTTACTGTGACTGTTTCAGCAAATGCGGGAACAATTACATTGAGTAAGAATTCACTTGGAGTTCTTAATTCTAAGACAGCTTCCGTGCAGGTTACATTGACTGATTTGACATCAAGTGATGTAACAGTTACAAGCTCTGACAGTAGTATCGCAACTGCTACACTCGGAACAGATGGAAAACTTACAGTTACCGGTAAGGCAGCAGGAACTGCCAATATTGTGTTGACTCAGACTTCTATGAGTAGTGTGACTGTAACACTTGCAGTTACTGTATATCCTGGTACTGAGAAACTGACAGCTACCGTAAACGGAAAAGCAGTTCAGCTTTATGTTAAAGATAGTAACGGTAACTACAGAGAAGCTTGTTATAGTGACTGTTCAACTACTATGCCTACCTTCTATACTGTGTCTTCGGTTTATACCGGATGGCAGACAATAGACGGAAAGCAGTACTACTATACTTCAGATAATAAGGTTGTCACCGGTGAACAGGTTATCAACGGTGTGCTTTATAACTTCGACAGTACAGGAGCATTGGTCGTTGGAAACGGTACACTGGGAATCGATGTTTCAAAGTGGAATGGAGATATCAACTGGAGTAAGGTAAAGGCAGCCGGTGTCAGCTACGTAATTATACGTATCGGATATCGTGGATCGACTCTTGGCGGATTGATCGATGATGCAAACTTCAAGAAGAACATTGAGGGAGCGCAGGCGGCCGGATTAAAAATCGGAGTATACTTTGTTACTCAGGCAATTAATGATGCTGAGGCTGTATATGAAGCATCAATGGTACTTGACAGAATAGCACCGTACACCATTTCATATCCTGTATTTTTGGATGTTGAATCCAGCGGTGGACGTGGTGACCAGATTGATGTTGCAACCAGAACTTCGGTATGTAAAACATTCTGTAAGACAATTCAGAACGCAGGATACACAGCCGGAATATATGCAAATAAGTCGTGGCTGACCAATAAGATTGATGCAAGCCAGCTCACATCATATAAGATATGGGTTGCACAGTATTATACTTCATGTACTTATTCAGGAAGCTATTCAATGTGGCAGTATACTGATTCGGGTACAATCGATGGAATAAATGGTAAGGTCGATCTTAATAAATCGTATTTGGGATATTAAGTGACGATATTTAGTACTAACAGTATTCAAACCAATACATATATAAGAAGAGGAAAAGAAGAAAATGAGAAC
>DCIR01000058.1 GCA_002317155.1 Lachnospiraceae bacterium UBA1721
GTAGATGACTCAGTTGCGATAGAATACAGAGATGGGCTTAAAGAATGGTTTGATTGTGACACAATTCTTGAGGCACTTAAGCATAATGTAACTATAGATAGAGACTTCTATAGCGATGCTGCTGATGCTTGGTTTAAAGGAGTATTTATCGTAAGTGATTACGATGATAATGGAGATATTGCTCATATTATTTATGGTTGTCAGAATATAGATGACTCTAAGAGAAATGAGGAAATATTAATTAAAAAATCTCATACCGATGAACTGACAGGGGCAAATAACCGTAGAGCATATGAAGACAAAATAGATGAGCTTGAACAGACATCAATTGCTGAAGATTTTGTGTACATTTCGGTGGATGTTAATGGGCTTAAAGTGGTTAATGACACTTTGGGACACGCTGCGGGTGATGAACTTATAATTGGGGCATATAACTGTCTGGACAGAAGTTTTGGTAAGTTTGGTAATGTGTACAGGACTGGTGGAGATGAGTTCGTTGTTCTTATTAATGTTACAGATGAACAATTAAGAAACGCATTTGATCTGTTGGAAATGACAGCGGGAAGATGGTCAGGTAGCCTTGTCGATAAATTATCTTTATCATATGGCTATGTTACAAGCCATGATAACCAGGGCATGACGATTCATGAAATTTCCATCCTGGCTGACAAGAAAATGTATCAGGCAAAGAGTGCGTACTATTCAAAAAAAGGAGTAGACAGGCGCGGTCAGGCGGCAGCTCATACAGCACTTTGCAACTTATATACGAAAATATTAAAAATCAATATTACCGAAGATACATACACAATTGTAAATATGGATGTTTCAGAGCAGACCGTGGAAAAAGGATTTGCTGACACAATATCAGGATGACTTACAGGCTTTGGCAAATCGGGACAGGTTCATGAAGATGACTTGGACGTATACTTGAAGAAGACAGATCTAGAATATTTAAGAAAGTATTTTAATGAAGGAAAAACATCAATTAGCATTCAATACAGAAGAAAATATTCTGATGGATTTAAACAGGTAGCAATGGACATGATTCCTGCTGATGATTATTCAGCTGAAAATCAAACATTGTTCTTGTATGTTAAAAATATTGATATGTAAGTAAACAGTGTGAACACAAATAAAAGTTAGTGATTCGATTATTCTTAGATTGATAGGCAGTAAATCAAGGAGGCGGTATGGGAAATGATAGCGGAACCTGGGTCATGTACGGCGTCGAATGGGATGCTCCGGAATGCCTTCATTCTATAGATGAAGCAATTGAATATATCAATGAAGTTGGTTTTCTGCCACTGTTTAAGAATGATATTCCGGGGTTCTCGCTGGAAGAAAGAACTGTTCCACATTTTTGGTGGACCGGTGATGCAGAACATGATCCCTGGACGTGGCGCGAGATTATTGCTCGAAGCGGTAAAGTAGCATACGGCAAGTTCTTCGATAAGAAGGCCGGATTCATTTCTACAGAATGGCTGCCTGTTTTTGCTAACTACAGAAGAGACGGTTATGATTTTGATTCTCTTTATGAAGACGGTAAAGCACCCATGCGTCATAAAAAGATAATGACTAATTTTATGGATGATAATGAGGATGCGGTTATTCTTTCGAATGAACTAAAGGCAGCTGCCGGTTTTGGAAAAGAAGGCGAAAAGGGATTTGACGGAGCGATTACGACACTTATGATGCAGTTGTATTTATGTAATTGCGATTTTCGCCGAAGGAAAAATAAGCGAGGGGAAGAGTATGGCTGGAATGTTGCGGCATACTGCACGCCTGAACGCTTGTGGGGATATAAGAATGTGACTTCATGTTATAAGGAGGCGCCTGCTGATTCATGGCAAAGAATCGTGGATCATATGCATGAAATATATCCTATTGCTACAGATAAGCAGATAAAAAAGGTTCTGAAATAAGATTGACCTGACTGATTTCTGAGTGACCATAATCGGACTCAAAGTTTCATAAAATCCTAACATAAGATACAGATGATGTAGCTGATTAAGGAGGATGAAACAATGAGCGGATACAATACAGCAAACGGATATATGGGAAAGACAGAAGATGGATATATGCTTTTTTCAAGTGAGGCCGATTATATCGAATATATGGAAGAAGCGTAAGAACAAATCCTATTAAGAACAAATCCTATTAAGAACAAATCCTATTAAGAACAAATCCAAGTATAGAATATTTATCTGTAAATAAATTATACTTCCAGTATAATTTACATTTCTTAAAATAGGTGTTATTATTTAGCAAGATTATTTGAAAAGCAGGATTAAGTTACTTGCAGAAAGGAAAAGACATGTATATTGCATTAGTAAGATTAACTTCATACGGAAAACTCAGAGAAGCAGCTAACCAGAGACAGGATAGACGCTATCTTTATGAATGCCATAAATATGAATATTTTACTAAGCCAAGCAGTCTTTTACAGGAGCAAGGATAGATAGAGGATGTGAAGATATCACTTAAGTGATAAATCCAATTATTAAAAACTATCTGATTGTTCCTTAACAGATAGTCATAGATTGAATCAATGATGTATGTTAACCGCTTATCTTAGTAAAAGGTAGGCGGTTTTTTGTTATATATGATAAGTCAAATGAAAGATGAACTTAAACGTATGTTTTTTGATACAGATTCGGAGGGGAATATGAGTAAAATACCTACAATAGATATGATTGCAACAGGAAAGAATATAACATTATTACGTAAGCAGGCCGGTATGTCGGTAAAGGATATTCAGGACATATTTGGGTTTGCTACACCACAGGCGATTTACAAGTGGCAGCATGGAACAGCCATTCCGACAATTGATAATTTGGTAATTCTGGCATGTATACTTAAGGTCACAATCGATGACCTGATTGTAGTGGCAGGAGTCGATGGAGGAAGCTGCGGTTCAGCTGTAGGAAGCGTAAAGATAAGTGCGTAAAATTGTGGTGAGTATTGTTCAAAAAAAGCATAGAAATTATATGAAAAATGACCTCGGTAGCATGGGCTATCGAGGTTGTTTTTGCTATTGGATACAGATATAATTATTAATTGGAGTGTTGTTTTTTAGTAAGCTAAATTAAGAAGCAATGAAGAGAATACTATCAAATACATCTACAGATGAAGGGATGGGGATATTAAGTGGAACGTATTAATATTGATGAAAAATGGACTTTCAGAAGGGGCTTTTTAGATAGTCTTGGAGCATTGGAAGCTGCACAGGGACAGGTAGTCGATTTGCCGCACGATGCGATGATAGGAACGGCTGTGTCTCCTGATGCGCCTGCTCTTTATGATTCGGGTTATTTTAAGGGAGATACCGGTAATTATACCAAGTATGTGATGATTCCGAATGAATGGGAAAATGAGAGCATTGGCCTTCATTTTGACGGCGCAATGATGCATACTGTGGTGGAGGTTAACGGTTGTAAGGTTGCGTCTCATCATTATGGATATTCTTCATTTTATGTTGATATCACGGATTACGTGACATTTGGTGAAGAGAACAGAATAACAGTTCATTACAATACAGGCATTCAGCCCAGTTCACGCTGGTATACCGGTTCAGGAATATACAGAAGTGTAGAATTATGTCATAGCCCTCGTGTGCATGTGGTACCTGATGGAATCTATGTATATACCAAGGAAGTGTCTGATGGTATTGCTTTCCTTGAAGCTCAAATAGATATTGCTAATGATAGTTCTAAAAACAGATTGGTCAATGTGACACTTGAAATATTTGAGGCTGCACAAGATGATTCGACAGATGGGGCTGAGAGTGTAGCAAAGGTATCTCGTGTTATTCAGGTAAATCCTTCTGCGGCAGAGACAGCTTTTATGGCTATTAATCTTAAAAATCCTGTTCTTTGGGATTTGGATACGCCGAATCTCTATAAGATTAAGGTAACGGCTACGGATACAGGAGAATATAGAACTCACTTTATAAAATCTGATGTTCAGACTGTAGATACTGCAGAGACTTTGTTTGGTGTTCGTACTGTTACAGTTGATTCTGTAAGAGGCTTAAGGATTAACGGAAAATCCGTAAAGCTTAAGGGTGGATGCCTGCATCACGATAATGGATTGCTCGGTGCAGTTTCTTTATATGAAAGTGAAGCGCGTAAGGTAAGAAAGCTAAAAGAGGTAGGCTTTAATGCTATACGTACCACTCACAATCCTCCTTCTGCAGCGCTGATTGAGGCCTGTGACAGAATCGGAATGTATGTCTTTGACGAGGCTTTTGATGCTTGGGGCGTTGCCAAGAGACCCGGAGACTACAGCAATTATTTTGATTATGAGTGGGAAAATGATTTGACTGCATTTATCAGAAGAGATCGAGTTCATCCTTCCGTAATTATGTGGTCTATCGGAAACGAAATACCCGAAAGAGGTGGCTTAAACAACGGTTATACTCTTGCCGGTATGCTTGCTAAAAAGGTAAAGGAACTTGATATATCAAGGCCTGTCAGCAATGGTATATGCTCATACTGGGGTGGCATGGATGATTATCTGGCTAAGAACCAGAATAATGCTCAGAATACTAATGATGATAGCAATACTGACGCCTGGGAAAAGAAGAGTGAACCGTTTACCAATGGTCTGGATGTCGTGGGATATAACTATCTCGAGGAATGCTATGACAGGGATCACGAATTATATCCTGAGAGAGTTATGCTTGGATCTGAAAATTTCCCGCAGGAGATTGGATACAGATGGCCCGAGGTAGAGGCTCATTCATATATAATCGGTGACTTTACATGGACAGCTTGGGATTATATAGGAGAGGCAGGAATCGGTAAAGCGTTCTATTTTGATAAAGATGATCCTATGGCACAGAGAAAGCCATGGGAACTTATGCCACCTGTTACATCTTATTATCCTTGGCGTACAGCGAATGACGCGGATTATGATATAACCGGAAGAATTCTGCCTCAGGGTGAATACAGAAGTGTAGTATGGGGAAGTAAGTCTACGCATCTTTACTCTATGCATCCTGATACCTATGGTAAGGTAGAAGTGATGATAATGTGGGGATTCCCTTCAGTTCGAAAGGATTGGAATTATGCAGGTTATGAGAATAAGCCGATCGAATTGGTAGTATTTTCCAACGGTGATGAAGTGGAGCTGATTATTAACGGCCAGTCGGTTGGAAGAAAGGCTGTTAATAAGGCTAAGCCTGAAAAACAGGGTGATGCAATAGCTTATTCAGCTAAGTTTGAAACCGTATATACTCCGGGTGTAGCGGAAGCGGTAAGCTATAAGGATGGTGTGGAGATAAGTCGAGATGTTCTTACAACGACTAAGGCTGCTGCTGATATAGTAATCACTCCTGAAAAGACCGAACTTAGTGCTGACGGACATGATGTACTTTACGTAGGAATCGATATTGTAGATGAAGACGGCATGCTTATTCCTGAGGCAGCGGTAGAACTATCGGCTGAGGTTGAAGGCGCCGGATATCTTGCAGGCTTTGGCAGTGGCAATACGATTACTGATGAGGACTATACCGATGATAAGACTGTGACATATCGCGGACATGCAATGGCTATTGTCAGATCAGGTTATGATAGCGGAGAGTTGGTTATCAAAGTTCGTGGTAACATTGATGGAAAGATAGAAAAAAGCATTAAGGTGTGTGTAAAATAAAACGCTGAATATGTTGAATCAGTAAAAAGACATTAATGATGATAAATCAACGAAGAGGAGAAGGGGCAATGAAACTTTCAAACGAAGAATTAAAGAAATACTATTGGGGAGCATATAGCTTCAAAGAGACAGAGGATGGATACCTTCAGGCATTTCAGTATACTGATGAGCAGATGGATTATTTTAAGAAGGCATCTGATTTTTGGTATGAGAGATGTTTCGCATCTACTGCGAAGACACTTGAGTTTGTAACTGAGGGAACTAAGTTTTCATTTGACTATAAGATTATCTGGGAGGGATCTCAGGACTCATTTGAGCTTGCGGTAGATGGGCTTATTACACAGATATGTTATGTCAAGGATATGGAAAAGGAAGGCAAGCTTGAGTTTTGTTTACCTGAAGGCTGTAAGAGTGTAATTGTATATCTTCCTGCAGATGCAACAGTAGTTATTAAGAACTTTGAGATCGATGCAGAGATGGATAAGGTTAATAAGAATGCTAAGGTTCTCTGGCTTGGTGATTCTATCACTCAGGGTTTTGGACCACTCAGATCATCATGCACCTATGTAAGTGTAGCTAACCGTATTCTTAATTATGATATTGTCAATCAGGGTATCGGTGGATATGTGTATGATAAGTACAGCCTTATGAAAATGGAGGGCTATACACCCGACAAACTGATCGTATCTCTTGGTACCAATCAGTTCGGATGTGAAACTATGGATGATATAGAACAGTACTATGAGCGTCTGTTTGAAATATACGGAAAGGATATTCCTGTTCTTTGCATCATTCCTATTTGGCGTGGTGATGTAGAGAATGGTGAGCCTACACTTATTAAATTCTGTGAGAATCTTAAAAAGATAGTAGCACGTTATTCTAATATACAGATGGTAGAGGGGTGGAAGCTTGTTCCTCATCTTCCTGAATATTTCCTTGATAAGCTTCATCCTAATCAGCTCGGAGCAGAAGTTTATGGACGTAACCTTGTGGCAGAGATTCAGAAGCTTGGATTCTAATATAAAAGGGCTAGCATATTGTCTAGTGCAGATTATTAACATAAATAACCAGTATAACTTTAACTGTAGAGAGGATTAAAAATGCCTGATATTTTTAAGATGGATGATGCGACTTACAGAATTGAAAATGAGTTTGTAAGATTTTTCCTGGTTGTGGGTAATGAAAAAGCAGCATTGATAGACAGCGGATTTAATTGTGCTGACGCTAAATCAATTGCGGATTCGTTGACAGATAAGCCGGTGATACTTATCAATACTCACGGTGATGGGGATCACACATCAGGAACAGGCTCTTTCGATGAGATATACATGACCGAAGAGGACTTCTATGGTTGTGGGGTTGCGGAGAGATTTCCGGAGGTTAAGCTGTGTAAAATTGGTGATGGAGAAGAGTTTGATCTTGGTGGACGTACTCTTAGAATCATTACGATTCCCGGACATACTGATGGCAGCGTAGCTATTCTTGATGTGGAGAACAGAAGACTGTTTTCGGGTGACAGTGTACAAAACGGTGATATTTTCATGTTTGGTGAGAAACGTAATCCCGAACAGTTTGAAGCTTCTTTGAATAAATTGATTGCAATTAGATCTGAATATGATTCTATTGTTGCATCGCACAGTGAGCCTGTTTTGGCAGCAGATTATGCTGAAAAAGTTCTGGAGTCATGGCTTGAGGTCAGAAATAGTGGCAAGGAATATCCTGTTATTGATATGCATGGCAGTAAGGTACATTCATGTAAGGGAGCACATTGCGGATTCTTTCTTGCAATATAAGTAAGTCGTGTTCAGAAATACAAATATACAATGTGTTTTATGGTTAGAATGTAAATTGTAAAACATATACTTAGGAGATAAAAAATGGCACAGTTAGCGATTGAATTTTTCTCAAAAAGTCTTATCAGACCTGTACAGTTTAAGATGATTATTCCTAATGATCTTAATCCCGATTGGAATCCTGAACAGAAGCGTAAGGATAAGCCGATGAAGGTTATTTTTCTGCTTCACGGATATACCGGAGCTGCAGGCAATTGGATCCCTGAATATTTGTGCACACTCTATAATTTTGCGGTTGTTACACCAAGCGGTGAGAATGGATTTTGGCTTGATGGTATTTCGACCGGACATAAGTATGCGACATTCCTCGCAGAGGAACTGGTGGATTATGTCAGAAGCACTTTCCATTTGGCAATGAAAGCAGAGGACACCTTTGTTATGGGTATGTCAATGGGTGGCTATGGCGCGCTTCATACGGCACTGGCTTATCCGGACAGATTCAGTAAAGCTATAGCTCTTTCTTCGGCAATACTTATTCACGGATTGGCGCATATGCAGCCCGGAACAGGTAACAGTGTAGCCAACTATGAGTATTACAGAGAGTGCTTCGGTGATTTAGAGACTATTGAGAGCAGCAGAAACAATCCAGAGGTTTTGGTTGAAGAGATATTGGCTAATGGATCTGATATGCCTGAGATTTTTATGGCTTGTGGAACAGAAGACTTCCTGCTTGAGCCAAATAGAGAATTCCATAAGTTCCTGGAGAATAAAAAGATAGAGCATCATTACTATGAATCTAAGGGAAGCCATGACATGGTATTCTGGGAAGAATATGCCAAGAAGCTTGTACCACTTCTTTTTGAAGAAGGGCAGGATTCATAGGAATAGTATTTTAGTAATATGTATAAATAAAACCATCCCCAGTTTGGGATGGTTTTTATTATATTCATATGAATTTATTTACGATGACAATTAGATTCCGATAGGCTCATCGCTTTCTTCGTCATAGCTGATGGTTTCATATGCTAAAAGAGCCTTATCCTTTTTTCTATAGTATCTAATAGCAAGAAATGCGCCGACAAAAGAACCTACAACAGAAAGAATAATTCCGATGATAATCCATCTCTTTTTCATAGCTACATCCTCCTTAACAATTAACATGTATTAATTATATCACATAAATATAATCTGTATTATTTTTTATTCAAATTAAGTTATTAAAAATTCTTAAAGAATTACTTGGGCATAAATTCTTCAATAGTGTGGTACAAATCCTGAGGTTTAACCGGTTTGCTCAGATATTCATCAAAGCCGGCTTCCATGAACTGTTCGCGAACACCTGTTATAGCATTAGCAGTGAGGGCAATAAACTTGGAATCCTTGCACATATGCTCGGTTTGCTTAGCTTGTGCCAGCGTCTCGAGACCATCCATTTCAGGCATCATGTGATCCAGGAAGATTATATCGAAGTGCTGCTTTGCTATAAGCTCCAGACATTCACGACCACTAGAGGCCAGGGTGACTTCTGCTTTGGTAGGCTTAAGAAGACCCTTGGTAACCTTTAGATTCATATTGTTGTCGTCTACTACGAGTACCTGTACGCCCTCGGCATTGACGTTACATTCGTTTTTCTTACTCTTTTTGGTATCTGCAACACGCAATTTATAGTTGCCGATAGCCTCTTTACTTTTGATTAATTGAGGAATGGTAATAGTGAAGGTAGAGCCTTCTCCATATACGCTTGATACATGTATATTTCCACCCATTCCTTTTACAAGCTTATCTGTGATAGCTAAGCCCAGTCCGGTACCTTCGATAGCACGGTTTCTGTTTTCCTCAATACGGGTAAAGCTTTGGAAAAGCTCGTTAAGATTCTCTTTTTTAATACCTATACCGGTGTCGGATATTGTGGCTATCAAATCTATCCTGTCAAAGTCTGTCTGATTTGATGTAAGGTTTAAGGAAACAGAACCTTTCGAGGTATACTTTACGGCATTATTAAGTACATTAACAAGTACCTGGAGTATACGATTTTTGTCTCCAAACAGCTTACTGGGGAGTGTCTCGTCGATATCTACGTTGAGCTTAAGTCCCTTGTCGCTTGCTTTCTTTTCTATCAGATCGGTTACATCTTTAATAAGTGTTGCGACATCATATTCTTCATTGAAAAATTCAATTTTACCTGCTTCGATTTTAGAGAAGTCCAAGATGTCATTTATGATGGCAAGGAGGTTATTGCCGGCACTCTCGATGTCCTGAAGATGGGACATCTGAGATATGTCATCGCATTCCCGCATTGCTATCTCATTCATTCCGAGAATTGCATTGATGGGGGTTCGAATTTCGTGTGACATATTGGCAAGGAATTGGCTCTTGGTTTTGCTGGCATAATCAAGCGCACTTACAGTATGAGACAGTTCCTCATTCATTGAGTTAAGCTTCTCAATGAAATTCTGCTGTTCTGTATCATCGCGCATACTTATTACATATCCAAGCTTACGCTTGTCTTTTTGATATTCGCGAATTGTGCAGACTATTTTCTTACCAAAGAAATTGAAAACCTTCTTTGAAGTATCACCGTTTTCATATGCTTCTATCCAGGTGATGAACTCTTTACGTATAGGCCCTTCGGGTACGGGAGCATCAAGAGAGAGAAGATCTAATTCAGGAAAATAGAATTTGGCAGCCTCATTTGAACCGAGGTAATTCTTTCGGGTGTTGAATACAATACATCCAAAATCCTTGTTCTGCTCATTGGAATTAATAGCTATTACGGCAACGTCAAAGAAATCGTTGCGCTGTATTATATGAAGGAGTATCAGCTCGATAATTACATATCCAAATGGTAACGAATCAAAGGGAAGATTAGCTACATTTTGAACTATATAGAGTGAGATGATTGAAAACAAAGCCCAACCGAGGGAGGTGGTGTGCTTATAAGATACTTTTCGTCTGCGGTATTTGTATGCATATATGATTATTCCGCAGGTAATAAGTATATTCAATATTGAATGAATGATAAATGCAATGTATATCGGACCATACTCTATGCTGATATGAGTAGCACCAAGGCTGGAGCCGAGTACAGGATTTACGATGAACAGGTTATGTTTTGTGGAGGTAACAGCGATTATCAAAAATAATGCATTGACTGTGCACATAGGAATAGATTGGCGCTTGGAAACTTCGATTCCGCACAAATCCATAACACAAAACATAAATAGCATCATTACAAATGTGCCATCCAAATAAGTGAATTCATTGGCAACAAGAGCCATGCCAAGGTTATCGGAAATACTGTATATAAAATACGCAAGAGTCACTACGGCGATGAGAAGGAAGAGTGAGCCATAGTAGGCTACCCTTTTTAAAGTCATCTTATACAAAACGATGTACACACTGATCATCGATATAATAAATAGAATCAAATAGAGAATGGATATTATCATTATATTTCTCCACAAAATAGTAATTGGTGAACGGCTGGAGCCTTACTGCATATTACACCAAAGATATTCTAACATAATATAAAGATTATTCGCTATCATAAGTATGAGAATATATAAACTGTTTATTCGTATATGCAAATGAATATATACATCCTGTATGAAATGATGTAGTGCTTCTGAGAAATAAATTGATATACAGAACCCGTTTTCGTATATAAAATATATCTTTGGAAGGTATATTTTTATAAAATGGAGGTGTTTATATAATGCAGATTTTTGTAAATGCAAGTGCAGCTTTGGACGGTGAGGGTACCATGGATAGACCCTTTAAGCGTATTAATCAGGCTGCTGCAATTGCTAAGCCCGGTGATGAGGTGCTTGTAGCTCCCGGAATTTATAGAGAATATGTAGCTCCCGTTAATGCAGGTCTTGAGGATGCGCGCATTACATATAAGAGTACTGAGCCACTTGGCGCAGTGATTACCGGAGCTGAGGAACTTAAGGGATGGACCTTATATGAGGGCACTGTGTGGACTGCAAGTGTAGATAATTCAATGTTTGGAAGCTTTAATCCATACACTACATATGTATATGGTGACTGGTATTTTGCCGGTAGAACCAAGCATACCGGCGCGGTATATCTCAATGATAAGATGCTCTATGAGGCAGCTTCAATCGCTGAGTGTGTAGCCGGAGAGATATATGAGTGCTCATGGGAAGGCGAGGCTTCAAGAATGAAGTGGTTCGCGGAGCAAAAAGACGGAAAGACTGTTTTTTATGCGAATTTCCAGGGCGCAGATCCTAACAAGGAAAATGTAGAAATCAATGTTCGTGAGCAGGTGTTTGTTCCTGAGAAAAATGGAGTAAACTATATCACCGTAAGTGGCTTTGTAGTAACAAAGGCGGCTACAAACTGGGCGCCTCCCGCTGCATATCAGAACTGTATGATCGGACCTCACTGGTCAAAGGGCTGGATTATTGAGGACTGCGAGATTTCTAACAGCAAATGCTCAGGAATCGGACTTGGAAAATATCTCGATCCCGATAACAATCATTACTTTACTTATAAGCATGTTAAGAGTCCTACACAGATGGAGCGCGATGCTGTATGCCGCGGTCAGTATCATGGCTGGACCAAGGAGACTGTAGGTAGTCACATTATCAGAAGAAATAACATCCATCATTGTGAGCAGGGCGGAATTATCGGACGTATGGGCTGCGTATTCTCTATTATTGAGGACAATCACATCCATCACATCAACAATATGATGGAGCTTGGCGGAGCAGAGATTTCGGGAATTAAGCTTCACGCCGCAATCGATGTTATCATGCGTAGAAATCATATTCATCACTGCACTATGGGTATCTGGACTGACTGGGAGGCTCAGGGAACACGTATTTCTCAGAATCTTCTCCATGATAACCAGAAACCTGATTTTGCCAAGCCACTTAAGGGCGGTATGATGAGCCAGGATATTTTCGTAGAGGTTTCACACGGACCTACACTTATTGATCATAACCTTCTTTTGTCAGATGTATCACTCAGAATGGCTACTGAAGGTGTGGCAATGGTTCACAACCTTATCTGCGGTTCATTTACTTCTGTAGGCGGCGGATGTGACTGGATAGTAGAGGAGAAGCTTCGTCAGAGGTTTACTCCTTATCATATTCCTCATCGTACTGAGGTTATGGGATTCCAGACCATTCTTCATGGAGATGATCGTTTCTACAACAATATTTTCGTTCAAAAATATCCAGCAGAGGATATCACTATCAGAAGCGACAGTGAGGAGAAGTATTTCGCTGAGAACAGAAGAGTAGGTACAGAGATTTTCAATGACTATGTGACTTATGATGAGTGGATTGAGTGGTTCGAGCTTGAGAACGATACTCCTGACATGAAGACTCTTGAAAAATATCACTACCGTTCACTCCCTGTATGGGTAGAGGGTAATGCATACCTGGCAGGAGCAGTAAGCTATAAAAACGAGAAGAATAAGCTTATTAATCAGGCTGATGAAGTGGTTATAGAGCTTGAGGAGAAGGATGGTAAGACTGTTCTTAAGACCAATCTTTATGACTATATTAAGGACTTTAATGTAGGGCTTATTACTTCAGATGTGTTGGGCGAAGCATTCGAGCCCGAGCAAAGATATGAGAATCCTGACGGAACCGATATTATTTTCAATTCTGACTATGCGGGAGAGCATCGTGAACTTACAATCATTCCCGGACCTTTTGCGGAAGCAGTAACAGAGAAGATAGTATATTAAGTGCATTAAAATAAAATATAATGTTGTAAAAGCACCTCAAATGTTTAGTGATTAACAGTTTGAGGTGCTTTTTTTGAACTGGTTTCTGAATTTACGTGGGGAAACGCCCATTATTTTCTTGAAAGAACGATTAAAGTAACTGATATTGTCATAGCCGTTTTCAGACGCAATATCGATTATCTTTTTATCTGAATTCTTTAATGATTCGGAGGCGTTAATTATCCTGATTCTGGTGATATATTCAAAGGGTGAACTGCCGGTTATCTGCTTAAAAGTATGTTCAAAGTGCGAGATACTGTAGCCTGAAAAGGATGCCAACTTTGATAGGGTGAGGACTTCGCTAAAATGGTCATGGATATAATCGAGTGTGGTTTGAATTTCCTGCGTCGAAGTCATCGTATTGTCATTGGTTACCAGCTTAGAAAAGTATGAAGAATACAATTCCTGAAAACATATTAATAGAAGTCCTCTGAGAGTAAGTTCATAGGATTCAACAGGCATATCACGATATTTGTGGAGAATGCTTAAGTTATCCAGAATAAATCGATTACGAGGTGAATCTGCGCGCAAAATAACTGTGCTGTCATAACGGTTTGCATAGATTATATTGGTGTATTCATTATGCGCGAGAACTGAGCTGCCCCACAGCCATTCGCCGGAAAAGACAACAGCAGAATAAGTGCACTCAGAGTTGGCCTCTTTAGAAGCGTTGTGAACTGTATAGGGAGGAATAAACACAGCATCGCCTTCATGGAGGATATAGCAACGGTTTTCTGAATAGAATGACATTGATCCCTTCTCCATGTAAAGAAACTCCATCTCAGGGTGATAGTGGACATAGAGTGCGTTGGTGAAAGAAGGGGCCACAATCGTTCGATGGAGTGAGAAAGAACGACTTTTTGTATTATGACTTATATTTTCTAATAATTTTGTGTTTGCCATAACAATATAGTACAAGTATACAGTTAGATATGTCAAGAAAATGGGGGGTTGATAATAATATAATACAATTATAGTTTATAAAATAATGCAATTATCGTTGATAAATTCAGATTGGTTGTAGAGGAGGCTTTATGGGTAGTATAAAAGTAGATGGAAAAAGAGTTATTTTCCAGAGAAAAGATGAGCTGACAATTATTGAGCCGTACGGCAAGGATTGTCTTAGATGTAGAAGTACTCGAAACAGTACAATAAGTGAGGAAAATTGGACATTACTTCCTCCGGCGACTGATGATGATTGTATCATTGAAGGCGATGCGAAAAAGGTGACAATCTCAAACGGAATGATTAAGGCGACCATCGAGGCAGGCGAAATCTGGTATGGCGGAATTATAACCTACTACAGAAAGGATAAGCAGATTCTGCATACCAGGCAGGAAGGCGACTATGCCAATAAAAATCAGCACGTGGAAGGAAACAACTATCGTATAAGCGTTACCTTCGACTCGAATGAAGGCGAGCATTTTTATGGAATGGGACAGGAGCAGGTCAAATGCTTTGATAGAAAGGGCGCGACCTGTCAGATTATTCATTACAACACTAAGTCTACGGTGCCTGTTCTATATTCGTCTTTGGGTTATGGATTTTTCTGGAACAATCCTGCTCCCGGAAGATGTGAGACAACCAAGAATCATACAATGTTTGTGGCAGACAGTGCTTACCAGGCAGATTATTTAGTATATGCAGGAGAGACTCCGGCGGATGTTATGAAGATCTACTGTGATTTGACAGGATATGCGCCTAAGTTCCCTGAATGGGCAGCAGGTTTTTGGCAGTGTAAGCTTAGATACGAAAGTCAGGAGGAGCTTCTGGGAGTTGCGCGCGAGTATAAGAGACAGGGGATTCCTATTGATGCAATTGTAATAGATTATTTCCATTGGACTGAACAGGGAGAATGGAAGTTTGATCCGAAGTACTGGCCTGATCCCAAGGCGATGGTGGATGAACTGAATGAGATGGGGATTCATTTGATTGTATCAATCTGGCCGACAATCAATCCTAAGAGTGAGAACTATCTCAATATGAGTGAAAATAATATGCTCATCAGGACCGAGAATGGTCAGTACGGTACTTTTGATTTTTATGGACAACAGACATTTATTGATGTTATGAATCCTGAGACCAGAGCGTATGTATGGGATAAGGTAAAACAAAATTATTACAGCTATGGAATCAAGACATTTTGGCTTGATGAAGCGGAGCCGGAGGTTCATCCTCAGAATCCTGCGCACTTAAAGTATTATCTTGGAAATGGCGCGCAGGTGGCGCAGCTTTATCCGTATTATTATTCTAAGACTTTTTATGACGGGCTTAAGGCAGAAGGTGAGGAGGAAATAATATCACTTACCAGAGCAGCTTATCCCGGAAGTCAGAAGTTTGGCTCTATAGTTTGGAATGGAGATATACCTTCTAATTTTGAAAATCTCAGAATGAGTATTTCCAGTGGATTATCTATGAGTATGTGTGGTATTCCTTGGTGGAATTCTGATATAGGAGGATTCTTAAGCGGAGATATCGAGAGCGATTATTTCAGGGAACTGATTATAAGATGGTTCCAGTTCGGTCTGTTTTGTCCGGTAATGCGCTTGCACGGAGCAAGAAAAAGGCAGTCTGATTATGTGTATAAGAATCCGGGAATTATAGAACCCAGTGGAGGTGCAAATGAAATCTGGTCTTTTGGTGAACGAAATTATCGTATTATCAAGAGGTTATTATGCATCCGTGAGAAATTAAAGAGCTATACATGCAAATATATGGACATTAATTCAAAAACAGGAGCACCTGTCATGCGTCCGATGTTTTGGGATTATCCTAATGATGAAAAGTGTTATGAGCTTGAAGATCAGTATATGTATGGTGGTGAGATTATCTTTGCACCGATATATATTGAGGGAGCGACTGAGAGAGAGGTTTATCTTCCGGAAGGAAATTGGGTAAATGTGCTGACTCACGAGAAAATAGAAGGTGGCAAGACTATTGTTTGCCATGCTCAGATAGATGAGTTTATTGCATTTGCAAAAGAGGGAAGTGAGGTAATCAATTGTTTTTCATAAAGGATTTTTGCTTGGGGGAGTGCGTGATAAAGTGAAATATTGTATACTAGCAAGGGATGTGTTCATTTTTTATCAGGTACATTAATCATTACAAGAAGGGGATTAGCTAAAATGCCTTCAAACAAGAATTATTTTGAAATAATGCAGACACAGGAACCGTATGTAAGCAGACATTTCGATATGCCCAGAGAAAAGCAGCAGGTGGCAAAGAGACTACTTAGAGAATTGGATAATCTCGGGGAAGATCAGGGAGAAAGAAGAGCAGAAATATTAAAGGAACTCTTCGGTACGTATCATCCGCTTGCATTTCCGGGAAAGAATTTTATGTGTGATTATGGATTTAATATTCATTTTCATGGTCTTGCAGTAATTAATTATAACGTAGTAATGTTGGATACCTCTCCAATCAATATCGGTGCGGGAGCGTTTATTGCACCCGGGGTATGTCTGGCTTGTTCGGGACATGCTATTTTAGCTGAACAGCGATGCCAGGGTATCGGTACATCGGCACCGATCACGCTCGAGGATAATGTATGGATAGGAGCTAACGCTACTGTTATAGGTGGTGTTACTATAGGTGAAGGGTCCGTAATAGGTGCAGGAAGCGTAGTAATACATGATATTCCTGCAGGTGTTATAGCGGCAGGCAATCCCTGCAAGGTTATCAGACCCATAACAGAAGCGGACAGACTCAGTCTCGACTGATAGACATACTGTACACGCTTAGATGATATCGTTTTAGTATTAACAATGCCTACGAGGCAAATATATAATCATTTTCTTATGATGGAGGAATTTATGGCAGAAAATAAGACTTTTGGAACTAATCCTATTTGCAGATCAATCTATACAGCAGATCCGGCTCCTATGGTTTATGGAGATACACTTTATCTCTATACTACACATGATGAGGATGAGTTGATTAATGATTTCTATACAATGTTTGACTGGAGATGCTTCTCTACCAAGGATATGGTTAACTGGACCGACCATGGTAAGATTTTCTCACTTGATGACATAGAATGGGCTGACGACAGAGCATGGGCACCTCAGGCTATAGAGCGTAACGGTAAGTTTTATCTGTATTGTCCTGTACATAAGAAGGATGGCGGAATGGCCATTGCTGTCGGTGTATCAGATAGTCCGGTAGGTCCTTTTAAGGATCTCGGATATCCGCTTGTTGATGAGGGCGACTGGAATGATATAGACCCTACTGTTTTCATTGACGATGATGGACAGGCATATCTTTATTTCGGTAATCCTGAGCTTAGATATGTGAAGCTCAATGAGGATATGATTTCATATGATCAGGAAGTGGGCGTAGGACGTATTCCCATGACTGTTGAGTCATTTGGTAAGGGTAGTCACATGACAGGTACCACCTATGGTGAGGGTCCTTGGTTCTATAAGAGAGATGGAATTTATTATATGGTATATGCGGCATTTGCTGCAGCTGCTGAAGGCGAGCATAAGAACGAGCATTTTGCATATTCTACATCGACAGGTCCCACCGGTCCCTGGGTATATGGCGGAGTGCTGATGGAGGAAGGCCCTTGCTTTACCAATCATCCCGGAATCTGTGATTTCAAGGGTCATTCATATCTGTTCTATCACACCGATGAACTTCCCGGAGGAAGTCTTTTCCACAGAAGTGTATGTGTTGCAGAGTTCAAGTACAACGCAGACGGATCAATAGATACTGTGGCAAAATGTGATGGTGTAAACGCGATATAAAATGATATAATTACAAAGACGCTGTTTTGACTTTCACAGGTCAAGCAGCGTCTTTTTACTATTAATATCTTTGATTATTATGTTATTTAGAGTTTTGGCTATTTATTGAAAATATATCATGATCAAAGCTGTCATATATTATGTAGAGACAATACATAATAGAACGTGTGGAGGTATTATGAAAAAGATAAATTCATTTCATGGAAAAACAGTCATATGTCTGATGATGGCGGTAATTATGGTACTATGCTTTGCGTTGGTCGGATGTGGCTATAAGCCTGACACAAACAGCAAAGCTTATAAGGAAATCAATGATATATCTAAAATAGCTGAAAAAGTGCGTGCAAAGGGAGCAAATATAGGTGACTACACTTATGGTGGCAGTTTCTATAATGTGAATCCGGAAGAACCCATTTTTGAGATATTTGTAAATCCTGTTGCAACAGACGATGTAATGGATAAATATGTTGAACTTGTATTGAATATGCAGGAAGTTCTGATGGAGAACAAGGAGTATGTCAAGCTCGTAAAATCAGGAACTTCATATTTTGTAGCATTAACCTGTCATAACAAGAATATCTATAACGCTGTACTTGATGGTAATATTAAGGCTGATGAATTAAAGGAAATTCTCTATGAGAATATGCAGGATGAGCGTGAGAAAGTAAGTGCTAAATTAGAAGAGCATTTTGACTACATTGATTCGTCAGATATATTCAAGAAAGACTCAGATGGAAATTATTATGTTGTCGTAGATACCAAGAACACAACAGCATCTTTAGATGAAATAATATCGGAATTGAAGCTGATTCAGACAAAAGACCCTATATCTTTTGAAGAGTCAAGGCATTATATTGGGTCATCAAGAATAATGGGTTATGTTGATGGATGCTTCAGGTTATATGCAGACAATTACGGTAATGATTTCGTCGATGATATAACGGGTGGCCCGGATGTGTTTGATATTGAATTTTGTTATGGTACACATTATATCTATACATGGGTTTATGATGATCTGCTTGATTTGTCAGAGTATTTTAATCGTGACGATGATGTAAAAATAAGCTTTTCATATAATATATACGAAAATGGTAATGAATTGGTTCATATTGCCGTGGCAGAAGACATTGATGATGATACTTATGAGTACTCTGAAGAAGATGTTACAGGGGCTTTGTATGATTGCTATCAGGAACTGTTAGATCAATGTAGCAGGTATGGAATAGTATTAAATACTGATTTGGAAATTGCGGGTAATTATAATATACCTACGGATACCTATATATGTGGTGTATCCGGTAGTGTTCCGCTGGATGAAGAGATTACGTATGATGAGTTTGCTTCTATGATTAGCTTTGAACAGTCTTATTATTTTACCGGAATGTATAATCTTGAGGCGGACTGTTTATAATGACAGATAAATTGTAAGGAAGGTCAGTGAGTATATGTTGGCTGATAATTCTTTGGCTGGCAAAAAGGATAGTTTTTTTACAAAGACAATAGTAGTCTGGTTCGGTGCACTTATTTGCTGTGCCTTGTGGGGAAGTGCATTTCCCTGTATCAAGCTTGGCTACGGATGGTTTGAGATCGCTGCCGAAGATACGATGACACAGATGCTGTTCGCGGGTATCAGATTTGCTCTGGCAGGTGTGATGGCAATAGTGATCGGAAGTATAGCGCAGAGGAGATTTATATATCCTAAGAAAAAAACTTGGTTTAGAGTAGCTAAGCTGTCTTCGCTTCAGACTATAGCCCAGTATGTATTTTTCTATATAGGTCTTGCACACACAACCGGAGTTAAAGCTTCGATTGTAGAAGGTGTAAATGTGTTTGTGGCAATTCTGGTGGCAAGTTTGATTTTTCGTATGGAGAAACTCACCGCTAAAAAGATAGTCGGAAGTATTATCGGCTTCGTGGGTGTTGTGCTCGTGAATCTGTCGGGAACGGATGCCAGTTTGCGGTTTAATCTATTGGGAGACGGTTTTATTTTTCTTTCAACAGTTGCATATGCATTTTCATCCGTACTTCTTAAGCGGTATTCCAAGGAAGATGATCCCATTGTGCTGAGTGGATATCAGTTTGTGTTTGGTGGAGCGGTAATGGCGGCGGTAGGAGTTATATTCGGTGGACGCCTTACTGTAATCAATACCAAAGGAATATTGATGCTCATATATCTGGCTTTTGTATCGGCAGTCGCTTATTCATTATGGGGGATATTGGTTAAGTACAATCCGATTTCCAAGGTCGCAGTATTTGGATTTATGAATCCTGTATTCGGAGTTGTTTTGTCGGCGATATTGTTGCCTGAGGCATCCACTTTGGGGGTAATGAGTCTGGTTTCGCTGGCACTTATCTGTGTGGGTATATTTATCGTTAATTATGAAAAGCAAAAATCATAATCATATAGTGCGGATTGCTCAAATAATGCGTGCAAGTATCGTGCAACTTGACATTGATTAAGGCATGACATAAAATACAATCAATTGAGATAGACAGGGGAGCTTGTAATTGCTGGCTGAGAGGAAGTTCTTAACTTCGACCCTTTACCTGATACGGATAATGCCGTCGTAGGAAGTCATGTATATACTGTTGGTGGGACTTTGAAATGTATGAGTCCGAATATACAGCAGTAGAAGAACAGATTTTTATGAGACACCGTTCAGGTGTCTTTTGTTTTATATTGGCAGGACCAAAGAAAAATCATTCCACTTAGTGGCGTGGAGATATAATATAAGATATGAGCAAATACAATTTCAGTGAAAAGAATATGAGACTCTACGCTGTTACAGACAGAGCGTGGGTTGGTGATAAGACATTGCTGTGGCAAGTTGAACAGGCTCTTGAGGGAGGCGTTACCTGTGTACAGATTAGAGAGAAGGATCTTGATGCAGATGCTTTCCTTGAGGAGGCAATTGCTATGAAAGAACTCTGCGACAGATACAATGTTCCGCTTATTATCAACGATAATGTAGATATTGCTGTGAAAATAGGTGCGGCAGGTGTTCATGTAGGACAGGGAGATACACCTGTTGAAGAGGTAAGGCGGATAGCCGGAGATGATATAATAGTAGGTGTATCAGCTCGTACCGTAGAGCAGGCTAAGGCAGCAGCTGCGGGAGGCGCAGATTATCTTGGGGTGGGTGCTGTATTCGGAACCACAACCAAGCTTGATGCGAGACCTATTGAGCGCGAGACTCTTAAGGCGATATGCGATGCGGTAGATATACCGATCGTAGCTATTGGTGGAGTAAGTAAGGATAATATTTTGCAGCTTAAGGGTACCGGTGTAGACGGAGTAGCTGTTGTATCGGCAATTTTTGCTGCAGAGAATATCAAAAGCAGATGTGAAGAATTACGAAGCCTGACTGATGAGATGGTAAAGTAATATAAAGCGGCAGACCGGGGGCACCACCTTGTGTCGCTATACAAAATTAATGTGGAGATTAGTATGAAAACAGCATTAACAATCGCGGGAAGTGATTCCTGCGGAGGCGCCGGAATCCAGGCAGATATCAAGACGATGACCATGAATGGTGTATATGCCATGAGTGCCATCACCGCTTTGACTGCGCAGAACACTACCGGCGTAACAGGAATATCAGAAGTTACTCCAGATTTTTTACAGCTTCAGCTTGATGCGGTATTTGAGGATATTTTCCCGGATGCTGTAAAAATCGGAATGGTTTCTTCATCAGCTCTCATAGAAGTGATTGCTGACAGACTTGTTTTTTGGAAAGCCGGTAATATTGTTGTGGATCCGGTAATGGTAGCAACAAGCGGCGCAAGACTTATCAGCGAGGAAGCAGTTGAGGTGTTAAAAAACAGGCTTCTTCCGCTTGCAACGGTAGTAACACCCAATATCCCCGAGGCCGAGCTTTTGGCGGGTATGAGTATCACCGATGATAAGGAAATGATTCGTGCAGCTCAGCTTATCAGCGAGCAGTACAATTGTGCAGTGTTATGCAAGGGCGGTCACAGCATTAATGATGCAAATGATTTGCTTTATTATGACGGAAAGTACGAGTGGTTTGAGGGAAAGAGAATCAATAATCCCAATACACACGGAACGGGATGCACTTTATCCAGCGCAATTGCTTCAAATCTGGCAAAGGGAGAGAGCCTTAGCAATTCGATTAAGAATGCCAAGGAATATATCTCAGGGGCTCTCGCAGCAATGCTCGATTTGGGTAAAGGAAGCGGCCCTATGAATCATGCATTTGCAATTACAGAGAAGTGAAACAGTTAACAGTGTTTGCAGAATAAGATATCTGCCTGAAAGGAAAAGAAAAATGAGAGACTACAAGACACAGATGGAAGCTGCCAAGAAGGGCATTATCACTCCCGAGATGGAAATCGTTGCCAAGAAGGAGTACATGGATGTAGAAGTACTTAGAGAGAAGGTTGCATCAGGTGTGGTTGCAATTCCCTGTAACGTTAATCACAAGAGCATTTCTCCCGAAGGAATCGGTAGCGGACTTCGTACAAAGATTAATGTTAATCTCGGTATCTCAGGAGATGCCAAGGATTACAGTGTAGAGATGGAGAAGGTTGACCTTGCTATTAAGTTTGGTGCAGAGGCAATCATGGATCTTAGTAATTATGGTAAGACCAATACTTTCCGTACTCAGCTTATTGAGAAATCACCTGCAATGATTGGTACCGTTCCTATGTACGATGCTATCGGATATCTTGAGAAGGACCTTCTCGAGATTACAGCACAGGATTTTCTTAAGGTTGTACGCGCTCATGCTGAGGAAGGTGTAGACTTTATGACTATCCATGCCGGAATCAATCGCAGAGCAGTAGAAGCTTTCAGAAGAGATCCCAGAAAGATGAATATCGTATCAAGAGGTGGTTCACTTCTTTTTGCATGGATGATGATGACCGGTAATGAGAATCCTTTCTATGAGTATTATGATGATGTTCTTGAGATCCTTCGCGAGTATGATGTAACAATAAGTCTTGGTGATGCACTTCGTCCCGGATGTATTGATGATGCTACAGATGCAGGCCAGATTTCAGAGCTTATCGAGCTTGGAGCACTTACTGAGCGCGCATGGGCTAAGGATGTACAGGTAATGGTAGAAGGTCCCGGACATATGGCTATGAATGAAATCGAGGCCAATATGAAGCTTCAGAAGAGAATTTGCCACGGTGCTCCTTTCTATGTACTTGGACCTCTTGTTACCGATATTGCACCCGGATATGATCATATTACTTCTGCTATCGGTGGAGCGATTGCAGCAGCAAGCGGAGCAGATTTCCTTTGCTATGTAACTCCTGCAGAGCACCTTCGTCTTCCTGATGTTAACGATGTAAGAGAAGGTATCATGGCAAGTAAGATTGCAGCTCACGCGGCTGATATTGCAAAGGGTATTCCTCATGCAACAGATGCTGATAACAAGATGGCTGAAGCTCGTCACAAGGTTGATTGGGATGAGATGTTTAAGATTGCTATTGATCCTGAGAAGGCACAGGCGTATTTTGAGAGTACCCCTCCGACTGACAGACATACATGCTCTATGTGCGGTAAGATGTGCGCAGTAAGAACCACGAATATGATTCTTGAAGGTAAGAAGGTTGAGTTCTGCTCAGAAAAGTAATATTGAGAATATGACTAAAAGAAGATAATACTTTTTTCAGAGTGTTGATTGGTTCGGTGTTTGATATAAAAGATATCCTTTGCTATGCAGTGGGATGTGTGCTGTTGGGAGTTCACGAATTCGCTTTGGTACGACGCGGTCGCAAAGAAAAAGCATAATAAAAATGAAACGGCAAACTACTTGGTTGATAAGTGGTTTGCCGTTTGTATTATCGGTTACTCATTAATAAGCTCTACCATATCAGAAGGGAGATGCTTTATTATCATTGCTTCAAGCTCTTCGGGATGAACCGGCTTGGACAGGTAATCTGCAAATCCATTGTCGAGATATTCTTCCTTAGCACCGATTATAGTATTGGCGGTCAACATGATGATGGGCGTGTGCTGGTTAGGATGTTTTTTATCGGCTAATAGAAGATTCATTACTTCTATACCGTCCATTTCTGGCATCATATGGTCGAGAAGTACTATGTCATACTTATTGTCAGACATAAGCCTGAGACACTGCTCACCTGAATCCGCTGTATCGATGTCGATTTCGGTTTGCTTAAGTAGTCCTTTGATAACCTTAAGATTGATGTCTATATCATCGACAACAAGGAGACTTGCGTCCGGAGCCTTAAACTTAGCAACGTATTTTGCTTTCTTTGCTGGCTTCGAATCGCTGTCAAATATACCGATTTTGGTTTCGTCCTTAATCGTTTGTGGTATTGATATAGTGAAGGTGGAACCTTGTCCATAGATACTGTTTACATCTATTGTTCCGCCCATCAGCTCTATAAAGGATTTTGCAATATTGAGTCCAAGACCGCTACCTTCACGCTTTCTGTTGTTCTTAAGATCAATTCTCTTAAATGATTCGAATAGTGCAGGTAAATCTTCCTCACGAATACCTATACCCGTATCAGTTATCGAGAATATAAGCATCAATTGGCTACCCTCAAGAGGCTTGTAATTTACGTTCAGTGTTACAGAACCTGAGTCGGTATATTTTACTGCATTGTTTAGGATGTTTGTCAAAACCTGTCGAATGCGAACCTCATCGCCAAAAAGTTTGTTGGGAATATCAGGATTGTTGTTAATATTCAGGGCCAGGTTTTTATTGTTGCATTTTGTAAAAATTATATTTTTAACTTCGCGCAAAAGGAGTGAAAGCTCATATTCTTCAGGCGCAAGCTCCATACGACCGGCTTCGATTTTGGAAAAATCCAAAACGTCATTGATCAAAGAGAGAAGAGCATTTCCCGCATCGGCTACATTGGCGGAATATGTCTGAATAGCAGGCTCGGTACTTTCTCTGGAAATTAACTCATTCATACCGAGAACTGCATTGATGGGAGTTCTGATCTCGTGGGACATATTTGCGAGAAATTCAGATTTTGCTTTGTCAGCAGATTCAGCTTTCTCAAGGGCTTCCTTTAACGCAGTCTGTGATTTTTCCAGTTCTTCTAGAACGGCCAGACGCTCCTGCATAAGAGCTTCCTGAACCACACTGTCATTAGTATCCTGAATAATTCCGAGGAATACTTTTCCGTCACCGGAAGGATCATCCTTTAATTCACCGGTACCTCGATACCATTTGTAATCACCTGATTTACTTCTGAGACGATAATAGATATCATAACTGTCGTGACCGGCTAAACCTTTCATAAATGCATTCATTGCATCCTGAGCATCATCCGGGTGGAGAGATTCCTGCCAAAGCAGGTATTCTTTTCCTATGATTTCTTCACGCTCATAGCCAAGAAGCCAGAAGAACTCATCACTCCAGTATGCATCCGTAACATTGCCATCGGCTCCGATATGAATACTCCATGATGCTGAGTGTGTCATCTCATGGACAGCTTTATTAATTTCTTCTTCTTTTTGTTTTGCTTTTTCAAGCAGTATGCGGCTTTCGTTAAGCTCTTCCAGTGCTTTGCCAAGCTGGATAAAGTCGGGTGTTTCAAGACCACCGATTATAATAAAGGTGGCTATGCTCAGCGCGAAGAAGTCAAGAAGTATATTTATCGGCAAGAGTACCTGTGCGGTAGGTCCAAGCATTGAGAAGAAGATAAAAAAGATTATCGACTTGTACTGACGTTTGGTGAAGCATTCTTTATTCATAAGTAATCTTACGAATGAATAAATGAAGAAGTACATCGGGAGAACGTAGATTATATAGTACAGATAACCATGACTGTATATTTTGTTCTCATCAAAATAGAAGACGAGATGAGTGAATGGTGTTGATGCACATATTGCAGCAAAAACCAGTAAAATAATATTATTGATTCGGTCCAAAACAATTGTATGCACGTTGATTTTTCCCAGAATGGCATGAATGTATTTGGGAAAGAGTGATATGCACACAGCCATCAGCTCAAAGTAAGCTACGTTGAGCAGGTAATTGAGCCAAACGGGAACAACATCTGATTTTGAAATGGTAACAGCTGTAACAATATCTGCAAAATCCGCGATAATCATAAAAAACAGAAGTTCGCGGAATCTTTTGACAGTGAGCAGCTGTTTGTCATACTGGATTATCAGATATACAAGCTGAATAATTAAGAACACCAGAGAAGTAACGGCGTAATCTATATTATAGGTCATAAAACACCTCGCGTTTATGGCGTGGAACAACTAATTAACAGTAAATTTCTGTCCATTAATTATAGCATTATTTCGTAGTACAGCCAAGAAATACACGTACTTCATAAGTGTAAGATTGGAAAGGGGAGTTTTACGATTGTAATTATGTAAATATAGTCAGAATTGTGGGCAAAAGATTAGTTATTATAACGTTTATTTATAGGGGCGGAAAACGTTATTATAAATTATAATATTGAGTTATTATACACTTTGATTTGGTGAGGATATTTGATGATTGATGGGAAGAAGATAGTTGGGGTATGCATGACTAAAATTCATGACACTACCCGTTCCAGAATTATCAACAGCTTACACAAGGAAGCTGAAAAAAATAACATAAAGCTAATAGTTTTTAATTCGTCATTCGACTTTTATAATGATCAGGATGATGATATTGGTGCGGCCAAAATATATGATTATATCAATTATGATTTGGTTGATGCACTGATTATTATGTGCAGCGGATTCATAAATAAGAATGTATACAGAAAAATTATCAGGGATGCGCAGGCTCATAATACACCGGTCATTTTGGAAGATGATTTTGATGATTACTGCTATACAGTGAAAAACTGTTTTGAAGATTCGCTTTCTAAGCTTCTGAATCATGTTATACGTGACCATGGGGTGACAGATACTTTCTTCATAGCAGGAATAAAGGGTAATGAATATTCTGATGCAAGAATAGCAGTGTATAAGCAGGTATTGGCCGAGAATAATCTTGTGTTCGATGAGAGTATGCTCGATTATGGAGATTTCTGGGATGGGCCCACAAATCGTGTCATGGATCGTTTGTTTGCCGAGCGTGGAGATCATATGCCGGGGGCTATCTTTTGTGCAAATGATTCTATGGCTGTGTGCGTATGTAAGAGACTCATTGAACATGGAATACGTGTGCCTGAGGATGTGATTGTAACCGGATTTGATGGTTCCAAGCTTGCCAGTTACTCAAGACCAAGATTGTCAGGATGTGTTGCCAATGTTGGCGGTTTGGTTGACGGGATGATAATTCTGTTGAATCAGATCTTTGATGGTAAGGAGCCAGAGAAGGTTTATAAGAACTTATATAAGCTGCAATTATCTGAATCTTGTGGATGCGCCGGTTTTGACGAAGATGATTTTAGAGAGGTAGCCGAAGAAAATTATAGAATGTCTCTGGATGTAATTGGACACGAGCATGTTTTGTTTAACGAAATATTACTCAGAATTAATAATGCTCAGGGCGATATTAGTTCGTTCTACAGTACAATTTCGAAAATGCTTCATGTCAATTCATGCCTTGCTATGAGACCCTCATTTATTTTGTCTACAACAGGCCAGATTGATGTAGGCGTGGATGATTATTTGGATGAACGACTTATGATAGTTGCTTCCAATGGCTTTAATTCCGTGTCAGAAGATGCTGCCATAAGAAATAAGTACAATGCAAAAGAGAAGAGAGTAATTTTCAAAACCTCTGATATGATGCCGTCTAAAGAAAGATGGGTACAGAGTGATAAGCTCTGTGTTGTTGATGGTGTAAATGTTGGTAAAATATCATGTGGATATCTGCTTAGTTGGACTGATAATTTGGTGCATGATGCGCATATGCAGAATCGAGTGCTGAATCTTACCAACATGCTTCTTCACATCGCAGTATCGGATTTGCGTGCGAGATTCGTTAAGCTGAATAAGAGTAAGGATTCGATGATTAATGCACTGACCGAACTTCCGAATCTTCTTGGACTTACAAGGTGGTTTGATGAATATAGTTCAAATCCGAGCAATGAAGACAAGACTATTGCATTTACTGTCTTCGAAATACCGAGATATGATTATTTATTGGATAATTATGGTGTGGAAGAGGTAGACAGATGTATATGTTTTGTTGCTGAGGCACTTAAGATTGCCAATGCAGGCGATGTATATATTGCGCATACAAGAGAAGATCAGTTTGTGGTTGCAAGCTGTTTTGAGAGTGTTGATCTTGTAATCTCAGAGATTGGCAACTCAGCGGTACTTTTCTATAATCTCTTGGAAAATTATAATGCGGTCAACGGAAAAGAATTCAATTTTGAAGTGGTATCGGGATGTGGTTTCTCTGATAAGGTAAAGAATGCGAAGCTTGAGGTGCTGATGCGAAAGGCTTCCGGTGATTTACTCGTTAATATGCAGAAATATCTTAGCAAACCGGTTGTCAAGGCGGCTCATTCAACAAATAAGAACGAGTATAAGCGCTTTAAGGTATTAATTGAGTCTAATCTTTTCAAGTATCATTTTCAGCCTATTGTGCATGCTGATTCCGGAGAAATATACGGTTATGAAGCACTTATGAGAACTGATGAGAGCATAGGCTTTAATCCTCTTGAGGTTTTGGCTATTGCCAAGGAATATAACCGATTGGACGATATTGAAAAAGCAACGTTGTTCAACGTTATGTCAAGATATGAAAAGGACAGAGAACGCTTCGGTGACAGAAAGATATTTATCAACTGTATTCCGGGACATTTCTTGAGTGAGAATGATAACGCTAAGTTCGGTGGAATGTATTCTGACTATATAGCTAATTGCGTGTTCGAGATAACCGAGCAGGATACTATTGCAGGGCATGAACTTGATGCAATACGTCATATCGGAAATGTGCAGGGTGGCAATTCGATTGCGGTTGATGACTATGGTACAGGTCATTCAAATATTATCAATCTGATCAACTATAAGCCTGAAATTGTTAAGATTGACAGGTTCCTGATGACGGATATTCATGTTGATGAGTCAAAGCAGATGATTGTTAAAGGTGTCATCGATTTTGCAAGATTGAATAACATTAAGGTATTGGCTGAAGGAGTTGAAACTGAAGAAGAGCTGCGAAAGGTTATTGAGCTTGGAGTAGATTTGATTCAGGGATACTTTACCGGACGTCCGGCTTATGATCCTATTGACAGTATAGACGAAGATGTAAAAGCGGCAATTATTGACGAGGCCGGTAAATTGGCTTAAAGAGAGCATATTTGCTTAAAGATAGCTTAGTATATTGTATCTAATCGCACCTCAATTGACTTTTGGTCAGTTGAGGTGTTTTGGTTGTTAGTAATTATATCGTATAGTAGTATAATAGTCTCATATAGTAGTATTTATTATGTATTTATGTTGTTTTGTCGTGGAATATACACGCAGCGGAGAGTAGTATGAGTGATATATGTGAATATAATAAAAAGTGCGCTGAAGAGGTTTCTGCGTATGGAACTATCTCAGCAGCAACTGTTGCGGATAAAGAGGAGATTTTAGCCTTATACAGAACAATGCTTTATGGCGCTGCTGACTGGAGTGAAGACTATCCGAATGAGGAAACAATCGATTTTGATATTTCTCGCGCTTCATTGTTCGCTATGAGAAATGAGGCAGGGGAGATTATATCAGTTATTTCAATCGATCAGGATGAAGAAGTGGAAGCTTTGGACTGTTGGGACAGAGCATTGGCACCGGGCGGAGAACTATCACGCCTGTGTGTTAGAAAAGATATGCATAATCATGGTATTGCCAGAGAGATGATGAAATATGCATTTGAAGAGCTAAAAAGAAGAGGGAAAAAGAGTGTCCACATTCTGGTTAAAACAGGCCACGTTGTAGCGTTTGCTTCGTACTCAAAACTGGGATTTAAGCGGGTTGGAGAGTGCAATCTGTTTGGCAAGGATTTTGTATGCATGGAGCTGGAATTTTAGCAGTAAATATTAAGGATTAAGGATTGAAAGAGGTATCGTATGAATCAGCACACCAGATTTAATTTGCCGTTATGTTTGAACGTAGAGGAAGATGCATTTTTACATGCTGAAGAAATAGTGTCGGACTATCTTCCGGAGATAAAGGGAAAGAAGAGCCTGGTTATCTCGGAAAAGTTTCTCATAGATATGTATTCTGAAAAAATAGAAGATATACGTCGGGACTTCTATGATGCAGAATTGTATGAGATGGGTGAGGCAACCTATGATGAGGCTGCGGCTATAGCCAAGAAGATTATGGTCGAGGATATTAAGATTGTTGTAGGAATAGGTGGCGGAAGAGTACTTGATACCGCTAAATATGCTGCTTTTATCAGTAAAGCAATTTATATTTGCCTTCCTACTACCTTGAGTAATGATTCACTTGCGTCGCCTTTTTCAGTACTTACCACCGAAGGGATGAACAGAAAGACTCTTCCGTGTAAGATACCTACCGCAATAATTGTTGATACCGAAATGATTATGAATGCACCTGTATCTCAGACTCTGTCGGGTATAGGAGATACGCTTGCAAAATATACAGCTTTATATGATTGGAGATTATCAGCTCAGGCCGGTGGAACGCATGTGGATGATTTTGCAGATGCTATTGCTAATCTGTCATTTGATTCTGTGTTCCATTGTGATGAGAAGAATATAAAAAGTAAGGCTTTTATAAGAATACTTTCACGTGCGCTTGTAATGGGTGGCCTTGCGATGGAGATAGCTGATTCATCGAGACCATGCAGCGGTAGTGAGCATTTGTTTTGTCATGCAATAGAGGAGTATTATCCCGAGCTTAAGATTTCACATGGTATCGGGGTGGCGCTCGGAAGTATCGCGGCTTGCATATTCCAGGGACGCGATGAGACCAAGCTGATGGATGTAATGAAGGCGTATGGTATAGACTATAATCCTATGACATACGGAATAACAAAAGACATATTTTATGATTTGTGGACCCGTGCTGCCGGTACTAGGCCGGGACGTGTGACTATACTTAATTCTACAAGCCTTGACAGAACCTGGCTTGACCATATATACGACCGTATGAGTTCGTAAACATTCATTTATCATGCTTGGAGTATTCGATAGATATGACATTAAGGCATGGCTCGGAAGGGTATATGATGAAAACAATGTATCGGGTGATTAATTATCTAGAAGAATTTAAGTGCCTGGCCGATAAATGTCCGGATACCTGTTGCTCGGGCTGGGCAATTGAGATAGATGAGAAGTCTTTGAAAAAATACAGCGAAGTCAGCAATTCTTACAGTGAGATTCTTACAGAAAAAATTGATGCTGATGAGTGTGTTTTCCGCCAAAAGGAAAATGGCGACTGTAGCTTCTTATGTGAAAATAAGCTGTGCGATATGTATATAGCGTTGGGTGAGGATTCGCTGTGTGATACATGCAGACTATATCCGAGACACATTGAGGAGTATGGGGATGGCTATGAGATGAATCTTTCAGCATCGTGCCCAGAGGCTGCAAGAATCCTTTTAGCACAGGAAGAGCCTATAGCGATGGTTGACACAGATTATTATGAAGTCGCCGGAGCTATGGCTGATTGTGATATTGCGGATGATGATGATGAAAATGCCGATGGTGAATATTCTGATGGCGAAAATGCTGCGGATGATGGCGATGAGTTTGATTGGGAGCTATATAGAACACTTCTTGATACAAGAGCCGATTTGATGGATATAGTGAGAGACAGGAGTATTCCATACAAAGATAGAGCTGTTAAGATAGTAAAGGTAGCGTCAGAACTCCAGGATAAATTGGATGGAATTGAAAAAAACGCCGAGGAACAGTTTGACGAACTGGATGAAGAATATTTTTATTTAGTAAGCGATATATTTGAATGCCTGAAAGAACTTGAGTATCTGAAGCCATCGAGAGAGGGATTGCTCAATGAAGCAGGAACACTTCTTTTTTCAGAGGGAAGCGATCATTGGCTTGAATTACACAAGGCTTTTACAAAATACTGTGATGAGAATAACTTAAAGCTTGAACTTAAAAAGGAACAGATTACCGCATATTATTTGTATTCATATTTTTGTGGTGCGGTGTACGATAATTATGTCTTTGCAAAGGCATTCGGAGCTGTGGCGCATACTGTATTGATAAGTGAATTGTGGATTGCCAAGTGGGTTCAGAATGGTAAATGCATCTGCAGTGAAGATATGGTTAATATTTTGTACGAGTATGCAAGAGAACTGGAGAATTCCAATCCGAATTTAATAAAAATGGATGAGTTGCTTGATGATTTTAAAATAGATGTAGATATGTTGGTAAGGCATAATGAATAAGCTTTCGGTAGTGATAATATTGCCCAAGATATTTTTTTATGATGAAAAAAAACAAATACATATTGTTAAGTCTGACTATATTGCAAACATTGTAATATATCGTTCAATTCTGATATAATAATTAGTACAGTATTTCAATTTTGTACAAGTAACGAATTTGATATGGCAAGGGGATATTTATGAATAGAAAGGTTGCACTGTTTGCAAATGGTTGGAACGGCGAGAATCTTGATAGTTTTATAAATGGATTCAACAGTCATTTTACGAATGATGATGTGGATCTCTTCGTGTTTTCGTCAAATATGTTAACAGGATATAATCCTACATTGCGAGATTCAGAGGAGTCTATTTATGACTTGGCGGATTATTCCTTTTTTGATGCTGCTATTATATATGGTTCCGGAATTAGTGACAGCGATGTGATCGATCAGTTTGTTGGAAAATTCAGGAATGCGAATGTACCTGTTGTATTGCAAGGTGTAGATGTTGCCGGGGTTTCTTCTGTAACAATTGATAACTATTCCGGAATGAAAAGCTTATGCGAGCATTTAATAGAAAAACATAATGTTTTGGATGTTATCTATATTGCTGGGGATCCGAAAAACGGTGATTCTAATTTTAGATTGCAGGTATTAAAAGAGTCTCTGGAAGCACATGGGCATGAAATGAAAGAGGAGAATGTATTTTATGCCAATTGGAATGCCAGGGAAATAGAGGAATACCTTGTTAAGGAATTTGGAAATGAAAAGAAGAAATTGCCGGATGCATTTGTGTGTGCAAATGATCAGATGGCATTGTCTGCATTAACAATTCTGAATCAGATGGGAGTAAAGGTTCCTGAAGAGGTAATCGTTACAGGATTTGATAACTTAAGCGCCGGACGAGTGTTCGCACCGTCTCTTGCAACGGTTGATCAGGCATATAGAAACCAGGGAATTGAATGTGCTAAGATTGTTGAAGAGTCTATAACCAATAAAAAGCTGGTTAAAAAGAGAGTAATTCCGGCTAATCTTAGCCCCGGCGAAAGCTGTGGCTGCGTGGATTGCAAAGGCGAAACTGAGCTAAGAAAGAAACTGGGACGTGAAAGCTGGAGCAGTAATTATTATCTAGAAGTTTTGCAGGGAAGACAGAAGCATATCGATGGATGTATCAGCTTAAGTGAGAGATTTGAAGATATACATAAAAATATTAATGAAGACTTATTTAAGACTTCAGGTCAGGAGACTGAAGATTTTCATATCTACGTAAATCCTCAGTACAAAGAGCTTAAGTATAAAAATATGCATGTGAGTGAGTATACTGGTCCGCATTACAATCCGGTTATGGATGTTATAGCAGCAAAAACAAATGGTGTGGTATTTGATGATGCTATGGTGGATCCCAAAATTCTTTTCCTGGGTTATGACGGTAATGGCAAAGGAAAAACTTATGTATTTACTCCGTTAACTATGGATAGTTATGTCTATGGATATATGGTGATGGGATATAAAGATGCTTCTTTTAACAGGAAGAAGTATCTTGAATTCGCCAGTTGTCTTAGAAGCGTATTTAAACAATACCAGAGAAACATAGAGGACCATAACCGAGCAATTCAGATTAAAGAGCAGGCAAATGAATTTTTGGAGCAGACGGTAGAGGCATTGGCGTCTGCAGTTGATGCCAAGGATTCCTATACCCACGGTCATTCTTCAAGAGTAGCAAAATACGCCAGAGCAATAGCACAGCTTGCCGGAATGACTGAAGAAGAGTGTGATGATATATATCTGGCCGGATTACTGCATGATGTTGGTAAAATCGGTATAAATGATCAGATTATTAACAAACCCGGCAGATTGACACCTGAGGAGTTTGATGCGATAAAGCAGCACCCTTCTTTTGGAGATGCTATTTTGGCAAAAATTCAGATGTCGCCGTCACTTAGTGTGGTTGCCAGACACCATCATGAAAGGTATGACGGAAAGGGCTATCCGGATGGGCTTAAAGGTGAAGATATTCCGCAGATTGCAAGAATTGTTGCTGTGGCGGATGCATATGATGCTATGACTTCAAAGCGAAGCTACCGTGATATTATGCCACAGAATATGGTGCGCGAGGAATTGATTAATGGAAGTGGTACACAGTTCGATCCTCAGTATGCAAAGCATATGATTTTTTTGATGGATCAGGATGAATATTACAAATTGAGGGAAAATAAAAGCGGAAGCTGATAACAGCTTCCGATAAACGAGTCGAGCAGGCAGAATATACTCCGCCTGCTCGTTTTTTATATGTATTAGACCAGTCAAATAGATATAGTGCTTGCACAAATGGATATCACTCCATGCGCTTACTGATGGAGATTAAAATAAGCACAGTTTTCGGTGAGGCTGTCGGGACCGATATATACTCTGAAATCACCATCTTCAGAAGCATAGTTCATATCAATATCCCAGAATTTAAGCATATCGTCTGTGATTTCAAATGAAACCTTGGTTTTTTTACCGGGCTTAAGAGTTACCTTTTTGATACCCTTAAGAAGACGTCTGGGGCGGACAACATTGCCGAAGAGATCCTGGATATAAAGCTGTACGGTTTCGGTACTTACTCTGTCACCGGTATTCTTAATGGTAACTGTAGCAGTGATAGTATCTTTTCTTGTGATAGAAGATTTATCAAGAGTTACATTACTGTATTCAAATGAAGAGTAGCCCATTCCATATCCGAAAGGATATTTGAAGAGGTCTGCCTGATCTATATATCCCATTACGAAGCCCTGGTCGAGAGTTCCGTTGTTGGGTCTGCCTGATCTGAAACGGCTGTAATAGTTCGGAAGCTGCTCAGCCTTGTGAGAAAAACTCATAGGAAGGCGTCCGCCGGGCTCACATTTTCCGTAGAGGACATCTGCAACTGCATTACCGCCTTCTGTTCCGGGGAACCAGCAGTAAATGACAGCTTTAGACAGCTCGTCAATAACATCCATTTCGAGAGGTCTTCCGGCAAATACGAGAGTAACAATATTAGGATTAACCTCGCGAACCTTTCTTAAAAGTTCAATCTGCTCGGGACTGACATTCAAATCTGTGCGGCTGGTAGCTTCTCCGGTCTGCATGAAATGCTCTCCGAGACACATAACAACTGTTTTAGCTTTCTTTGCTGCGGCAATGGCATCATTAAGCATTTTTTCTTTCTTGGTCTCGTTTACCTCGAACATACTGCCGTCCTTAAGCTTTTTGTTATGGTCGAGACGATAGCAGCCCTGCTTAAAGGTGGTCTTGGCAGTTGTCACATTACCTAAGATACCTTCTTTTACCGATACAAAGGTATTGTAATCATTAGGGAAAGACCATGAACCGTGGATTTGCTTTTCGTCGGCATAAGGTCCGATAAATGCTACAGAAGCTCCCTTGGCATCTGCGAGAGGAAGGATATTGTCTTCATTCTTTAAGAGTACGAAAGATTCTGCAGCAGCTTTTCTTGCAAGCTCACGATGCTTCTTGCACAGAATAAGCTTCTTTTCTTCCTTGGGATCACCGTCTTTATAAGGATTTTCAAAGAGACCGAGATCGTTTTTGAGAACCAACAGTCTCATAACAGCCTCGTCAATCATATCCATTGATATGGTGCCTTCATCAACAAGCTCTTTAAGGTGGCTGATATAGGCAGTAGACATCATTTCCATATCAAGACCGGCCTTCATTGACTGCTCAGCGGCCTGCTTTTCGTCTCTTGAATAACCGTGGTTAATCATTTCCTTAACAGCGCCGTAATCGGAGATGAGTACACCGTCAAAGCCCATCTCTTCACGAAGAACCTTTTTCATGAGCCACTTATTACCGGTTGAAGGAACTCTGTTGAGTGTGTTGAAGGAGGTCATGACAAGCTTGGCACCGGCTTTGATGCAGGCTTCATATGCAGCAAGATAGTCCTCTCTGAGAGTGCGCTCTGAGAGCTCTACATTATCGTAGTCACGACCGGCTTCGGCTCCGCCATAGCCTGCAAAATGCTTAACACATGCAGCAACATTACCTTTCGCCTTGACGTCATCGCCCTGGTAGCCTTTTACCATGGCAGCTCCGAGAAGTCCGTTAAGATACGGATCCTCACCGGTAGACTCCATTACACGGCCCCATCTTGCATCTCTTACCAGGTCAACCATGGGAGAGAAGGTTACATGAATACCTGCGGCAGCACTTTCGACTGCGGACATATGCGCAAGCTTTTCAACGGTATCGGGGTTAAAGGTTGCACCCTGTCCGAGAGGAACGGGGTAGATAGTCTGATAACCGTTAATGACGTCATACATGAATATCTGAGGAATATGATGAGGCTGTTTAGCCATATTTTCATCCTGCAGTTTTTTGATTGCCTCAGCACCGATTACACTTAGAACAGAGCCACTCATTTCGAGAGCTTTGTCATTGATGCTGAACATATCGAGAAGGCCGGTCACTATTGCATCGGAACCATACATGGATCCGGCAAGCTGAGTGAGCTGGCCGATTTTTTCGTCTAAGGACATATCCTTGAGTAATTTTTGCAATTGTTTGTTGGTCATAAAAATTGCCTCCCAAATTAATAGGAAAAACGTATTCCACAGAGTTTATAATATCACATTTTATAGGATAAAAGTATTAATATAGCCCACATCTTATGCTCGATTTACGATTTGTAGGATATGGCAAATTTTTAGTGAAAATTTAGTGATAAATGGAAGAAAATAGGTGGCAACTACACTTGTTATGATGGGTACGTGCATTATAAAATGTTAAGGTAGATATTTCCGCGAGGGCGGCATAAGGAGGAATAAAAATGAGATACGAAATTAAAGGCGGAACACTTCCCGTAGTTGAGATTTTCCTTGATAATGGTGAAAGCATTAACTGCGAAGGCGGTGCAATGACTTGGATGAGTGACAATCTTGAGATGACCACTGAGGGTGGTGGAATGGGCAAGATGTTCTCTAAGATGCTTTCTAGCGAGAAGATGTTCAGCAATACATATACTGCAAAGGGCGGAGAGGGATTTATCGCATTTGCATCAAGCTTCCCCGGAGCAATCATGGCCGTAGAAGTAGGTCCCGGCAAAGAAATCATTTGCCAGAAGTCAGCTTATCTTGCTTCTACCCCCGGAGTAGAGCTTTCTATTCAGTTCCAGAAGAATGTTGGAGCAGGCTTCTTTGGTGGTGAAGGCTTCATCATGCAGAAGATTTCAGGAACAGGCTTGGCATTCCTTGAGATTGACGGATCAGTAGTAGAGCATGTACTTGCACCCGGACAGAGAATTATCATTGATACCGGATATCTTGCAATGATGGATGGCACCTGCACAATGTCTATCGAGTCTGTAAAGGGTATCAAGAATAAGCTCCTTGGTGGTGAAGGCTTCTTCAACACTGTTGTTACCGGCCCCGGTAAGGTAGCACTTCAGTCTATGCCTGCAAGTGCAGTTGCTTCAGTTGTAGCACCTTATATTGGTGGCAAATAAAATATTAGTGATAAATCATATTTGTGATAAATAATTTAATTGAGTATATCTGATGTGAATAAACTCATTATTGGAGGCTTATAATGAAGGAAGTATATGATTTCTTAAAAGAGTGCGGTACGTATTATCTTGCTACAGTAGATGGTGATCAGCCCAGAGTAAGACCTTTCGGAACAATAGATATGTTCGAGGATAAGCTTTATATCCAGACCGGTAAGATTAAGGATGTATCTAAGCAGCTTCAGGCTAATCCTAAGGCTGAGATTTGTGCTTTTAACGGTAAGGCATGGATCAGAGTGTCAGGCAAGCTTATCAGAGATGACAGAATAGAGCCCAAGCAGCATATGCTCGAGAACTATCCTCATCTTAAAGCTATGTATTCTGCAGAGGATGAAAATACTGAAGTGCTGTATCTTGAGGATGCGACAGCTGTTTTCTCTTCATTTGGCGAAGAACCTCGTACAGTTAAGCTCTAAAATATCAAAATATTTCACAAAACAATATTATTTAAGGTTAAAAAAGGTCTATTTCCATTGCGGGGATAGACTTTTTTTTGTTATTCTTATATTAATGAAAATTATTGCTCGGAGTATGATTTCTGATGAAATTTATTTTTGGTCATATGATTAAATATCGTGGACGAATAGTCGTCCAGCTGATCATAAAGTTTACCGGAACTGCTGCCGAGTTCATGATTCCGTATGTGCTTGAATATATGCTTGATGAAGTGGCTCCTTCTGAGAATATCGTCAAAATGATTATATGTGGGTTGTTGATGATAGGAATAGCCATTTTTGTACGTTCCATGAATATTATTGCAAACAGAAAGGCTGTAAGAATTGCATCTGAATGCATATATAACATACGTGATGATTTGTTCCGTAAGACGATGGAACTGTCCGGAAGCCAGGTTGATAAATATGGCCTGCCCTCACTGACTTCGAGAATGACATCGGATTCTTACAATGTACAGAATTTTATAAGAATCATTCAAACCATGGGTGTGCGTGCACCAATTCTCCTTATCGGTGGAATGGTAGTAACGATGATAATGGATTTTGGTCTTGCGATGGTTCTGTTTATTTTGGTTCCGCTGATCATTGCGTCGGTAGTTATCATTTCGAAAAAAGGAATTCCTCTGTATGAGAAGGTTCAGCAGAAGATGGATACCATTGTTCGAATAATGCGAGAGAATATTACCGGAATCAGAGTAGTAAAAGCTTTATCAAAGGAAGATTATGAGACTGCGAGATATAAAGATGCCAACAGAGAAATGTTTAGCAGTGATACAACGGCATCGGTAGTTATGTCTCTTCCTGGACCTATAATGACTCTGATTATGAACATAGGTCTGACTGTGGTTGTTGTGTTGGGAGCATACAGAGTTAACGGAGGCATAACCAAGCCCGGAGTAATACTGGCGTTCCTCACATATTTCAATATGATTCTGATGGGTGTTAACGGTATCAACAGAATCTTTATTATGACTTCAAAAGCTAATGCATCTGCCGGTCGTATATCCTCTGTTATTGATGAAGGTCAGGATCTTGTTACAGTATATGGCGAGGATGGTTTCGAGGGAGATATTGAGAACAAAAAAGGGACGGCCTCAGATAATAAAAATAAGCCATACATTGCTTTTAAGAATGTGAGCTTTAGATATGTTAAGCAGGGTAATGAGGCTGATGAATATGAACTGACCGATATTGACTTTGAGTTAAATAAGGGCAGCTCACTCGGAATAATCGGAGCTACCGGTAGCGGTAAGACTACAGTGGTCAACCTGCTTATGAGATTTTATGATGCGACCAAGGGAAGCGTTATAGTTGACGGTAAAGACGTGAAAGAATACAAGCTTACCGAGTTGCGTAAAAAGTTTGGTGTTGTTTTTCAAAATGATGTTATTTTTGCAGATACACTCCATGAAAATATTGCATTCGGTCGAGAAGTAGATGAGAAACGTGCTATGGAAGCAGTGACAGATGCACGCGCGGCAGAGTTTGTCGGAGAGTACGAGGATGGCTTGCAGCATAAAGCAGATATTCATGGTGCCAATATGAGCGGTGGTCAGAAGCAGCGTATACTTATAGCCAGAGCCTTGGCAGCGAAGCCTGAGATTTTGGTGCTGGATGATTCATCGAGTGCATTGGATTACAAGACTGATGCATTGCTCAGACAGATGATAAGAGAGCATTACAACAATACATCGACAATTATAATTGCACAGCGAATCAGTTCGATTATGAACCTTGATAATATTATTGTTTTGGATGACGGACATATTGTGGGTCAGGGTAAGCATGAAGAACTGATGGAGAACTGTAAGCAATACAGAGATATTTACGATATTCAGATGAACTGACACGGGACGCAAAATGGCACAGAACGATACACTCAGAAAAAAGCCTAAAGACACAAAAGGAACACTTTTGAAGCTCTTTAGTTATATGGGAAAATATAAGTTTGCGTTCTTTGGAATCATTGTACTGTCTCTTGTGAGTAACGTATTGGGGCTGCTCGGACCAAATTTTGCAGGCTCGGCAATCAATGAGGCTGCCGCAGGTGTTGGGAAGGTTAACTTTGATAGGGTATTTTACTATGCGGCACTTATGCTGGGCGTGTATATACTTTCATCGGTAATGGCTATAGTAATCAGCATTATGATGACAAGAGTCAGCAGGCGCATATCCGAGAATATGAGACAGGATGTATTTGAGAAGCTGCTCAGAATGCCGGTTGGATATTTTGATCAAAATCAGGCGGGAGATATCATCAGCAGAGTTTCGTATGACATCGATGTAATCGGTACATGTATTGCTACTGATGTAACGCAGATTCTGACGAGCATTGTAACAGTAGCCGGTTCACTGATTATGATGATTGTCATTTCACCTCTGTTATCTCTTACAGCGCTGGTTACTATTCCTATAGCAATAGGATATACGGTCAGAATGAAAAAGGTTACTCAGCCGTTGTATTCCAAGAGATCTAAGAGCTACGGAAAACTGAACGGTTTTGTCGAAGAGATGTTCTCCGGGCAGAAGACCATTCAGGCTTATGCATATGAGGAAAAGGTTGAGGAGCGTTTTGATAAAATCAACTATGATGCGGCTGATATTTACAGAGAGGCAGAGCATTACGGATGTACAATCGGACCTACAGTTAATGTAGTAAATAACCTCGGATTGGCTCTTGTCGCTATATTCGGAGCATTTCTCTATATGTACAGGTTGATTGCATTGGGACAGATCTCATCCTTTGTGCTTTATTCCAGAAAGTTTTCGGGACCCATCAATGAAATCGCCAATATTATGAATGAGCTTTATTCGGCATTGTCTGCTGCGGAAAGAGTATTTGAACTTCTCGGAAGTGAGGAGGAAGCGGCTGATATAGAGAACGCAGTTGAGCTTGAGAATGCTCACGGTGATGTAGAGATGCAGCACGTGAACTTCGGATATCTGCCCGGTAAAACTATTATTCATGATCTGAATCTTAAGGCAGATGCAGGAAAACTTATAGCGATTGTAGGTCCGACCGGTGCAGGTAAAACCACAATTATTAATCTGTTGATGAGATTTTATGATGTGGATTCGGGATGCATTCTTGTTGACGAAAAAGAGATTAAAGAATATCGCCGTAAGAGCCTAAGAGGTGCCTATGCAATGGTACTTCAGGATACATGGGTATTTAACGGTACGATTTTTGATAACATTGCTTACGGTAAGGAAAATGCCACACGTGAGGAAGTAATTGCTGTTGCAAAAGCAGCACATATACATTCATTTATAATGCGTCTTCCGCAGGGATATGATACAATAATCAGCGAGGATGGTGGCAACATATCAAAGGGACAAAAGCAGTTGCTTACCATTGCCAGAGCTATGTTGTATGAGAGCCGCATTTTAATACTTGATGAAGCAACATCCAATGTTGATACCAACACTGAGAGACGTATTCAGAAAGCAATGCGAGAGCTTATGAAAGATAAGACATGTTTTGTTATAGCGCATCGTTTATCAACGATTAAGGGAGCTGACCGTATACTGGTAGCTAACCATGGCGATGTAATAGAACAGGGAACGCATGAGTCACTAATGGAAAGCAAAGGATTTTATTACAGTCTTTACAGAGCGCAGTTTGAATGATCGCAAATGGGGGAACCGTAATGAGAGAAAGCATTGACAATAATTTGTTTGATTCATTGGTTAATCGTAATTATGACTGGGTAATAGAAATGGAAACGGCCACAGGCAAGCTGAAGTTTCTTTATTCAAACGATAAAATGAGCGATAGTGGTATAGATGCAGAGAATATCAGTACTTATGAGGAATTGATAAAAGTATTTAGGGATTATTATGTGGTCAACTATGAAAAGGAGGCCTATGATAAGTACACTGATCTCGAGAATGTTTATGCCATGCTTGAGAATGAGAATTGCTATATCAGAACAGTTCACATTAATGTCGGAGACGGTGTACGTACGGAATATATAAGAATCTCAAGAGTTGATGATGAAAGATTTCTTATTTGTCTGATTAATATAACTATGTTTCTTGATCATGACTGGATGACTGATGAGTATTCTCGTGCCGGATTTATCTCAAAAGCCGAAGAGATGATGAAGGACCCTAAGTACAGCAGCGGATATTCACTGGTATATACCAATGTTAAAGGATTCAAGGCAATTAACGACTTCCTGGGTACATACAGTGGAGACATGATTATATTTATGCTTAGGGATATTCTGCTTAGAGAGTTAAAGCCTGATTTGCTCGCAAGACTCGAGAGTGATCATTTTGTCATGATTACCAAAACAGAGCTGCTTACTCCCGAGCTGTTTGAGAGAATATGTCCGCAGACATATATTGACGGTTCTAAGAGACTGCCGTTTGCAATCAGATTCGGAATATATAATATTAAAAATCCCAATAGAACGATTCAGCATATGCTTGACAGAGCAAAGCTTGCAGAGAAATCTATCGGCAAAGAACATGTTGAGTCATTTGCTGTATGCGATGATAAGTTAAGTACTGAATATAGTACCAGGCGTAAGCTTATATCTGAAGTTGATGCAGCACTTGCCAATAAAGAATTTAAAACGTTCTATCAGCCGGTTGTTGACGCCAAGACAGGAGAAATTGTCAGTGCGGAGGCTTTGGTCAGATGGATTCATCCGGAGCGAGGGATGGTTTCTCCCATACAGTTTGTCCCTGCATTCGAGGAAGAAGGTCATATCAGTAAGATTGATAATTTTATGGTAGGTAATGTTATTGACTTCAATAAGAAGCGTATTGAGCAGGGTAAGAGAGTAGTTCCCTGTGCAGTTAATTTGTCTCGTGTTGATTTCTATGATACCAAGCTTCTTGATGAGACTATTCTACGCCTTGATGAGCGCAGTGATATGGGTGATTTAATCAAGTTTGAAATAACTGAGTCTGCATATGCGGTTCTTGAGGAAGATGCATATTTGTTCCTTGTAGAAATGAAGGCAATGGGTATATCTTTATTGCTTGATGATTTCGGAAGCGGAATGTCATCGTTATCAACTATAGGTACATTTGCATTTGATGTTATTAAGCTGGACAAAGGATTCATATCGCAGATTGGCGTGAGTGAAAAGGCTGAAGCAATCATTAAGCACACTATTGGTCTGTCTCATGATATCGGTGCGAAAGTAGTTGCCGAGGGCGTGGAGACGGAAGAGCAGTTGGCATTTTTGAGAGAGGCTGACTGTGATATGATACAGGGCTATTATTTCTATAAGCCGATGTCTGAAGAAGAATTTGAAAAAATACTTTGATACAAAAATTATCCAAAAGCGGGACTAAATGGTTCCGCTTTAGTTATTGACAAAAACTGATATGCTTTTGTAAGATGTGTCAAAAAAGTGCTTGTAAGAGTAGAAATTTTACACAAAAAATTAGCAATATTTTGCTCTACTTCCTAATTTTTGCTATTTGTAAGTTTTGCGATTTACATTTTGAGATTACTTATATATATTATGATTTGTTTTTAATCGGTCAAAAATTTGACGATTTCATTGTCGAAAAGTACCGATTTCAGTAACGTTTATTTATTAATTATCACGAGGAGAAAGCACATGAGCGAAAACATCATTGTCGAGAAGGGCCCCATCACTGATGAGTACCTTTCAAAAATGGATGCATACTTCCGCGCTGCAAACTATCTTTCAGCTGCACAGTTGTATCTGCTTGAGAACCCTCTTCTTCGTCAGCCTCTTACTATGGATCAGGTTAAGAAGAAGATCGTTGGTCACTGGGGAACAGTTCCCGGACAGAACTTTGTATACCTTCACCTGAACAGAGCAATCAAGAGATATGATCTTGATCTCATCCTTCTTTCAGGCCCCGGACACGGCGGAAACTTCTATATCTCTAACACCTACCTTGAGGGAACCTATTCTGAGGTATATCCCAATGTAAGTGAGGATATGGATGGTCTTGCAAAGCTTTGCAAGCAGTTCTCATTCCCCGGCGGTGTACCCAGCCACTGCGCACCTGAGACTCCCGGTTCTATCAACGAGGGTGGTGAGCTTGGTTATGGTATTGCACATGCTTTTGGTGCTGTATTTGATAACCCCGATCTTATCGCAGCTGTTACCGTAGGTGACGGTGAGGCAGAGACCGGACCTCTTGCTACTTCATGGCAGTCAAATAAGTTCCTCAATCCTATTGTTGATGGTGCAGTTCTTCCTATCATGCACCTCAATGGATATAAGATTTCTAACCCTACTATTTTCTCTCGTATGTCAAGAGAAGAGCTTGATGCATTCTTCAAGGGTAACGGATGGAAGCCTTACTATGTAGAAGGTGATGATCCGATGACCATGCACAAGCTTATGGCAGAGACTGTTGATACCGTAATCGAAGAGATTAAGGCAATCCAGAAGAACGCTCGTGAGAATAACGATGCTACCAGACCTGTATGGCCTATGATCGTTCTTCGCACTCCTAAGGGATGGACCGGTCCTAAGTCAGTTGACGGTGTTCCGATCGAGGGCAGCTTCCACGCTCACCAGGTTCCTATTACCATGGAGAAGCCTGAGCACCTTGATATCCTTAAGGCATGGCTCGAGAGCTACAAGCCTGAGGAGCTCTTCACTGAGGACGGTAAGCTTATTCCTGAACTTAAGGCTCTTGCTCCTACCGGCAACAGCCGTATCGGTGCTAACCCTCATGCAAACGGTGGACTTCTCCTTAGAGAGCTTCGTCGTCCTGATTTCAGAGATTATGCATTCGATGTACAGTATCCCGGTGCTAAGGAAGGCCAGGATATGATCGAGCTTGGTAAGTTCGTTCGTGACGTATTCAAGCTTAACGCTGAATCAAAGAACTTCCGTATTTTTGGACCCGATGAGACTATGTCTAACCGTCTTGGTGCTGCATTCGAAGAGACCAACAGAGCTTGGAACGCAGGCATCATCGAGCAGGACGAGTTCCTTGCTCAGGATGGACGTGTTATGGACGGTATGCTTTCAGAGCATATGTGCGAAGGTTGGTTAGAGGGTTACCTCCTTACCGGTCGTCATGGCTTCTTCGCAAGCTACGAAGCATTCCTTCGTATCATCGACTCAATGGCAGCACAGCATGCTAAGTGGCTTAAGGTTTGCAGTCAGCTTCCTTGGAGACAGCCTATCGCATCTCTTAACCTTATCATGGCTTCAACTGTATGGCAGCAGGACCACAACGGATTCACTCACCAGGATCCCGGATTTATGGATCACATCGCTAATAAGAAGGCAGACGTTGTACGCCTGTATCTTCCCCCCGATGCTAACTGCCTCCTTTCTTGCTTCGACCACTGCATTAGCAGCAGAAATTACGTTAACGTAATCGTTGCTTCTAAGCATCCCAGACCTCAGTGGCTTACCATGGAGCAGGCTGTAAAGCACTGCACACAGGGTATCTCAATTTGGGAGTGGGCTTCAAATGACGCAGGTCAGGAGCCTGACATCGTATTCGCTTGCGCAGGTGAGACACCTACCCTTGAGGCTCTTGCAGCAGTTTCAATTCTCCACGAGGAGATTCCTGAACTCAAGATTCGTTTCATCAACGTAGTAGACCTCTTCAAGCTTCAGCCTAACAGCGAGCATCCTCATGGTCTTACCGATGCTGAGTACGATATGCTCTTCACAACTAATAAGCCTGTAATTTTCAACTTCCATGGATATGCTTCACTTGTTCATGAGCTTACTTACAGACGTCACAATAACAGACTTATGCACGTTCGCGGATACAAGGAAGAGGGTACCATTACTACTCCTTTCGACGTACGTGTACAGAACGATGTAGACCGTTTCCACCTTGTTCAGACCGCTCTCAAGTATCTGCCTGATCTTGGTAACAGAGGCGCTTACCTCTACCAGAAGATGAGCGATAAGCTCGTTGAGCACAAGCAGTATATCCACGAGGTAGGTATGGACCTTCCTGAGATTGCTAACTGGAAGTGGAAGAACATCTCTGAGAACTAATTAGCAATAAATAAACATAAAAGAATTTTCTCATAAAAATTTATTTATAGTTTTACGTACACCGGCGTTTTTTGCGCCGGTGTACTTTTTTATGCAACAGGATATTTCTCCGGGTTTCCTGTTATATAAAATATTCCGCTATGGATGTGCATAAAGAGTCAAACGAAATCTAAGAGCGAAATAAGAGTATTTAATTCGCGCAATAGACCATTTATGTTGTGGCTAGACCGTGATATTATCGAATTAGATTTTGAAAATGCATTTACTGAAGAGGGGGTAAATATATGAAATCTAAAAGTATTAAGCAGATTCTGAGTATTGTCTTGTGTACGGCGATGGTTTCAGGCCTTGTTGGATGCGGAAATGTGTCCACGGATGATGACGCTAGTAATGATGCTGTTGGGGAAGAAACTAATATTGATAATGAGACTGAGACAGACACTGATATAGACGGAGGTGGAGGTACAAGCACCGGTGGTAACACAGGGGCGGGTACATCGACCTCCGTTAGTATTGTAGAAAAAGTAGCTGTTGATGATTTTTATGATTATGTCAATGAAGACTGGATGAATGCTAATCAGCTTGATCCCTGTGAGGTTTATACTGACAGAAATGATGATGCAAATCATCTTGTTTGGGACAGAATAGAGGCTATGCTGTCAGACGCTGATCCGGAGGATTTTTCTCCTGATGATCCAATGTACAAGATGGTCTCATATTATGATCAGTTTACCGATGTACAGCAGAGAGATGAAATCTCTATGAATACCATTAAGTCTATGGTTGACACGGTTAGAAATGTCAGTAATATGAGTCAGCTTCAGAGCCTTATGGAAGATGAGACATATTCTCTGTTTAATAATGTAGTAAAAATAGACTATGATCAGGATTATGCCGCAGACTATGTTCCGTATGTTTATCCTGAACCTTTGATGGGCTTTTATTATGATATTAGTGATGAAAATCGTGAACTGATGGTTGAGGCAATCGCCAAGGAATTTGTGATTCTCGGATATTCAGAAGCAGAAGCGCAAAAAATAGCACAGAATGCCAGCGAATTCGATTTAAGAATTCATGACTACTATAATAATGCAGAAGGTTATTTTCTTGGTTATGGTAATGATAATGAAGGCTGGAATAATACAGACTGGAAGGATGTAGATTGCACTATAGATATTCAGAGTATTCTTATTGCTAATAATTATGAGATTACCAATAAGTTTAGCGCAAATTATTGTGAGTTTATTGCTGTGGATGCGTATCTTGACTGGCTCAACGAAAATGTCAACAGCAGTACTATTGAAATGGTAACTGATTATTATGCGGTAAATCTTGTAGATATGCTTGCGATTTGCGGATCAAATGAGCTGATTGCCGCCTGCTCGGATGTTACGGGCAGAATGGCCGGAGGAGAAGAATTTACAGCTGATGATATGGATCCGTACAGTGAACCGGTAGTTCAGGCTCTTTATTTCGACAGAGGTGCAGTGGCGGCTTATTACGCATCACATTATATTACCGACGAACAAAAAGAAACTACCAAGGATATTGTAGCTGAAGTAATAGATGGTTTTGTAGAGATTATAGACGAAGTAGATTGGCTCAATACAGTTCAGAAGGAAAGACTTAAGGCCAGAACCAAGATGACCACACTTATGATTGGCTGTTATGAGGATTACAATCATCTTGAAGATATGGAAGTCTGCGAGAATTTGATCGATACATGTATATCACTGCTTAAGAGCAATCGCAGATTTAATCAGAGAATTCTTGTTAAGGAAAATATATATACAATAACTGATTTTAATTTATACAGTTCAAATGCATGCTATTACGCCAACAGTAATACAGTACTCATTACAGCCGGATTTTATGCAGATGATTATCTTTGGAACGAAGCTTCCTATGATGAATTGATGGCTATGTTTGGCACAGTTATCGCACATGAACTTGGACATGCATATGATCCTTCAAATGTAGCTTACAGAAATAACGGTGAATACGACGATAGATGGGATGATTACTGGGAGTATTATTATCAGGCAGTAGATAAAATATATTACTATTACAACGGAATGCAGACAGATTTCGGCAATGTAGTTGATGGTAGTATGGTGTATAGAGAATCATTTGCGGACATTATATCGATGGATGCAGTTATGAGAGTACTTGAGAAGCATGATAATGTTGATTATCCTCTTTTCTTTACTTCATATGCGCAGAGCTGGGGAATCGTAATGCGTCCTGAATTTGAATTGCTTTCACTTACCCAGGATACACATGTTACCAATAAAGAAAGAGTTAACGGTGTTCTTGCTCAGTGTGACAAGTTCTATGAGTACTTTGATCTTAATACAAACAGTAAGTTCTACCTGGATGAGGCAGATAGAATTGTCGTGTTTGAGTATGTAGAGGAGTAACTTCTTGCATAAGAATATTAGGGGAATGAGTTTTGTAGATAATTTTTGTAAATAAGTTTTAGCAGATAAGATATTGGGGGATATTTTATGAGTAAAAAAATCAGTAAAGTATTTGGAATAATACTAATGGTATTTGCAATAATTCTTACTTTGGTAGGAATCTGTGGCTTGGCGTTTATTATCATTCCAAAGCTTGGAAGAACATATTATCCGCTTGATTATATAATGGCGGCGGTAGGTGTGGTTGCTCTTATACTTGGAGTGTGGTTGATTAGTATCTGGTGCTTAAAGTTTTCAAAGGGTAAGAATCTGATCGGACTGGTTGTGGCAGGCGTTTTATTGTTCGCAGCATATATCGTTATAAGATTCCCGTTAAATAATATGCAGGATTCGTTTATAGAAGAGCGTAAAGGTTTTCACCAGGTTAAAGAGATTACATATAAAGTATACGGAATGGAGTATACAATTCCTGCAGGATGGACTAAGGATCCTTTGACAACAGGTGACGTATGGGAGGAGAGGCTTCATTTCCCGTTTACCCGCATGGATATGGAACAGGGTAACTTCCTTGTGTATGGTGTAGACTGCGAGTTTACAGATAATGATTACACCGGAGATTACAGTAGTTTCCTTAAGTTCTGGTATGGTGATTTTCAGAATTATACTATTATTGATACTAAGTACATCAGAAATGAAAAGTATGATATCGCAGCCCTTGTTCAGGAAAATACAGCAGTTTATGATGGACAGCTGTATCATGACCTAAATTATGTTGTAGAGGACCGAGTAAATAATAAGCTGTATTTGATTGAATACAGAAAGTGGGATTTCCTAACTGCAGAGGATTATGCTAATTTTGAAGTCATAATTGATAAGCTTCAGTAATTGATGTGAAAAAGATATATTTGCTGTTAAGAACAGTAGAATTAAGAATCCGTTCCATGCTGATGTGGAGCGGATTCTTTTGTTGTGCAATTAATTGAGAGCGAGTAAGACGAAAACATAAGGGGCAAGTCGCCAGCATTCTCTGCCGCTCATGGTCGC
>DCIR01000028.1 GCA_002317155.1 Lachnospiraceae bacterium UBA1721
GTATCTGTTTGTTTTTGTTTATTTCGTATGCGACTGATATTTGTCCCAAAATAAATGGGGTAAAACTTTGGAATATAGGAGAAATATACGCTATCTGTTGTGTGCTTATATTGGAAGCATGCATGCAGGTAGGCTTGATAACGGTAAATACAAGCTATAACAAGATTTTTCAGGAGACTGATCTTCCGGCAGTTATACGGGATTTGAGTGGAAAGATTGTATATCGTACAAAGGGTGCAGACGCAGCTATTACTCCTTCACAGGAATCCATTGTAAGAAGTTCTGATATTTCGGGAGGCTCTGTAACATGGGCTGTGGATTTGTCTGCGGTTAACACCTTGAATAGACAGATTACCGAAATTATCGGACAGATTAATGCGAGAAATCACTATCTTACAACGCAAAACGCGATGCAGGAGGAAAAGGCTTCTATCGATGCCCGTAACAGAGTGTATGACCGTATTGCGGGAATTGTCAGTTATCAGCTTTCACAGATAGAAAATCTGTTGAATTCCGATGAAATAGATTTTGCCAAACGACTGAAAAAGATTGTCGTTTACAATGCTTATATTAAACGTCGAAGCAACCTGGAGCTGCTTCGTGAGAGTGAAGAAAAAATCTCTGTAGTGGAGATTAATACCGCTATTAGGGAATCGGTTAATTATTTGGAATTGAATCAGATTAATGTGAGTGTTAATTTCCTGATTGATGGGGTGATGTCTGCTGATGCAGCAGTTCTTGCATATGATTTTTTTGAGACAGTTGCAGAGTATGTTTTGAATAAAGTATCAATGTTGTCTGTCACCGTAGCAGAAAGAGATGGAATTATTTCCATGAGAATGCTTACGGATATTCCGGATTGTTCATTCATCGACACGTGGTCGAGCAGAGAATTGGCTACATGCAACGGAAAGATAGTTAAGTCCGAAAACAATCAGGATAGTATATTGGCACTGTTCTTTGAGAGAGGCGGTGATAAATCATGATTACATTTATCAATCTGCCACCCTTTATACGGAGTGTCATAGGCTTGTCTGCGGTTATTCTTTTCTTACTTTCTTCAGCCATTATAGCAACTGCGGTCATGCATAAACACATAAAGGTGCTTATCGTATTAGCTCCGATTTGTGTTTTTTTGTATTTTATGAATCAGGTCATTTTTGATATTGTTTCCGATACGTATGTAGAAGGTCCATTTTTGAATGTCGAGAAGGCTCTGGAGGAAGTACCGTATATCTACCCAGTGGTCATCCTGGCGATTATAACCATTGTGGAGCTGGGAATGTTTCTGTACAACAGAAAATGGACCGAAAACAATATTACAGCCGGTTCCATCAAGGAAGCAATCGATAATCTTCCGATAGGAGTCTGCTGCTATGAGCCCAATGGTCAAATAGTCTTGAAAAATCATCAGGTGGAAAAAATCTGTAGGGAATACACCGGAGAGCCGTTGTTAAATGCAGTAACCTTTTTATATGAAATCACTGCAGGAAGCAGACAGATAGAAAAAGACAATATCATAAAACTTAATAGCGGTGCGGTCTACACCTTCTATGACAGAGTTCTGATGGAGAAGGATGATAATCTTCGAATGTTGTCGATAGTTGATATTACAGAGCAATATCAGAATACTAAAACATTGGAAGAAAAACAAAGGACTGTGGCTAAGCTTAATGAGGAGCTGGTTCTCTACGGAAAACAGATAGTTGAATCAATTGCCGCAAAGGAAATTCTTGATGCCAAGGTTAAGATACATGACGAGTTGGGTGCTAATCTGTTGGCATCTAAGAAGTATATTTTATCAGGTGGCAGCGAGGAGGAGCGGGAAACAATTGAGGCCGTTCTTCGGAGTAATCTGCAGTACTTAAAGCAGGAGACGGAAAATGCGGTTACAGATGAATTCGCAGTGATTTTGGATACCGCTCAAAAGCTGGATATTAAGTTGAATATTCTTGGTAAAATGACTGATTTAGAGCCTCAGCGCCATATAATTGTTACAGGAATTCATGAGTGTCTGACCAACACTATACGTCATGCGCGGGGAGATGAACTGACCATACGAATTGATGAAACTGAGAGTGAGATAATGGTTGAGTTTACGAATAATGGTAAAGCTCCAGAGAAGGAAATCAATGAGCGCGGTGGATTGGTTTTGCTCAGATCGCTGGCAGAAAAGAATGGAGGATCTATGAGGATTGATTCTGTTCCTCGATTTGTATTGACGTTACAGCTGAAAAAATAAGAGATTAGTATGAAAACGGGTAAAGCATATGTCATATAAGGTATTAATAGTAGACGATCAGGCGATGCCACGTCAGCTTTTTGAAAATATAATACAGAATTCCCAAAATTATGAAGTGGTGGCCAGCGTGGATTCAGCGTCGGTCGCTGATATCTACTGTGCCAAGATGCCTATAGATATTATTTTGATGGATGTAGTGATGAGCACCGGGATAAACGGAATCGATGCGGCTGCGAGAATCAAGAGCTCTTATCCTCAGATTAAGATATTGATTGTTACATCGATGCCGGATGGTTCGTTTATCAACAAGGCGAGAAACGCGGGTGTGGATTCCTTCTGGTATAAGGAAGTGCAGGATGAGCCGCTTCTGTCTATCATGGACAGAACTATGGCGGGAGAGAGTGTATTCCCTGACCGGTCACCGGTTGTATCGTTAGGTGAAGCGAAGAGTACTGATTTTACAGACCGAGAGATTGATGTTTTAAGATGTGTGGCAGCAGGATATTCAGATAAGGAAATAAGTGAATTACTGAATATAAGCTACGGAACAGAACGCGTACATCTCAATAATCTGCTTCAAAAGACTGCATGTAACAGCCGTACTGAGTTGGCAATTATGGCTGCTAAGACAGGAATCGTAGTACCTGAGGTGTAGACATCAATAAAGATAATTTGAAAATATAATATTAGATATCGCTGATTTGATCCCGCTAAAGTAGATATGGAAAATTCCCAAATCTGCTTTAGTGGGATTTTTTTACTCAAAAAATAGACAATATTGCTTATATGACAAGAAAGTCACCACATTTATAATTAATGATGTGGTTATGATAATGGCTAACCTAGGTGAAACTTATAAGAAACAAGAGGGGGATGTGTTACATCCTTAAAAGCAAATATTAAGGAGGAGTTTTATGGGTTTCTTTTCTAATCTTTTCGGTAAAAAGAATTGTTGCATTTGTGGTGCGGAGTGTGGTGTGACCAAGAGAACCGGCATCAAGAACAAGGAGTATGTCTGCAGTGATTGCGGGACTAAGTGCAGTGAGCACATCAGGCTTTCAGAATATGACAAAGATGGCATCTTAGCACATATGGCTGTCATGGAGAATCAGGAGAAAATCTATCAAAAATATTTTGAAAGTACTAAGAAGCAGATTTATCCTTCAGCAATGGAAGAAGAGCAGATTATTTTTATGGACGAGATTGGTATGTTTACAATCCGAAGCAGAAGTAATCCTAAGAGGAAGGTAAACCATGATATGTTCCGCTATGATACAGTAGAGTCATATGACTATTTCTGCAAGATGGATAAGGACCAGAATGGTAAAGAGGTGTTTAAGGAGGACGGAATAATCATCAAGTTCTGTCAGCCTAACAACATTGGAGGACAGAGTACAGCAACCGGACGAAGATCACATCCGTACGCTAAGAGAGAGGTAGTTATTACCTTCCGTAAGAGAGATAAGCAGGCTAATTATGCTGATAATGCACTTCAGCATTTAGACTATATTTTTGGTGTTCATCGTGACAGAACTTCCCTGTTTGGTGGAGCGTCTGCGCAGAAGAAGGCAGAAATCAAAGCAGGCGCAGATATGCTTGGTGCTTTGTCATCAGTTGCAAAAGCAGCGGCAAAGGATGGCTTAGAGGCTGCAGTTAATAATGTTGATGTACAGGCAAAGCTTCAGGGAGCAATGAATTCGGCTGAAGATGCTAATACAAGAGGTCTTTCTAAGTATTCAAATGCGGCTGATGCGGCAGAAGCTTCTGTATAATAAATATAACTTGGGAAGAAATATATAAAAAATAGACAATATTGCTGATACAATAAAATGATTTGATGGTTTATAACATAGATGTTGTTGAATTTTCTTAATCGGGAAAGATTTAACAAGAATCATAAATGAAAGATATGAGGAGGAAGTTGTTATGAAGAAAAGATTTTTAGTTTTGGCATTGCTTGTAATGGCAATGTGTTTAGGTGGTTGTGGTGATAATAATGGAGGGACAACAACATCAGCTACTACACCGGATACAACAGAAGAAGTTACAAGTGGCAATACAGAGGATGCCAATGATACAGAGGAAGCCAATGATGTAGAGGAAGCTAATGATGCAGAAGAAGCTGATAACACAATTGAAGTCAAGCTGACTAGCTCAAGTCCATCAAGACCTTTTACTGTAACAATTAATTTCCCTGCTAATGAAGCAGGAGATGAAGCTGATTGTGAAACAGAAGTAAAGACTTCATCTGTTATTTTCAAAAATGATAAAATTACAATTGAAGCTAAACTGGGTTCTTTTGTTTATAACTCATATGCTGACTATAAAGAGAAATATGGTGACAAAGAAACTAACTACGCAAATTATGTTGAATACTGGGAAGATCCTGATTTTGACAGCCATAAAGGAACTGTAATGCCGGTAAAAACAAATATTGCAGGTTTAGAGGCAATGGCATTTGATTTTGACTCTAGTATGAAGTATACATTAAATAATAGTGACTTCTATAGTGATTCTCAGTTTGATATTATTGTTTCATCAAATGATAATTCAGTTAAGATTTCTGAGTTGTTAGAAGACGCTGAAGTTAAAGCTATTATTGATTCTATCAAAATCAGCAATTAAGTAACAGAATAATGGGACACAAATTATAAAATCAGTTCTTTAGTGGGTGATATCAATATGATGTCACCCATTTTTCTTTTGATATGAATAAAGCAGAAAACTCTATTCTGAGTCTTCTGCTTCAACATGCTCGTCTTCGGGGATCGCATCTACAGAACTATCTTCTGTAGAGTTCTCGTTTTCGGGGATCTCGATTTCAGAGTTTGCATCTACAGAACTATCTTCTGTAGAATTCTCGTTTACAGAACTCTCGTCTTCGGAACTGCCTTCTTCAGAGAGTTCATCCTCCGGCCATCTGAATCCACCGGGAGATCCCTGATCATAGCGGAATACTTCACGCATTCTAGCATAGTAAGAAAAGTAGTGATAACCGTAATCGTCATATCTCCAGGCATATCCGTACGGGTTACCGGATGAAACGCTCATACAGTCGGGATGTAATTCCTTATAAGCTTCAAAATCTTCCTTGTTTACATTATTTCCGATGCAACAAAAGCGATCCAGGTTCATATTCATTATTCCGCTGATATCTCTTATGTTGGTATTGCTGATATTGAGATATTTGATAGATTCCATATCGCTGATTACCGAAATGTCTTCTATGCTACAGCAGTATATAAGCTCAAGCCATGTCAGATTGGGACAGTATGTCACCGGTGACAGATCCTTGAACTGTGCATCTGAAAGTATCAGGCATTCAAGAAGCGGCATATTTGCAATAAATGATATGTCGGTTATGCCAGTGTCGTGCCCCAAATCCATATATACCACTTCATTACAGTATTTGAGAGACTCTGTCATGGTATCATCGATTCCGTGCGTCATACGTATTATCGGGTCATCGGTAAGAGCTGTTTTCCAGCCAACATGAACTCGCCATACGACCTTGATATCCGGGAAATCTTCTCTGATACCAGCCATTATTTCATCATCTATTCCACAGTCATCGAGAAGAAAATACTCACATTCATCAAGGATGGTAAGAGCCTGTCTGATAGATTCTTCACCTTCATTGCCAATCTGTGTGTTGATATATTTAACCTCAGTATCTGATGTTGATATACAGGTTCCGAACAGATCAAATTCATAGATAAAATGAACGCCGGGAGCAGCTTCCTTAAGGATAAATACATCTGAAAGAAGCAGAGAAGAATCTTCTTCTATAGGTTCAGGCTCAGCTTCCGTTTCAGTTGCTTCGTTAGTCATTTCTTCAGTCACTTCTTCAGCTTCGTCAAATTCATTATTATTGATAGGTATGAGGTTGACAGTTTTCAGTTCCGGCAGTTCCTTGATAGCTTCTGCGACTGCTGCAACATCCGCTGAGGTCATTCCTGACAAATCGAGCATTTCTGTATTTATGTCATATTCAGTACCAAGGATTGAGACTGTTATGGGTTCCTCTTCCTGTATGACTTCTGGTTCGTTTTCTTCGGAAGTGTCATTTCCTTCAGTATCATTTTCCGGAAATTCTTCTTGAGTCTCTGTTTCATCCGCTTCGTTGCTCGCTTCATCTACCACTGTCTCGGAGTCTGGCTGTACGGTACTTTCTGATGCTCCGATAGAACATGCACAGAGTGAAGCTGACAGCATTGATATGAGTAGGATTTCGAAAATTTTATTTATATGGATTCTTTCTGTTATTTTTTTCATTGAAATTATTGCCCTTACCGATAAATATGTGCTTGAATTACGAATTGATTAAATATGCAGTTTATTGTACCCAAAACTGTATCATACTTAAATACCAAAATTGTTTATTTTTGAGGACATTTGAGGGAGTTTTTGAGGCATTTTGGAGAAGATATAAAAACAGCAAAAGAAAAAATAGATTTTATTTGATTTCTTAAGCCGTATAATGCATTCCATGGTACTGACGAATGAGAGTCTTTATAAGTATCAAATAGTTTTCTTGAATTTTCTGATAGTTGAATCATGCGGAATAACATAGAGTCTAGTAATAAATCATTTTTAATGGTTATCCATAAATGCGGATACCATCCTTTAATATTTCTTTAGTAAGTTCAAAGTTGTTTTTGAGCTGATTAATGTCTAAAAGGTCTATTTTTTTGTGTAATGCAGTGCGTAATTGCTCTGCTAACTCGTAAAATTTTAGTCCCTTTATGTCTGAAGATATTAAAAGGCGAATTTTTAAAATAATAAAAGGCTTCCGAGGAGTCCCTCAGAAGCCTTCCAACACAGTATGATAAATAATTAATCTAGTTTTACATATATTCGTTAATGTTTGGCTAAACTATAAATCTACTCATATCGTCCTGAATATCTTCTGAAATATTCAGATTTTCATGAGCCTTCTCATTTAGGCGATTCATGTTTTCAACGATATCCGTAATTGCCTGAACGCTGTTATAAGCACCGCTTGCATTTTCACCCACAGCGGTATCTATTTCTTCTACGGATTTATCGATTCCGTCAATCTGCCGTTTAATACTTGCACAGCTTTCTTTAAGTTCTGTAAGTACCTCACTCAAATTGCTCATATCAAGCTTATATTTTTCACTGGTACTGAGCAAGCTGTTATACCCCTTATCTGCGATATCAACAGTAAACTGCATAACCTCTCGCGAATTATCGGCAAGTGAATTTACAATATCTATCATCTCATTGCCAATGCGCTTAATTTCTTCCGCAAGCTGATTGGAAGTATTCGCGAGATTCTTAATTTCTTCGGCGACAACTGAAAAACCTCTTCCCGCATCACCTGCTCTTGCAGCCTCAATTGATGCGTTTAATGCCAGCAGATTAGTCTGACTTGCAATTCCTATAATATCATCGGTAAGCTTTGTAATAATCGCAATCTTTTCGCTTTCCCTGATAATCTCATCAAGCTTCTCGCGTCGGCTTTCTGTTTCATCATGAGCATTCTTCTTGGAAGCGAGTGCGGAATTGTACATTTCCTCTGCGCCGCTCATAATCTTCTTCGCTTCATCTACTCTTGAATCTGCAGTCTGCGCTATATCGGTTATTTCAAGACGAACAGACTCAATATTTCCGCTTATGGTAGAGAGTGATGAACTGATTTCCTGTGCCGATGCACTCATCTCCTGCATCGTACCCGATACCTCTTTAACCTTGCGTGTTGCTTCTTCAACATTCTCATCCATTTCAGAGGATGCTATTCCGAGTCTGTCAGTATTGTCGGATGTATTTTTAACAATATCTCTGATGAATTTAATTACTTCATTAATGCTGTTTGCAATAACTTCCATCTCATCACCGCTCTTGATATCAAGAGTTTTGGTCAAATCACCCGAACCGTCTGACAGATCCAAAATCTTGTTATTAAGTGCGGTAAATCCTTTTCTGAGAATGTATATAATAATCGCACATCCCCAAAGTGAAATAGCCAGAATGACAAAGAACATAAATATCATCTGCACTCTTAATTTATTAATTTCAGCAAGGATATCTGTATATTCTATATCTACACCGACAATTCCGATTACCTTATTATCAGAATTGTATATAGGACAATAACCGCTTAAAAAAGTTCCCCACTCATCTGTTGTCGGTTCATCGTCTGCCGCTTTTTCACCGTTGAATGCGGTCTGCATTCCCGGATACATCTCAAAAGGCTCTCCTATTGAATCGGCACTCTCATAAATATCTGATGTTGCAATAAAGAACGGCTCACCCTTTTCATTCAGACAAAATGCATATATATATGCTACTTCGCTTGCTTCCACCAAATTGATATAAGTTTCTGACAGTTCTATTATATCCGCATTGTCTGCACTTATGTCCTCTATGCTTTCCAGTAAATCTCCGTCCGTTAAGTATGCTGCATTAGCCGCAACGGTCATCGATTTACTCTTAACTTCCTCTTCGATAATCTTCTTGGAACCGTTGTACATTCCGCTTCCGAGAATCGCACTTTCGACAACAACAATTACGAATACAAAAATAGTAATCTTAAAGGCTATCGGCATCCTTCTCGTCTTAAGTCTTCGGTTCGCTGTCTGTCCCTTCTCTTTTTCAATCCCCATATAAATACCCCTTCATGACAACAAATACATACCATATACTGTTACAGTTTCCTGCTCAGCGCTCATAAATTGCTCTTTCTCCACGTTAATGATAAATTACAGTTTACATGTCTGACAAGCACCCTCCGGAACCCTTCCTCCCTAAACACGTCTGCTTATCCCTCCCATGCCATATATTCAAGCAGATACTATATTTCACGATGACATATAGCTAATTCATCCCAACCTTCTTCACATACCGCCAGTCGGCTGTTCTTAGCTGTTACTACGATTGGTGTCCCGCACTTAGGACAGTCTCAAGGTCTCGTGGTGTAGTTGTATATACACTAGCATCCAGATTATGCCTAATGTTGGGATGTCGAATTGGTGAACTTAGAGCACTGACTTGGGACGATTATTTTGAGTATGAAGGACACATGTACATTAAAATCCAACATATGATGGCTAGTCGCCCTAGTGAAGAATGTAATCGCACAGATGAAGATGTTCCTTACTAAAAAAAGAGAAGCTCATCAGGACAAAGGACTCTGCCATTATCAAGTTATGTTGTAAATATAATAGAAGAACTTAGGAACTGTATCATTCGAAACAACATTGAATCAAGCAGTATTTCATTTTGGCCTAAATCTTCTATGTTTACATCTTTCATATGCAAAACAATGAACTGTAAATCCTGTTTGATTTTATCAATGTAATAATGATCGTTTTTTATGTTATCTATATATTCGTATACCGTCCCTTAGTATTTCTTGTGTGAGTTCATAATTATTCTTTAATTGACCAATATCTAGAAGGTCAATCTTTTTGTGCATATTATTCCGAAGTTGTTCAGCCATTTCATAGAATTTGAGCCCTTTAACTTCTGAAGATATAAGCAAATCAATATCGCTTGATTCAAGAGCTTTACCTTTGGCATATGATCCAAATAATATGCAGTATTCAACATTGTATGTATCAAATACTTTACTGCATACTTCTTTTATTTCTGCGACCGATAGTATTCCATGGTCTTCATCAATTGGATTATATTTATTTAGCATATCAAGAATATATAAATATTTTATGCTATCAATCTTTGAGGCATCGTTTTCGTAGGTTTTGTATGATCTCAGTGATATTCCTGCTAAATCGGCTGCTTGTTGTTGTGTGAGCTTTTTGTGCGTGCGTAAATCTTTAATTATGTTCATGATTGCACCCTCCGCTACACATATAGTGCACTAATTGCACTCGCAAGTCAAGAAGAAGTGCAAATATTGCACTTTGATGCGACACAAAAGTGCAATTAATACACAAAATACTCACTATGGTTGTTTTTTTACCAACAAATGAGATATGGTCTTTTCAATTCGTGTATGTAATTATTAGTACAGAAACTTCGAATGTTTATGAAATGATGATGTCGACTCAGTTATAAGATTATAAGGAAACGCGAAATGCTTCGTATTTCACAAGTAGATGAGGATAATAAAATGATAAAACTTAGTGAGAATATTAGAAAATACAGGCTTCAAAAAGAAATGACACAATCTCAATTCGCAAGTGTGTTCAATGTATCAGAGCAGGCTGTGAGTCGCTGGGAAAATGGCAACACATTTCCGGACATAACTTTACTTCCAGCGTTGGCAGATTATTTTGGAATCACTATCGATGAACTAATGGGTATGGAAAATTACAAGGATGAAAAAGAAATTGATGAAATCATACGGAGTGTTAAGGAATGTGAGCGTAAGGGTCTGATTACTGAGAGCATTACGATTTTACAGAAGGCATCAAAAAAGTATCCTACGAATTATACGATCCTTCTGTACTTGGCTGAAATGCTCAACTTCGAAAATTGTTTAGATGACAAACAGAGGGAGAACAATCATCTGAAATCATTAGAAGTTGCTGATCGTATTATAAACGAATGTCATGACAGGATAACGTGTGATTACGCAATTAATGCTAAACTCATTGCGCTTAGGGAACTAGGGAGAATAGAAGAGGCAGTAAAAATAGCAGAGGAACAACCTAATGTTTGGAATTCGAGTAATTTTAGACTTATGGAACTATATCATGGAGATGATTTGAAACAGCAATGTAAAAATAATGCAATGCAGTTCGCGATGCTACTGTATTACTCAATAAAGCAACAGGCAGATTTGGGATTTGAGAATGATAGTTATACGATAAGAGAACGTATAAATATATCTAAGAAGGCTTTGGAGGTGCTTGAGGTTGTGTATGAGGGTGATTATGGGCTTGAATCTCGTCTGGTTGCGGAGATGAACCGGATTATAGCTGCGATGGAAGTACTTGAAGGAAATACAGATGCAACACTTGATTATCTTGAAAAAGCAGCAAAATATGCAATAGAATTCGATACACTGCCGGAAAGAATAGAACATATATCAACACTACTGAAAGGATATGTAGTAGGGAGAGAATGGATTTTCAAAAATCATACGAACAGCGAGTCTGAAATCCTTTATGAGAAATTAAAACAGGATAGATATGATTGTATTAGAGAGACGGAAGCGTTTAAGGCAATCGTATTAAAACTTACAGAGTATGTCTGTAAAAAATGATGTGTTATGCCCTTGAAAATGGGCATGACAAAAGCGGGTGATGGGAATCGAA
>DCIR01000030.1 GCA_002317155.1 Lachnospiraceae bacterium UBA1721
ACCAAATTGCGATTGGTGATTACTATTGTATTTTTTATGTAATCAAAATTTTCCATATTCCACGTAATCCATATCAAATATGATTTCATTACATTTGATTAACTCTGAATATTAACTATACATAAATGTAATCGTTCAATACAGGCTGCAATCCACCCTGCTCCATATCACGATACATCATATCAAAAGAACGACTGTCATTGATTTCAAACTGCTCATCACCGGCCTCTGAATTATCAGAGCACTCACCTTCGTACTTTTCCTCATGGTCACCGATTCCTGTAGATACACCTGCAGAAACCTTGGTCGCGCATATCTTGGTAATTCCGTTTCTGAACTCTATACTCTCACGGCTCGATACAGTGATACCAACAAACGGAAGGAATATACGATAAGCACACAAAATCTGGCAAAGCTCCTTCTCGCCTACGTCATTAGGATTGATTTTGTCATTATTAACGATAGGTCTGAGTCTCGGGCAGCTGAGCGAAAGCTCCGCATGAGGATACTTGCGATTAATATAGTGAACATGAAGTGCTGTCGCCAAAGCATCCTTTCTGAAATCATCCAGTCCGAGAAGCGCCGAAAAACCTGCTCCGCGCATACCACCCATGAGTGCTCTCTCCTGTGCATCAAAGCGATAAGGCCATACTCTCTTGTGACCAAGGAGGTGAAGAGTCTCATACTTATCGGGATTATATGTTTCCTGGAATACAGTAACATAATCAACACCGCACTCATGCAGATACTCATATTCATCCACATTCACAGGATAGATTTCCACACCGATATTTCTAAAATACTTTCTCGCAATCTTAACTGCCTCACCAATGTACTGAATATCTGAATATGTACGGCTCTCACCTGTAAGCATCAGTATTTCTTCCATACCCGTCTTGGCAATTACCTGCATCTCATGTTCGATTTCTTCAAAAGAAAGCTTCTTTCTGCGAATCTTGTTATAGCAGTTAAATCCGCAATACACGCAATAATTCTGACAATAATTTGCAATGTAAAGAGGAGTGAAAATATAAACTGTATTACCAAAATGATTCTTGGTTATCTCCTCAGCCTTTCTTGCCATCTGTTCAAGGAAAGGTGCCGCGGCAGGTGAAAGAAGCGCCTTAAAATCTTCTATAGAACAAGTATCATTTGAAAGTGCTCTCTGTACATCAACTGCAGTATATGCGGAATAATCAAACTCTTCTGCCGCAGCGAGTACTTTATCCTTGATATCAGAATCAATCACCTGCATACCCTGCATGTATTCCATGTGATTTGTTCTAAAAGAAGGATCCTGCTCAAGTCTGTGTTTTCTCTCAAGTGCCTCGGGAGATAACTCATCACTATCTATAAAATAAACCTGATTCTCTTCATTCATCGGATTCGTCTCCTATCTCAAAAATCCTGTCAACGGATCTGATGCACTTCCGCCTCTTGCAAGCACACGGCCCATTCCGGTCAAATATGCTTTTCTTCCTGCTGCTATAGCAAGCTTAAAAGCTTCTGCCATCTCAGGTACATTACCTGCTGTTGCTATCGCAGTGTTTGCCATAATCGCCGCAGCGCCCATCTCCATAGCTTCGCATGCCTGTGAAGGCTTACCGATACCTGCATCTACTATTATAGGAAGATCGATTTCATCAATAAGTACCTGAATCATAGCTTTTGTCGCAAGGCCCTTATTGCTTCCGATGGGTGCTGCAAGCGGCATTACTGCTGCCGCACCTGCATTCTGAAGATCTCTTGCCACATTAAGATCAGGATTCATATAAGGAAGTACTACAAAACCTTCCTTCGCAAGAATCTCTGTAGCTTTAATTGTCTCCTGATTGTCAGGGAACAGATACTTAGCATCACGCATGATTTCTACTTTTACAAAATCACCACATCCCATAGCACGACTGAGTCTGGCAATACGAACTGCCTCGTCTGCATTTCTTGCTCCTGAAGTATTAGGAAGAAGTGTTACTCCCTCAGGAATATAGTCAAGAATATTTTCACTCTCCTGAGTATTGGCTCTGCGCAATGCAAGAGTAATAATTTCCGCACCACCCTGTTCCACTGCTGCCTTAATCAGGTTGATGTTGTACTTTCCCGAACCGAGAATAAATCTGCTGTTAAATTCTTTTCCACCAAGTATAAATTTGTCTTCCATAGTCTCTCCCTATCTATTATTACTGAATACTAAATTGTATAAAATTGCTATACTCTGTACTGATTTTTTATTGTCTAAAATCACTCACAGTTCACTAAAATGATTTATAACTCTCTGAAATATTTTATGACTCTCTGAAATATTTTAGCTTTCCAGAATCAACTGTATAACCTTATTGGCCTGATGCGCTGCACAGATGGTAACTCTTGGAGACATCAGCCCCATTCCATCACCTATATCTGTGTTTTCATCTCCGCACACATACAGCCGTTTCATCATCTGTCTGGTTTTTATAGTGTTCGAATCTCCGAAGCCAGCCATCCCATTCCCCGACACAATGATTGCATCCTTTAGCTGCGTGAGCACCTCCTGAACAAGCATCGCTTTTTGCTCTGCTGCATCAAATGCCTCGCACACTATCGGATATCCCCGAAGCAATTCCGCTACATTCTCAGGTGTTACCTTCACACATCTGGTCTCATACTCAAGATATGGGTTAACCTGACACAACAGCTCTTTGAGCGCCTCCGGCTTAGGTACTCCGACCTGCGGAATCAAATATGCCTGTCTGTTAAGATTTGTAACATCAACCACATCGAAATCTATCAAAAGCATATGACCCACACCGCTTCTGGCAAGCATCATAGCCATATTCGATCCCAGACCACCGAGACCTGCAATTGCCACGCGCGCTTTCGAAAGCTTCTTCTTAATTTCAGCAGGAAATCTCTCATCAAAGGCTTTATCGAGCGTCGCCTTATCTAGTGATCGTCTTCCAATAATTTCACTGTCTGATTGCTTCCCTTCAAGCGTCTTTTTGTCCATCAGCCGCCTCCTACGAAACGAAGCACTTCGATGACATCATCATCTTTTATAGTTATCGTCTTAAGCTCTTCTCTGGGAATGATATCGAGATTGAGTTCTACGACCACTCTCGTAAGTTCATAGCCTTCCTCAACCAGATAGTCATACAGATTACGACCTGCGACATCCTTCTGCTCACCATTTACTGTTACCATATTGTCTCCTAAACAAAAAAGCGTTCATGGACGATAATCCACAAACGCTCAAAATACTTATAGTATGCGCCCGGAATATACCAATCCATAGTAAATAATCCGGCGCCTTTTATGACGGTGAAAAGTGGTGCCCCCGATTCACCCTGTAAACGAGAAGATTATAAAATTCATATACTTACTTGTCAATACACAAAATACTCTCGACTTATAATTTTCATGCTTAACTCTCGGACCAATAATTGATATAATTATGACATATTAGCAGACTATATTTATCAAAATATTTCATATTCTGTGAAAGGACTGTTATGAAATACCGTCACGAATGGAAGCATGAAATCAATTATTCCGATCTGCTGGCGTTACGGATGCGTCTGTCAGCCATTATGCAGACCGACCCTCATGCTATCGACAATAAGTACGAAATACGCAGCCTGTATTTTGATACACCTAACGATAAAGCACTCCGAGAAAAATTGGACGGAGTAAACTATCGAGAAAAATTCCGAATAAGACTGTACAACAATGACACCTCATTCATCTCTCTTGAGAAAAAAAGCAAGATAAACGGACTGTGTGCAAAGACAAGCTGCTCTATTTCTGCTAAAGAGGCTCAACAAATTGTTGCCGGCGATATTTTATGGATGAAGGATTGCGACAGGCCACTTTGTCGGGAGCTGTATACTAAGATGCTCGCTGAACGGCTCGCACCCAAAACCATAGTCGACTACACCAGAGAGCCCTTTATCTATCCGGCAGGAAATGTCAGAGTAACCATCGACTATAATATAAGAACCGGTGATTTTAGAACCGACTTCCTAAATTCTGACACCATCACTTTTCCTGCAGGAGACTCCCCCTATATATTGGAAGTAAAATGGGACGAGTATCTTCCGGAAATAATAAAAGACGCTGTGTCCACCCCCAGCTGCCATGCAGCTTCTTTTTCAAAATATGCACAGTGCCGCATATATGGCTGATAATTTCAGCTCATAATATACACATGACCGCAAAATGATACTTAAGAAAACTAAACGTAAGAAAAGAATGTGAAAAAAAGCTTCAGAAAGTAATACGTAAGATAAAAAAGCTTTCCGAAATAAAGCGACACAAAATAAACCAAGAAACACCAGAAAATAAAGTGACCAAAAATAAGCAATAATAAAGTGACCAAAATAAACCAAGAAACACCGGAAAATAAAGTGACCAAAAATAAGCAAAAATAAAGTGACCCAAAATAATACACCAAATAATTATACGCCAGAGAATTATACTCTAGACGAAAAACTAACTTAGGAGACTAACAAAATGACCTTCAAAGATATATTCAAATCAAGCTTTTTAGATAATGTAACCTCAGTGAGCCCTCTTGATATGCTTCTCACAATCGTACTTGCGTTTGCAATCGGACTGTTCATTTTCTACATATACAAAAAGACCTACCAGGGTGTGATGTACTCCTCTTCATTCGGTGTTACACTGATTGCTCTGACAATGATTACCTCACTTGTAATCCTGGCTGTGACATCCAATGTAGTGCTCTCACTTGGTATGGTCGGTGCGTTATCTATCGTCCGTTTCAGAACTGCCATCAAGGAGCCGCTTGATATTGCTTTTCTGTTTTGGTCAATTGCTGCCGGCATAGTACTGGCTGCCGGCATGATACCTCTTGCCGTTATCGGAAGCGTAATCATCGGCGTAATATTACTGATTTTTGTAAATCGAAAGTCTCATACCAATCCGTACATAGTAGTTCTTACCTGCGCCAACAGTTCAGCTGAGAAAAACGCAGTGGATTACCTAAAGCAGCACACCAACCGCTGTATCGTAAAATCCAAATCTGTACGAAGCGGACTTATCGAAGTGAATTTTGAAATTCGTCTTAAGGATGACAACACAGATTTTGTAAATGAATTATCAGAAATTGAAGATGTCAGCAGCGCCGTTTTGGTAAGTTACAACGGAGATTATATGAGCTGATTGTACAATAAATGATGCATTTCCAAGAACAACTATTTTACCATCACATGTCGATTGCTATATTGCTGAAGGTAATAATTCTTGTTCAATTACCTTCTAAATTTAGCCGTTTCATATTTCAAAGGTAAAATTTGCTTATCGATTACCATCCGATTAAATGTTTATTGTTTTCAAAGGTAAATACCACTTACTTTTTACCATTATTATTAGTTTCATAATAATTCAATGGTAAACAACACTTTACTTTTACCATTCCTATTATTTTCAAGATTATTCAATGGTAAACACCACCTTACTTTTACCATTCCTATTAGTTTCAAAGTAATTCAATGGTAAACACTACTTTATTTTTACCATTACTATTAGTTTCAAGCTAATTTAATGGTAAATAGCATGATTTATTACCATCATTATTACTTCAGCTAACATTCAAATGGTAAATGCATCCATTTCTTACCATCTCAAACGAAGACGCTATCACAAAAAGGTAAAAAATAAAGGAGTACACTTGCAATGCCGTTTAATAAACATTGCATGCGCGTACTCCTTTTATTAGTTAATTCACTTTTTATCTATACATTATAATTCGCTTATCTTTATAGCGTATAACTTAATCTACTTACCCTTAGATAGTATATCCTAATCTACTTACCTTTATATAGTATCTCTTAATCTACTTCTCTTTATACCGTATAATATAATCTATTCACTTCTCTTCATTTTGCCGCAGCTTTCATGGCAGCCTTATTCTCATACATGGCTGAATCCGCTCTGTTGAATACTTCCTGAACATTAAAATCCTTCTCACTGTCATATACAGCTACACCGGATGCAATAGATATCTTTTCAAATACAGGGATATCTTTTTCTTCCTCCAAGAGCTTCATTTCTTCTCTCATCTCTTCGAGCAATGCATCCCTACGCTTATAGTCATCCCTTTCAAGCACTGCGACAAATTCGTCTCCGCCTATTCTGTACACAGCACTCTTTTTGAAAGTCTTGCATATCATTCTGCATGAATTGATGATATATTCATCTCCGGCTTCATGGCCAAGGCTGTCATTAATAGTTTTCAGATTGTTGATATCAAATAAAGCGATTGCATATTGGGGTTTGATTTCCGAACACATTTTAGCCTGAAGCTCACCAAGCCTTGTCTCGAAAGCAGTTCTATTCTTAACATGCGTCATCGCATCAGTCTCAGTCATCTGAAGCAATCTCTGATTCAATGCATTAAGTCGAAGCTTCTGGAAATAACGATTCAAAATGATATTAAGACGCTCCATATACTTTCTGAGCATCTGAGCATCTGATATCTTTTGATAGTCATCACCCATCACGCAATAACCAATCTCATAGTCATCATCATGAAGAGGCATTATTATATAAAATCTGTTGCCACTGTTATGGAACTGTTCCACTACATCCTTCGTATCAAAATCCGCTAAAGTTCTGACAACTCCCCTATCCTTGGAATATATCATACTCATCACTTCAGGATATCCTTCTTTACGAAGTTCTCTCTGGTTCTCAGTAATAGATCGCTCAACCAAAGGATCAATGAATATCTGGAAGGTATTTCCCTCATACTGAACATCATTATTATTCAAGTTAACAAATGCATCACTTAATGAAACAATATCATTTCCCTGAAGAATAATTCGCTCCATTGTCGTGAGCTTGATGTCGAAATTGGAATTATTGATTTTTTCGTCAAATTTATCCTTGCCAATCTTGCGACGTATTGCCTCAAAATTCTTAGCCTGCTTACAGCCACAACTTTCACTTGGAACAAATTCACAATTGGTTTTTCTGACTCTGGCAGTCTCTTTTCCTGCAAAAACATCAGCCAATATATCTGCACAGCTTCTTCCGATATTATCAAATCTCTGATCTACAGAGCAGATTGACGGATCGTACAGCTGCGCCATCATTTCATTATCAAATCCTGTTACTATTATGTCCTCAGGAACTCTGTAACCGTTCTTCTCCAGATCATTACAGATTACCATTGCGAGGGTATCATTGGCACATACTATTGCATCAGGACGCTCTTTTCTTTTTGACAGCTGCTCCCTCACAAACATAAATCCCAAATAAGGAGACCAATTGGTATAGCAAATATCTTCGTCCTTGAGTTCAAGGTTATTTTCCGCCATCACCTCTCTGATAGCATTCAGTCTCATGTTGGAGTCCATATTTTCGGGAGTTCCCGCCATGAACCATATCTTTTTAACATTGTGCTTTTCAATGAGATGTCTGCCCAGTTCTCTGGTACCTACAGTATTGTCAGATCCGGCAAAATAAAAACGCTCATCATCTCTTCCGGTATAAATAATCGGAATATTAGCTTCAATGCAGCGATTGGTTATATTATCTATAACATTGGGAAAATCCAGACTGTTGGCAAAAAGAAGCGCAGCATCAAACTCTCTCATATCAGGCAACTTATATATGTTAAGTTCACCTCTTAACATAGCTTCACTTATTCCATAAACCGCATGACTTAAGAACAGATATACATCGGCAGACTGATCCTTCAATCCCTCTCGCAATCCGTTAAGATACTGGTGTAAAATCTCACCGGACCATCCGGTGGAAAAAACAGCTATTTTTTTATTTTTCATATGCATCCATCTCTCATTAAGTGACTAAACCACATACAGACTTCACAATAATTATACTCCTTTTGCCCCTGCCTATCCATATTTCACGCAGCATTCGATTTATCAATCCCTACAAAAATAATTTGTAAAAATATGCACAATCTACGGATTATATTCTCTGCGATTATAATATATCAAATTTGTGTGAGGATATGTTAAGCTCATCAATGTTACACTATGTACTTATTGAGGGAAAAAGAGGGAACAACAATGAAAGTTATAATAACTGATCTGGACAGAACTTTACTTCATACAGACAAAACCATATCGGATTACACTATACAAATAATGCAGGAATGCAGAAAACAGGGTATATTCCTCATGGCCGCTACTGCCCGCCCTGTGCGTGCCATCAAACAGTACATGCGTGCAGTTCATTTTAACGCAGTCACCACATTAAACGGTGCACGCACAATCCTTATGGACAGATCCGTTGATTACTCTATAGATAAAAAAACTGCCCTAAGCTTAATCAAATCACTAATGGCAGTTAATGACATCGTTATTTCACTTGAAACTGATGAGGGAATAATCTCTAACATCGACATCCCCGAATGGAATCCGACAGTTTATGATAATCTGCTCACCGCACCTATTCCCGACACTATTTATAAGATGATAATAAGTTCTGAAGGCACGAACCTCGATACCATCATTCCGTCACTTGTTACTGATGATGTATATTGCTCAGTTGCCGACGGTAAGCTCTATCAGATCATGAGCTCGCAGGCTACAAAATGGAACGGCATCAAATGTATGCTCGAGGAATTCGGATTAAGTGTCGAGGATGCAATTTATTTTGGCGATGACAATGATGATATCGAACCACTTATGAAATGTGGAACAGGTGTTGCCGTTGCCAATTCAATCCCTGCCGCACTCGAGGCTGCCGACACCGTTACATTATCAAATGACGAAGATGGTGTTGCCGAATATGTAAAAAAATTGTTGGAATTATGACATTAAATGCTCGCACAAAAACTTATGCTGCAAAAAAAGGATAGCTCATCGCTATCCTTTTTGTTTTCTGTTTTATGTTCTGTTTTATATTTTATGTTCTGTTTTATGTTTTATGTTCTATCTCCAGCTAACATCCTTAGCAGCATTAGCTTTTTCTCTAAGTGTTGCCAGACGATTCAGTGCTTCTATCAAAGTATCATCCTGCTTTGCAAAATGTAAGCGAATGTAGTTATTGATATCTTCCTTAAAAAAGCTTGAACCGGGGACTGCTGCCACACCGACATTTTTAATCATCCATTCACAAAACTCGTTATCATCTCTGACACCAAATTCACTCACATCAAGCAGTACATAATACGCTCCCTGTGGATTGGTGTACTTAAATCCAAGCTTATCAAGACCTCCCACGAACACCTCCTTCATATGACTGTAGTGTGCCGCAAGCTCTTCATAATATGAATCATCAAATTCAAGTCCTGTAACTGCTGCTTCCATAAGCGGTGCTGCTGCACCAACTGTCAGGAAATCATGTACCTTCTTAATCCGTTCCGATATCTCCTCATTAGCTATTACATAGCCAAGTCTCCATCCGGTTATAGAATATGTTTTGGATAACGAATTGCACACAATTGTACGATCCCTCATTCCCGGAAGAGCCTGCATATATACATGCCTGTTCGGTGCGTATACTATATGCTCATATACTTCATCCGTCACAACAAACGCATCATATTTAATCGCGAGTTCTGCAATGTATGACAGTTCCTCATGTGTAAATACCTTACCGCACGGATTAGATGGATTACACAGAATTATCGCCTTAGCTCCCTGTATAAACGCATCCTCTAATACTTTTTTGTCAAAATCAAATGTAGGCGGAACAAGCGGAATATAAATAGGCTCAGCTCCGGAAAGTATAGCATCAGCTCCATAGTTTTCATAAAAAGGAGAAAAAACAGCCACCTTATCCTTAGGATTGACTATGCTCATCATAGTGGCCATCATAGCTTCCGTACTGCCACAGGTAACTACAATCTCTTTATCCGGATCAACCTTCAATCCTGAAAAATGCTCATATTTTTTGGCTACTGCATCTCTGAAATTCTTCGCACCAAAAGTAACCGCATACTGGTGAGGTCCTTCCGTTGCGACCTTAGCCAGGCTCTTGGTAATCTCAATCGGAGGCTCAAAATCAGGAAATCCCTGTGATAAATTAATTGCTCCATATTCATCGGATATTCTGGTCATTCTACGAATTACCGAATCCGTAAACTGTTCTGTTCTGCTGCTTAATCTCATGATGTCTGCTCCCCCAAGTACTTACTCGCACACTCTTCCGCGCCATCGGGATACTTATAACCTTTTTTATCTGCAATCGCCCTGGTAACAAAGCTAAACAGCTTGTGAGTCTCTACAAGTGCATTTTTCATATCTTCCGCGTCGTAATGCGCAAAGCATTTTTTCAATGCGTCCAATATATCTGCATCCGCCCATCTGTCAACAAACCTTCCGTCATGCCAGGTATCAACACCTTTAGTCTCAAAGCTGTAAAGCTCTATCATTTTAAGAAGATAGTTCTTTAAGTATGCATCTATAGACATTTTTGCAGACCATATTTCGCCTCTTTTAAGCTTCTTATATGCCCAGATATTATGAAAATAAAAATCGTTAATAATATTCAGAAATTCTTCCTCAGACATCTCAGGATGCGAATGTCCCATATGCACATACTTTTCAATCAGTTCCTTATATCCATATGAGTCATACATGATATTATAGCCTCTGTTCATAACCCAGCCGGCCACGCCTTCAATAATCGCCTGTTCAAACTGCTCGGGTGTGAAAATAATCATATCTACATCCTTGTCTTCGTCGTAGATAGATCTTCTCTCCCTGCCGCCACCGAGCGTGGGCTCTATAAACGAAATAGACACCTTCCCAAAACGATTCGGATACTCCCCGGAAAACCATTTTTCAGGCTCATCCGTAGCAATTATCAAATCAAGATCTGAAAATTCATCTGCTTTAACTGTATCTCTTGTTGATGAACCAATAGCAACAATTGCTTTAATATGTTCATCAGCATTTGCACATTCTATAATCTTATTTTTAATCTCAACATATCTATCCATTTCACGTTCCTCTTAATTCTAGTAAAAAACCTCGAAAGCTTCTTGATTTTGCCATTATGCCATTAAAGCTTCTTTGCTCAGTCATAATAATACTGAAGATACATCAAAAGCATTCCATCATATATATTTTCTTTGAGAATATTGCTCTGCACTTCCCATCCCTTGTCAGCCACCTGAGTGACCGGTTCTGATATTGCTTCCTCTACCTTCGCATTTACTTCCGAATGATACAATTCATCACTTTCATTACGAGCATTTTCGATATCATCCCAGACAATATCATCAAGCTGTGGGAAATTATAGTTATAAAGTAATCGAGCCATAAAGGAATCACTGTACTCACGATTTGTATCGATATTTATACTTGCTGCAACTGCTAAAAACTCTTCTTTAAGGTTCGGGTCTGTTATTTTTGTATTCACATAATTGCGACGGCAGGCATTATCAACATAGGCATAGAGCTCGCGATAACCGCAGTATTGAAATAATAAATTATCGCTTTCTGTAAGCACCACCACGCTTAAAAATGAAGCTTCATTTTCAAGATAATAACCCTTGTGATGACACAGTTCATGACATATAACCACTGGTGAATACAGCTTGTCCACGTATCTGTTATACGAAGGTTCCATCGTGTATATGTAGTTATATCCGCCAATCCCCATCATATCAAGTATTGGTGAACAAATAGATTCTTTTGCCTGAGAATAATGTCCCTTTAATTTAGGGAACTCATCTCCTCTTGCAGCCATATACGCAGCAATATCTTTCTGCGAATACTCACTGATTACAATACCGTTTTCATCCCTCGGTATCTGTGCAGCTATCTCATTCATTTTATATACTATTTCAGTTCTGAGCTGCTCCAGTTCTTCATCAGTAAAAACTGTTCTCGTATTATCCTCTATCTTTAAGACATTTCCTCTGATCGGGATAAACCAGTTAGTCGTATAGACCAGTAAAAATAACATAATGGTCATCAGGCAAATCTTTAAGTATCCGTTGTAAAAATTTTTATATGCCTTCTTCTTGAGCAAAATAATGCGTACAATTCCCAAAACAGGAATCATAACAAGCACCAATGCGCCCACATACATAATAATCTCGCCAAGCGGCAGCTTAAACCAGCCGGTCAGTGTACCAACTACAGCGTTGATTGCTCTGTATACAGTCACAGTGTACCAATCACAGAATGACTTGCTGAATGCTATTATATTAAGCACTATCGTCAGTGCTGTTATTATCACTATGCTTATCCAATACTTACTTTTCATTACTTACCTATCCGCACTTTTATCAAGTAGCGACTCTATTTATCCATACACACTTTTTATCAAGCAGCTACTCTATTATCCATACACACTTCTTATAGCCACTTAAGCTTCTATCTGTCCAATCCCTCATGAGTTAACTCTATAATCGCATTGATCGGTATCCTGGTTTTATCAGTAAAAATAATACAGCCTTCGTATGAATCGATCTTCTTAACATTTCCCGTGTGAGTGAGGTATTTGCCTCCACTTTTCACAGAATCCCGATGAAGTTCCTTATCAGACACATAATACGTCACTTCAATGACCGGTTGCTCATTTACGTGTTCATGAATGTACTGCAGACGGTAATCGATTATACGCTTCTCATCCTCGTCAAGATATATCTCTTTGTCAGTGATACGAGCAGTTTCGCTTATCTGATCATCATATCCCGTCAGAGCTGCAAACGGTGCAAACTGTGCCGCACGCTTAATAGCATCCATCGGTTTTCGCGGAATCGGTCTCTGATTATCTATTAAATTGTCATATCTGTGCGGACCCTTAACCATTCCATTCTCCGAGTTATCAATGTTTATATGCTGCTATCCTTTATGTCCTCCGACCTGGTTATTTCGCTCCCTGGTCGTTGCCCCATCCATATAATCAGTGCCTTTTAACAACGCATTTTTGCCAAACTTATCATGTATCGCCAGTATAGCCTTCTGCAGACTTTTTTCCTGCTCTTCCCTAGCCTTTTCCTCTGCCTTTACACGTGCACGTTCTTCATAATCCGTGAAAAGATTCAGCTGCTCACCCTCAGCAAAAAATCCGTCATCTTCCTTATCCTTGGCTGCAGCTTCGGTAATAACATTATTCGCCGCAATCGTTATTCTGCGAGACATCAGCTTTGGATCACATATTTTTCTGAAGAGCTCCAATGTCTTATCGATAAAAACCGACGACAGGCTGGTAAATTTTCCTAGATTAATAGAACCATGCGCTGACTTTGGTACCTTTCGTCCGTAATAATCCGTCACCACCTCACCCGAGTAGTTCGGATTATCTATATCATATCCGATTGTCAGAATAATCTGATCGGCCACCAGCGACTTAGATACCAAATCCAATGCCAGGTTATATGTCATCTCGCGAACGATTATCTCTGTCTTCTTATAATCATAGGGTTCCTGCAAAACCTGCCCCGTACTGATACTGCTGTTCTCCGGAACGTACGATTTTACCATATCAATCGTCGTCGGTTCATATCCCCACGCATGATCAATCAAAAGCTCCGCATTTACTCCCAACATTTTATAAAGCAGTTCTTCATTAAAAAAAGGATCCGGATTCTCTGCTCGCCCGTCCGACTTAAACCGATACTGTGTCGTATCATCTGCATCTATCGGTGGCAAGCCCATGGACACCCTGGCAATATCACCCATTGTAAAAATCTGAACTGTGGCAAGTCTCTTGGCAATTCCTCTTCCCACTCTCCAAAAATCGGTTATCGGTTCATGTGACCAGAGCTGCTCTCTGTAAGTACGCTCGTCAAGCTCAGCAATTCGCACACCGTCCTGATCTGCTTTTGTCTTTTTAGCCATTACATCCATTGCGACCTTCGCCAGATACATATTACTGCCGATTCCACCGGTAGCAGTTATGCCGGTCGTATAATATACATCCCTGATCATGCATTTGCAAAGTTCCCTGGCACTCATATTATGGAGCTTAAGATAATCGGTCACATCTATAAAACATTCATCTATCGAATACACGTGAATATCTTCTGATGAAACATATTTCAGATAAATATTATATATTTGAGTGCTTAATGACATATACTTTCGCATCTGAGGTATTGCTATTATATAGTCAATCTGCAACGATGAGTCGTTTGCTAATTCTACTGCATTGCTTGAGCTCCCTGTAAAGATTCGTCCGGGCGCATTGTTTATGCGCTTTGCATTTTCTTCTTTAACCTTCTGAACCACCTCGAACAGTCTGGCTCTTCCGGGTATTCCGTACGCTTTAAGCGAAGGAGATACCGCCAGACAGATTGTTTTTTCGGTTCTTGATGAATCAGCTACCACCAGATTGGTAGTCAGAGGATCCAGTCCACGAGCCGCGCATTCGACCGAAGCATAATATGATTTTAAATCTATTGCTATATATGTCCTGCTCATCACTCCCGGTACTCCATTTACTCTTTAAGTCCGTTAGGATAAAAAAGCGGGATAACTAATATCCCGCTTTTGTGAAAACGTCACTCATTATGCAGACGAATCAATCAAGAATCGCACTCCAATATAAATCAATCAAAGAATTTTCCCTAACGAAAATCGTATAAAAATCACTCTAAAAATTTCTGCTTAAAGTCATCTGACGGTATAGGCTTAGACTTAAGATAACCCTGATATGCATCACATCCCATATCCATCAGCACTGTTCTGTCATCGTGATTCTCAACACCTTCTGCGATAACCTTAAGGCTCATGTCATGGCACATATTGATACAGTTCTTAAGAAGAAGCATTGCCTTCTCCTGGCCGATTCTGACTATAAGCGAACGATCAAGCTTTACCCAGTCAAGGCCATCCAGCAAAAGCATTGTCAGCGAAGAATAATCTGTTCCCATATCATCGATTGAAATCTTAAGTCCCAATCTCTTAAGCTGAATCAGATATTCCTCCAATCTGATGGAATCCAGTGTCTTATTTGACTCTGTAAGCTCAAACTCCAAATTTCTGCGCTCAAATTCATACTTATCAAGAATAGAAGCCACCGTCTGAAGGAACTCATTTTCAACGATAGTTACACGCGAAATATTAACCGATAACGCAAAACTGTCATTTCCGATATAATGCTGTTCCTGTAAAAACTCACAGGCGCGCTCTAATATATAGAAATCCAGCATCGGAATAAGCTTTTCCTGTTCAAGCATCGGCACAAACTCATACGGAGGAATAATATTACCATCCTCATCGAGTTTTCTTGCCAAAGCCTCCGCGCCTATAACTCTCTCATCATCTATAGAGGTTTTAGGCTGAAGATACATTACGAAACGCCCGTTATCGAAATCCCTTAACAATGCCTCAAGGAACTTAGGGCGATGCTTTGAGCTAACAGCACGACTGCGCTCATAGTAACGCTGTTTTTCTACATACATAATCTGTTCAGCCTGAGTTGTTCTACGCTGAATATCTGATACATTAGACTTCCATATAAAGCCGACGCTGGCAATATTTTCTGCCGCTGCCACCTGCTCAAGCAGCATTCCCATTGAACGCTGGAAATCAGCTCTCTCAATCTCAGGCACAATTACTACAAACTCATCTCCGCTAAGTCTATAGATATTGTCTTCTGAAAAGAACTCCTTGAGTATATTAACAAAACTCTGAATCATCTGATCTCCGTACTGATGACCAAGAGTATCATTAGTCTGTTTTAATCCATTAATATCACAAAACGCAAATCCAACATTATAAATACGATTCTCACGTATATATTCACAAAACTCATTGTATGCCGTGCGGTTTTTCACACCGGTCAACGCATCATAATGGCTCTGCCTATACAGCTGAATCTGTTTTTCAACCAGTTCTAATCTCTGATTCTCTTCAAGTGTGACATTCTGGAAGGTCACATAATAAATACGTCCACCGTCTTCAAGTTCTTTTGAATTGCATGATGAATAAATATATATTGTTTTGCCGGAGCCTGAACCACGAAGCCTGAACGTACAACTTGTGAATGAATCACCTACGCTGTTTTCAATCATTTCACGAACAAGCGGCACATCATCTTCCTCGCAGAAAGAATACAAATCCTTGTTCATAATCATAGCAAATTCTGCTTCAGTCCAAGCTCTGTGTTTGGAATCAAGCTGAGCTCCGACTATATTAGCCAGTTCAAGTAACTGCTTGTTGACAGACAATGTGGTCTTTACCCCATCGGCAATCTTAAACACCAGCAATCCGATAGGAATAGAACTTACTATATCATTTAATGATTCGTTACTTTCAAGAAGACTATTTTCTAATCCAATCAATTCCTGAAATGACGAAAAAAGGAGCAGCATTCCTTCTCGCTCATCCACCTCAATCATTCGAATATGCGCAAGTACCCATACAGCAGTTCCGTCCTTCTTTCTCTGACGGCTGATTGAATCTACTACTTTGCCTTCAAACGCTTCATCACGGGCATTTGCAGTCTTTTCCCTGTCAGCCTCATAAATTGCTGCAAACGGATTCTCAGTTAATATTGCTTCAAATTCATCGTGGGTATAATCAAGTGAATAAGCAAGATATGGATTCGAATATGTATATTCTACACGGCCTTCTTTGCTTTTTGTTATAATCAAAACCCCGGAAGGAAGACCATCAAATAAGCTTAATTCTTCTCTACTAAAATGTGGACATTTTATATTGTTCATCGTATCCTCATGTTAATTAAAAAATAACAGTTTCATACCATACGACATATATTTCTCAATAATATATTTTACCAAAAATGAGCAATTTTTACAATTGCCAAGCCATGCATTAAGCTCATCTTTCGTTGACATTGATTCAATATATTTAATATGTTATCATTCTACTGTTATGTTACATAAAAACACGTAAAGTCACGGTGAATAATATGCTTTTTAATTCATATATTTTCATTCTGTTCTTTTTACCTATATGTCTTATAGGTTATTTTACCATCAACCATTTCAAACAACATACCCTGGCTCAGGCCTTTATTCTGGGTATGTCATTATGGTTCTACGGATACTTTAATCCATGGTATATCTTCATAATCGTCGGAAGCATTATAGGCAACTATCTGATTTATCTCGGAATAATAAAGCTCAAGAAAAATTCCGGCAAAAAAGCCAAAGCTCTGATGATTGTCGGCATAATCGCCAACCTCGCTCTGCTCGGTGTATTTAAGTATCTCGACTTTATGATAGCCAATATCAATGCAGTGCTTAAGACTGATCTGGCATTTCTAAAAATCGCTTTACCGCTCGGAATCAGCTTCTTTACATTCCAGCAGATATCGTTCATCGTAGATTCTTATCGTGAGGATATCCCTAAGTATAACTTTATTTATTATGCGAGTTTCGTTGCATTTTTCCCGCAGCTGATTGCAGGCCCCATAGTATCACACGATGAGATGATGCCTCAGTTCCTTGACAAGACTAAGAAAAGAATCAACTGGGGAAATATGGGACAGGGTATATACATTTTTGTCCTCGGTTTTGCAAAAAAAGTACTGCTTGCAGATACATTCAACAATGCTGTCGAGTACGGTTTTCTTAAGTATGCTTCCCTTGACAGCTTAAGTTCTATTCTCGTAATGCTTGCTTACACATTACAGATATATTTTGACTTCAGCGGTTACTGTGATATGGCCATCGGTGCGGCAAAAATGTTTAACATCGATTTACCTATCAACTTTAACTCTCCTTACAAGGCATTGAGCATAAGAGAATTCTGGCAGCGCTGGCACATCACACTTTCCCGCTTCCTTACCAAATATATCTACATTCCTCTCGGCGGAAGCAGAAAAGGAATTGTAAGAACATGCATTAACCTTTTTATAATCTTCCTTGTCAGCGGACTTTGGCACGGAGCTGCATGGACATTCGTATTCTGGGGCGCCGCTTACGGTGTACTGATGATTATCGAGCGAATCTTTGAGAAGCCTCTCCAAAAGGTTCACCCTGCACTTAAATGGCTTGTTACTTTTACCCTGGTAAATGTACTCTGGATATTCTTCAGAGCAGATTCATTCTCACAGGCTACAGCACTTGTCACCAAGGTATTTTTCTGGGGCTACGGTCCTATGCATACAGAACTTATCAAGGCATTTCGTACTGTTGAATTTACCAAAATCTTCAGCGTATTCGGCCTTGAAAACCACTATCCGAATATATGCATCGCACTCTACTATACCGTATCAATGCTCCTTATCTTAGGTACGAGTAACTCAAGCGAGCGCATGAAGGATTTCAAGTTCAGAGGAATCAGATGCTTCACTACAGCCTTCCTCTTCATCTGGTGCCTGTGCTCACTCACCGGAATCAACGTATTCCTGTACTTTAATTTCTAATAAACTATACGTGAAGCTTTATAAAAAATGATAAGAAAGTATAGAAAATAGTATGAATAAGAAAGCTAAAAAATGGACGCTCGCCACAGTTATCTTAATGATACTTGCCATGTTGGCTATCATTGCTCTTGTAGCTGTAGTCGATCCGTTTTTCCACTATCATAAACCACTTAAATCAATAACCTATAATGTCTTTGATGAACGTTATCAAAATTATGGTATAGCTAAAAATTTTGACTACGATGCGATTATCGTCGGCACTTCAATGACAGAGAATTTCAAGGCTACCCAGCTTGACAGTCTTTTCTCTGTCAACTCAGTAAAAACACCTTTTGCAGGCGGTACCTTCAAGGAAGTAAGCGATCTTCTCGATGTAGCCATAGATAACAATCCTAATCTTAAAATGGTCGTTAGAAGCATCGACAACAATATGCTCTTTAACGACAAGGATCTGGTAAGCTACTCTTTGGACAGCTACCCCACTTATCTCTATGACGATAACCTGTTAAACGATACTAAATATGTATTTAACAAATCAGTCGTACTCAATTCTATCCAGAATGTCCTCGGAGTAAGTGAAGACGGTAAACTCACAACAGATTTTGATGCTTACGGAAGCTGGGCTAATGATTATCCGATAGGTGCCTCATGGGTTAACAGAAATTATAACCGTGCAGCACTTACCCCTGCAGATGAACAGACTCCTATATCCGACGCAGAGCTTGAAAATCTGCGCGCCAGCATCAGTCAAAACTATATAAAACAGATTGAGGCCAACCCTGATATAGATTTTTACCTGTTCTTCCCTCCGTACAACATTTATTATTTTGACTTCTACAGAATGAACGGAGACCTTGAAAAACAGCTTCAGGCAGAACGTGTCGCCGTTGAGATGCTGGTCAACTACGATAATGTTCATTTGTATTCGTTCTATACCAATTATGATTTAATATGGGATATCAGCAGATATCGTGACATAGGTCACTACTGTTCAGAGATAAACGAAGAAATCCTTGTGTGGATGCATGACGGAGTGGGTCGTATCACCCCCGAAAACTGCGAAGCATACTGCAATGAAGTATACGAATACTATACCACCCTCGACTATGATGCAATGTATGCGCAGCTGTCAGTGTTACAGTAATTATCACAGTGAATCGTGCAACATTCTTATGTAAATAGTGTAAATAAAAACGCCTACCGAGATGATAGGCGTTTTTCATTTATTATTCAATATTTATGAACGTATTTTCAGTAATTCTGTAACCTCATCTACTGTGGGCATCACTCTGAGTGCACCTTTTCTGGTAGTTATAATAGATGCTGCTGCATTAGCAAAATTAAGCATCTTCTTTAAGCTTTCATCCGACATACTATCTATACCATTCTCTAAAACAAAATTAAGTACGCAGGCCATAAATGTATCTCCGGCGCCAGTTGTCTCGATGGTATTTTCCCGGATGAATGGTTCGCAGAACAATTCGCATTTATATGTGTTTCCACGATAGAACACTTTACTTCCGTTCTTTCCTAATGTGGCACATATTATTTTAGCGGAAGTCTTCTCAGCGATAACAGACACTCCCTTGTCTATGTCTTTTTCCCCTGTCAAAAACTCTATCTCGTCATCCGCAATTTTTAATATATCGCATTCAGATATTCCATACCACATAGCCGCCTTAGCGACCTCTACATCATTCCATAACAAAGGTCTGTAATTGGGATCAAAAGATATTATTGCGCCGGCCTGTTTTGCCATGTTTACTGCACATTTTGTGACCTCCGCAATAGCACTGTCAGTCATTGACAATGTGCCGAAATGGAACACTCTTGTATCCGCTAAAAGCTCCTTATCAAAATCCGATGTGCGAAGCATCATATCCGCACCGGGCTTTCTGTAAAAAGAAAAGCTTCTGTCTCCATCTGCCTTAGTATGTACAAACGCAAGTGTTGTAGGGATATCAGCATCCTTGGTCAAATAGTCAGTATTAATCCCCTGCTCTTTGACTGCGCCTATTAGCATCTCTCCAAAAGAATCATTTCCAACCTTACCGATAAAGGCAGTCTTCTTACCAAGCCTTTGAAGCATCGACAGTACGTTACAGGGTGCTCCGCCCGGATTGGCCTCAAATAAAGGATTCCCCTGTTCACTTATTCCATTACCGGTAAAATCAATCAGCAGCTCGCCAAGAGCCACCACATCAAACCTTTTATTCATTATCTATTCCCACCTGTTGCTCTCCCGGTCTACTCACACTGCCGCCAGCTCACACTACTGTCCTATGCTCTACTTATTCTGCCCATCCAACCAACAGTAGCGAATCTTATGTTTCCGCATCCTTACCCAGAATCATTCTGTCATACAGATCCAGTCCAAAGCTTGTAAGCTGAGGTACACATGGAATCATTCTGTATGTACGCTCTCCGCTGTCAAGACGCTCAGCACTTAAGAATACTACATTTGTCTCCTCTATGCCCTTGTCCTTCTTTTCCTGTTCCTTCTCTTCATACAGACGCTTAGCAAATGTAAGCAGATGTGTAACAGTCGCTACGTTAACACCCATCTGTGTCATGGCCTGTAAAATATCGTAAGCAATTACTGAACCTTCTTTTTCTGTAGTGGTTGCAAACGACTCATTCAGAAGCACCAGTGAAGTACCCGGAGCCTCCTCCTCGTTTTTACGCAGATAATCTACAATCTGGCTCATACGCTTAAGCTCTTCATCCAAACGGCCACTGTTCATCTCACTGTCCTCACGTCTCGTAAAATGAGTGAACATTCCGGGATAGAGCGGTGCCTCATATTCATCTGCAAGAACCGGCATTCCTGCCTGAAGAAGAATCTGAGCAATACCGATACTGCGCAGGAAGGTTGATTTACCACCCTGGTTGGCTCCGGTAACTACCAGCATATTTTTATCCTTAATCTCACATGTATTGCCTACAGGAACCATATGCTGTTCTAGGCACATTACCAATTCCATCAGTTCCTTAAATTTATAAGACTGTTTCTCACCCACCTTAGGAAAAGTAAGTGACATTGAGTACCTTCTCATCTGATCCTGAAGGAAGCACACGCCTGTCATAAACGCACTCTGCATCTGAAGCTGATCAAAAAATGCTCCTATTTCATCCACAAATCCATTAAGACTCTCACAGAGATATCTGACCATCATGCGTTCCATATAAGCACCCTGATCAAGGAGCTTGGGATTCTTTGCAAGCTGAATTGAATCGGGAACCAGTTTATTCTTATAGTCATCCATTTTGCTCAAGATTCCGCCCGGCTTATGGAACTTCTTATCCAGACTCTGCAGCTCTTCAAGCTTAAACGAATCAAATCTTAATGCATCACCGATTCTGCAACCCAGCACAATTTCAGGTACACAGATTCGGCCCGCCTTCATCTTTTCCTCGCGTTCTTCACCAAGAACATAGAATGACAAATCATCCAATACCTTGCGAATTCTTTTTTCCTTATCCTCTGTCAGTTCTTCATTGATTCTGGCAATCAGATTGTTCAGTCCTTCGGAAGAAAAATTATCCTTCTTTTCCTCCAGCTTGCTTCTTACCGTACACAGCGTATTGAGCAGCATATTGATAACCTTAATATTGGTAATCATCTCGCCGGCTGCATCCTGTTCCTGATGCTTCTTACCGTTACGCCCCATGGCTTCCCAAACATCCTTAAGCTTGGTAGTCAGTTCATACAGTTCCTCGGCCAGCTCCGGTACCTTCAGAAAATCCTTGATAACTGCCTGTCTGTACTCTACCTCTTCCTTGGTACGAAGAGGTGCCATAATAACACGGCGCATGGTCTGCTCAATAAAAGGATCAGCACCTGTTACTCTTTCTACGTTTCCCTTTTTCCAGATAACTTTCTGAGCACTTACTCTGAAAATAGTGTTAAGGTGAAGATCATCGATAATAGTCTTTTCGTCGTCATATTTTTTAATATGATTCCAGTCTTTATCGGCAAATAATAATCCCGCTATCATTCCTCTTCTCCTTTCAATCTATTTTTAACCTGCTCAAAATGCAGTCTATGCTTTTCAACCAACAAAATCGATGATTCCAGAGCAGGATCAGTACTTCTTACAATCTTAAAATTCTGTCTGTGCTCCTCATTCATCATTGCACGCAGACTGACGATTCCCGGATCCTCCTTACTCAGATCCTGCAAGTGAGTAACATATATTCCGTGACATCCCTGTCCCACAAAATGATCCAGCACACGCTTACCCATTATGCAAGCATCATAGTTCGCCGCAGTGGTAAACAGCTCATTGATAACCACAAAATCATTTTTCTGTGTGCTGTCCTCCATCATCGGTGCCAGTCTGGTCAATTCCTCTGCCAGCTTACCCTTACCGGTCTCCACACTTTCCTCTACACTAAAGTGAGTCAGGATTCTCGCATAAAAAGGAATCTCAGCTCTTTTAGCCGGTACAGGGAGTCCTAATTTTGAGAAAAAAACAAGCTGACCCAGGCTTCTTGCAAAGGTAGTCTTACCGCCCTGATTAGGTCCTGTAAGCACAAAGAAATTCTCATCCTCTTCCATCCTGGTGTCGTTAGCTATGGGCATTATTCCATCCCTGCTCATCTGACATGCAAGCGCCAGATCATAGAGATCCTCAGCCACCATTTTTTTACTGTCCGATTTCTTAGCCGGCACAAAATACAATCCACGCTCTTTCATCACTCTCTCGAATGTAAGGAATGACAGATAAAATGCGATTTCATCAGCAAGCTGCAAAATGTACTCTTCCGCATAATCGCCCGCTTCCTTGATAAAGCGAGTCAGATTACCGAACACCTGCGGCTTTTTATCATATATTATGGTGATTACCTCTTCTTCCAGAGCAGTAATCTCCACCGCATCACCCAAGGGATTTTTTCTTTGAAAAAAAGTAAGAAACTTCTGGTTATCCTTATCAGGAGTAGAAAACTCCTTGAGGAACGAATCATATTTTCCCTCTACTTCCTCAAAAGAAACATACAGGAAATGATCCTTATATCTTAATTTGATTGGTATATCATCGAGAGACTTTCTAATTGCGCTGACTTCTTCCTCAAGCTTTTTGTATCTATCACTTGATACATAGTCGCTCAAAAGCTGCATCAGTTTGGTCATACCTTCAGACTCAAGCTTTACCTCTGACAGTCTTTTGTACAGTGTATCAACTGCATTCAGATAAATCTTCATCTCGCTTAAGGTCATTACCATTTTCTGAAGTTCTGATCTGGTCTGCTTCTTATTTTCCAGAATCTTGGCCCGATTTTTCATCTCCTCGCGGAAATCGACAAGTATCTCATACATACCATCGCGACAGATGTCTTTATATACAGATTTTCTATACTCCTGCCCCTGCTCATCAGAAGGAAAATATCTGTACATCGCAGATACATCCTCCTTCCAATATGCGTTTATCTCCTTCATTATTCGATCAATATTAAAATCAATATAATAAGGACTTAACGCAACTGTATCCTTATATGTACCATCACTATCAAGAATACTAAAAATAGCCATTTTGCACTTCCCCCGATTAATCGTACAATCAAAAAACCTTCTCTCATATTATACAAAAAGTGCGGAAGATTTGCTATGAAATCTAACCGCACATTTTGCAATTCAATCCATTATTCTCTCTCGGAAAATAATAACAGAACGCTGCTATTAATCCTTCATTCCAGAACGCTGCTATTAATCCTTCATTCCATCCATGACTGCATGGAGTATTCGATACAGTTCCGCTGCATCCTCAGGTGCCAGCGAAATGCATTTTGATACCTTAGTCGGAATCTCTGACGCCTTCTCCTTAAGTGCTTCACCTTCAGACGTAAGAGTCACTATAAGATTACGCTCATCTTCCTTGGATCTGGCTCTTGTGATATATCCCTTTTTCTCAATCGTCTTAAGCACAGGAGTAAGTGTACCCGAATCAAGGTATAAATAATCTCCCAGCTCTTTTACAGTTATCTGCTTATGCTCCCACATAACCATCATAGTTATATACTGAGTATATGTTAAATCTATTTCATCTAAAAATGGCTTGTACTGACGTACCACTTCCTTGGCACATACATATAGCGGGAAGCACAGCTGATTCTCCAGCTTCAGGCTGTCGTATTTATCCATATAATTCTCCTTATTAAACGTAGTATTATCTTTACATAGGCTTATTATACTACATCATCCTTATTAGTATTTTCCGGTGCTTACTTATATTCTAATAACACACTTATTTACACTTCCTTAAGCACTCCGTCTTCCAAGCGATAAACCTTGTCCGCAACGTCCAGCACACGCTCATCATGAGTAACCATGATAGCTGCCTTGTTGTGCTTTTTAACTTCGTCACGAATCATCTCAACCACCTGACGTCCACGTTCTTTATCAAGGCTCGCGGTAGGCTCATCAGCCAAAATAACATCAGGATCATTAACAAATGCTCTTGCAATTGCAACTCGCTGCTTCTCACCGCCTGACATCTTGGCTGGGTATGATTTTTTCACCTCTTCAAGACCAAGCCCCGACAAAAGATCATTAACAATCATAGCCTGTCTATGCTTCTTATCCTGAAAGAACAATAATCAATTCAATAAGGATATACTTCTTCTTATTGTGAAGAAGCTCTTTCAATGCTAATTTCAAAATAATGTCCCCTTCGATATAATAATGATCGTTTACTGTTAGAATATGTTCTATTTATTTTTGATTGCACCTATTAGCTTATGTAATTGCACTTGTTCGATTGTGTTCTATTTGATTGTGTACAATCTATTATTTATATCGTATCATGCATATCGTATTACGTCAATTCAGCGATTTATCTTTGACATGCTTCAAATTTAAAGGTACAAATCTAAAAGCGATAAAGCTAGTATCCTCTTCTGTATCTATGATTTTACCATCGAATATTTCTTATTCTCTGTCTGATGGTAAAAATCCATGCTTGATTACCATCAGATTTAAGCAACCAGATACTTCAACGGTAATTCTTACTACTCTTTTACCATCATATTAATACTTGCAAAAATACGATGGTAAAATATCAAAATTATTACCATCAAACCACTTCTTTCATTTTTTCAATGGTAAATAACTTTATTTTTTACCATCACATATTGATTACTACAATCTCAATGGTAAAAAACACACAAATATAAAAATGAACTTAATTTATATCCGTTTGTCCACCAATAATGCTATAATAGTCAAATAAATTCACTCACAAAGGATGGAATAATATGTTTTGTAATAAATGTGGAAATCAAATAGCTGACGGCATGAAGTTTTGTACTTCGTGCGGAACTCCTGTAGGACAGTCATTAGAGCAGGCTGTAGAGCAGGCTAAGCCTGTTCTCAAGACAAAAAAGCGCAAGCTCTGGCTCATACCTGTAATCATCGTAGTCGCACTGATATTAATCGCAATCGTTGCAGTCGGCAGTATTTTTGCTATTGCACGCAATGCAGAAAAAAAATATCGCGACCAGATAGAAACCGCAGAAAAATATTTGGATGACCTTGATTACACCAAAGCCATCGCCGCATACAAAGAAGCCATCGAATTAAGACCAGAGGATCCTGATGGTTATATCGGACTCGCTCAGACCTATGCTGCAATGGCCGAAGATTCTGTTGCTGATGGAAAATATGATGAAGCTTATGATTCTTACCTCGATGCAGTCAAGACTCTGAAAGACGGCACTAAAAAATGTGAAGATACTGATAAACTGGAAGATTTAATTGAGGAATATGAAGCCCGCATAGCTGAAATCGATGAGTTTAAAAGAGGTGCTTCATCAGGTAACTCAGAAAACGATGCTACCGGATCTGATACCCCTGATAGTGGTTCAACAGATAGCGGCTCAACAGACAGCGGTTCAGCAGGCAGTGACACCTCAGGCGATGCTACCGACAGTGATACCCCCGCCAGTGATACCCCCTCTACCGATGCTCCTATCGCAGAAGATCCTACTGATGATAACGGCTATGTAGATACTAACGATTTCGTCGAGCTAATCAGTGGTTGTTGGCTGAATGAGGTAACCAATTACTATAATGTGAACGACTGCTACGTCGACTATGGAGCATTCTTTTCGGGAACATCCGGAAGCGCCACAATCGTTGAAGTTTCAGAATACGAAAGTGCTTATGCAGTGACAATGACTGAAGGCCAAGAGACATGGATCGATATTGTATATAGCAACGATGAGTTCCAGCACACAATGTTTATAAACGGATTACTGTATTACAGACCCGACGAAGATTATGATGCTATAGTCGAGGCAGCTGATTTAGGTTTACACAACCTCGAACGCATTTACTATGCTAGTACTTGTGTCCATGATCCTCAAAATGCATATGTCATAGTTGCTTACGTTGAGGAAGAATATGTATTCGATAATCCGACATACGTTGAGATTTACAGCAATCAGCTTAACAATGCCGACATTACAACCTATCAGAGCAATCGAGTTAATTATATGTGTCATATCATTACAATCGCCGATGACGGTACATACCTAATCGATAGCATCTCTGAAATGCATAATACCTACATCCATTTCGACATTTATTATTACGGCGACCTGATTGCAAGTTCCGATGATGACTGGTCCCACAAATACTACAGAGGCGGAACCGGTGTATGGTACTATGAGTTAACTCTTGATAACGGAACCGTATACTAATAATGGATACCAAGAGACTGAGAAAATTAATATAGAGATACCAAGTATATGATTCGCCTTGCTTACATCGGCGACTGGATTAGTAAAATAGCATTTTTCTTCCTCTCACCACTCATAGTAAGCATGTTCTCGCTTTCGCCGGAAGCATCAAAAATGGCGGTAAACGTACTGCATGCATTCAGCATAGCTTCACTTGCTATTTGGCCACTAAGCTTTACCATGCCAAATGCGCTGCGAGGTGCAGGCTCAGTCGCAAGTGGCTAAAGAAACGTACAGTATAAATAAGAGCTAAGCTTCAGAGATGGCAACTTAATCACCTCTCTTGCTTAGCTCTTTTACTTACATCATTATTGTTGTCCTATAGTATCATTATTCAACTATAAATTTCATTGTTCAAAATCCTTAAGACTTCCCTCAAGCGCAGTTACCGGGTCGCCCTCCTCGAACAGTACTATTTCGGCGCTTCCATCAGGCTTACTGTATACAATTTTTTTAGTGACCCCGACTGTACCAACCGGATACAGCGACTCACCCATCATATACGAGCGTCCCAATCCGAGATTGTGAATTCCGTTTTCTCCGAGGAAAAAATGTATCTCATCTTCATCACCTGATACATATACAGGCACTCCTGCTCCAAATATATCATTAGTGTGCAGATAATATTTGTCTCCGATTATCACAATTTCTGTGCACTCTTTTATATCCTCCAATGCAGCTTTAGGAAAGACTTCTGTCCACCTTGACATTACCGTATAAGAAATCACTCCCCATAATGCCAGTAAAACCATCGCAATAATAACTACTCTGAACCAGATTGACATAGTATATTTCTTTTTCAATGCCTTGATATTCGAAGCATCCTTATCCATCGGAATAGTTATTGACGACTTCATATTTTCAACTGTCTTAGCACACTTATCGCAGGAAGCAATATGCTCCTCCACCAGTTTCTTACCCTCGTCACTTATTACATCATCCACGTAGAGTGGCAATAAATCATTTATCAATTCACAATTCATATTCATAACATTTCCTCCATCTTCTCACGAATCATATTCTTGGCACGATGATATGTTACTCGCGCCCAGCTATCTGTTTTTCCGTAAATCTGTGCAATATTGGAAAAAGACAACTCGCCAAATGTTCTTAGGTGAAACACTTCTTTGTATGGTTCTTCCATCGTATGAAGTATCCTGTGAATCTCCATCATGGTTTCATGATTGTCGAAATGTTCCACGATATTTACGTCATCAGCAATCTCTTCTTCCATTTCATCGAGAGAGTCTGCAAGCTCTTTTTTCTTTTTCTTGGCATATGTAAAAAAAGTATTCTTAGCGATTTGGAACAACCAGACTCTGATATCACAATCGCCTTTGAATTGTCCTATACTCCTCATAGCCTTAAGAAAAGTATCCTGAGTTACATCCTCCGCAACCTGTACATCATTGCTCAGCGATAAAATAAAAGCATAGACTTCTTTATAATAAAGGAAATACAAATCTTCTATTGACGTCATTAGATTATTTCCTCCCTTCATTAATAAGACTATGCTTTTACGGAAATGTTACAAAAAATTATGAAATTTATATTTCTATATCTTTTTTCAATGCGTCTGTAAACTCACAGACAATTCTTGTTTTTTCGTCCCACAGTTTCTTAGCGTTCTCAGTAGTCATCGGATTATCCATCTGAATTCGCTTGGTAAAACGCATGATGTGGTCCAGACAATCAGAAAAAACAGCATCCGGATTCCTTGACTGAGTAATCATACAGTCCATCACAATTCCCAACGCACCCATATCATCCATCAAATCTGCTTCCATCAACATCAGTAGATTGGGATCTAAATTGTCCTCATTCATTCGATGTTTGTCCGAGTGACTTCCGACCAGTTCACATATGTATTCTGTTCGTGCTTCATCAAAACCATGCTCTAAAAGATATGACCTTGTAAAAGGAATTCCGGCCTTAGCATGAGGTTCCCCGCTCTTAACTGCGGCGGTTCTTCCAACATCATGAAAAATAGTGGCGATAATTAAATCTTCATAACGAAGCTCGTCCTTATTTTCAGACATATCGTACAATCTTTTAGCCCATCCGAGAACGCGCTTGGTATGGTCAAAACGACTGTAGGATATATCGCTCTTGCCGCTGTGAGAATACTCTGACTGCTCTTGCAAACAGTTCTCCACATAATCAAGCATCCCCTGATAATCCAGATTGCCCAAAGCTGCTATTGATTCTTTTTCACGTTTAGTCCGCTCTCTTTTTCGTATTTCCAGATCAACCATATCCAAAACCTTGGCATCTCTGTTTACCATCACGAGGTCCACACCTTCCTCATGATATTCATACTTATTGTGACGAGACGCTGTCATCGCGTCCACCCAGACCGGCGTAAATCCTTCTTCAGCTTCGTAATCATCTAACTGAGTATTCAGCTTCGCATCATCAACATCACAAAAAAAATAAAAGTTCTCCTGCTCAAAGATACAATTCTCATCATACGTATCCTTTTGCTTACGAGGAACTTTTCCGTATTCTTCTATAGATTCTGCAATAATCTGATACCCTGTTTCTTCACGAATCTCACGTATCAGCGCATCTTCCGGCTTTTCGCCATTCTCTATTCCACCGCCCGGAAACTTATAGTAATTATATTTTTTTGAGTACACCAGTAGTACTTTATCATTCTTAAATACAATTGCTCTTGCGGAAGGTCTCGAAAACACCTTTCCGTCCGGATCATAATCCTTCATATCCAGTGAAAATAATTCTTTCATTCGCTCCGCCCCCCTAGCGATCACGCTTTATGCTTATTCCAGGTTATAAACATATAAACAAAAAATACACCGGCTAAAAATAACGCACAGCCCAAGCCTGAATAGAAAAATGCAACAAACACATCCGGAAATACCTTGGCTGCCCTGAGTCCGATGCCACCACCCATCATTATAACCATTATAATATATGCCTTCAAATCAAAGAAATTCCAAAACGGCCTATACACCTCTTCATATCCTCTGATTCGTTTTCCGTGCTTCTGTGACATCTTAAAAAACATAGTTCCAAACAACAGAAAAATCACTGCGGATAAAGCAAAATAATACCAATGAATATCAATCACCAAATATGACAGTACACCGATTCTTGCCACGTTAAATCCGGCAATCATCCATACAATACCAGCTATTAACATAAGTGCTCTTTTAGGGACTTCGTAAAACTTTCTTTTCATACATCTATCGCTTTCATTTAGCTATCTCGTTCACTAGGCCATCCGTTCATTTGTCTATCTCTTTCAAGCTTCTAATTCCGGTTCTTACGAGATTTTATATATCAATAAATATAACACTTAAAGTGTTATATTTATAGTTGGTTCAGGCATTGGCGCAGGACTTGCGTACATTGGTGCAGCCATCGGCGACGGCATCGGAGCCGCTCCCCCTGATGCAGAAGGCATTCCGGGAATGCTTCCACTACTTTTTAGTTTAGCAAGATGATCGAACACCGCTTTTAGATATTCAGAATCAGCCTGTACTATATCCTTCATCTCCTTATTACGATGCTTAATCTTCATCATCTTCAAATCAGCAGGGTCCATATCGCCCTTGGCAGCGCTTGCACTTTCAGCCAACTCTCCCAGGCCCATATCCTCAAGCATAGCCTGCATTTCCTCTGCATATTCATCAAAGAGTTCATCCGTAAGTGCACTGATATCCTCCATGATCTCGCCCTGGAAATCCATCATCTCGGCAAAGTCCTGCCTTGATAGAATTTCATAGTCCCGACTGAAGGAAGCAGTATCGTATGCCCCATTATCATATGCTGCGCTACCATTTACTACGCTATCATATGCGCCACTTTCTGCTGCAGCTTCATCATATTCTTCAAAGTCCTCATCAGAATAATCATCGTCGGTCAGTTCGTCAGCGGCATCCTTTTTCTTTTCTTCCTCGATCATCTCACCGGTACATGGACCACCGGCTGCTTTAGCCATCTCTTCTTCCTCAAGATGTCTTACCTTCTTCTTAGCCACACGCTCCATAGCCTTAGCATGACTAATAGCTGCATCGATCTCTTCGTCCTCATAAAGACCACTCTGCTTCTCTCGCTTCAGCCTAAGTACCTCACGCTTTGCCTGACTGGCCACCTGTCTTGCTGAGGCCGAGGTCTTACTCCTCAAAATTTTAGAAGACATATCCTTAAACTGATACTTTAGTTTTTTGAGTTTAAGGTTGGCATCCTTAATCTTCTCCCTCTGAGCTTTTAAGGATTCGGAATAGCTAAACATACTGCTGACAATCGAATTTTGAGCGACGGGCTTTGCATTCGAATTCTGCGTTTGCGCAGAACCGGAGAGCATACGCCTAATCTCTCTTACATCAGCAGAGTTAGTCTTTTTGCTCATGCTCACATTGGAATATGTATTTTTCATGAGATTGGAAATAGGTCTCATACCATATCCCTCCGCTAAATCATCCTCTGAAATCTATATTCTGGCCTATCTGCTTTTCACTATCTGTCATCACACTGTTGCTCAGCTCATTGAAATTGTAATCTTCCAGCTTTTTCATAAGCTCTTCGATAGAATTTGCACTGATTGTCACAGTATTTTCATCATCGAAATCAGGCCTATTATTACGGTTGCTGCGAGCTTCTTTTATCCGTTCTTCACCGGCTTCTTTTTCAGCTATTTTTTCTGCCTTTTTTTCGGCGGATCGTTTCTCGGCCTGTTTTGCCGCTGCTTTTTTATCAGCTGCTTTTTTCTCTGCTCTGTTTGCTGCAGCTTTCTTCTCTATTCTAGCCTTCTGATCAGCTGAAGACTTTTTAAGCACAGCAAAATATGATGCAGTACCATTATCATTGACCTGCATTCCATATCCCTGAACATTCGCACCGGACTGAGCCATACTGTCCTTAAGCTGCTGAAGCTGAGCAGTTGCCCCACTTAAGATGCCCTCGTACTGCTTGCGATATTTCTCGTCAGTAGCCATTTTCTCGATCTTTTCTTCGTCGATCAACACTACTGTCTTGAACTTATTTGCATACTTTGCAGCATTCGCCTTAGCATTCTCTTTTTCATCCGAGCTTACAAGGATAAAATCATAATTGCCGTATTTTTTCTTTAACTGGTCATAATACTTCTGCGCCTTTTCGGAAAGCTTGGGCTCACCAACAGTTTTTCCGTAAGGATTTTTAACAGGATTCTTTTCTACCGATTTTCCTACTGCTTTTCCTGCTACCTTCTCTGCTGCCTCAGCATTGTCCGCATTGTTTTTCCTACTAATCTCAGCCTGCCTAGCATACGCACTGATTCCATTCATTCCTACCATGCTTATCCTCCTTGATATCACACGCAAAACAAACTCATCACTCTATTCAGTTAAAATGGATTGAAATTTATGTCAGAGAAGACACGTAAAAAAGATATAGTATCGCACAAGATAGCACGAGCTATATCATAAGTCTCTCATTCCTTGAGAAATATACCGAAATCCATTTCGCACTTATGAAGTAATGAAATATTGAATAACTAATAATTCAATTAATGATACATAAATTATACTATCACTAATCTATTCTTTTTATCGGATAGATTAGTGATAAACTTTAGCCGTATATAAAAATATTTATTGCCTCGTATATAAATGCTGTAGCCAAGCCGCCTGATCCGACATACTAAAACTGCCTCTGAACCCTGCATCATAGGAAGCATTAGCCACTACAGCTATATCTCCTACAGACTTATTCTCGTCCAGCATACACTCTGCGTTAAAAAGCACGCATCCAAGCGATATATGATAGTCACTTGTTATAATCGCAATGCTATTTACCTCGGGGTATTCTTTATCAAGAATATCATATGAAAATAAAGCATTTTCAGCCGTAGTTTTGGACTTGTTTTCAATTATAATTTTCTCTGCTGCCACACCGTTTTCCACAAGCCACTGTGCCATACAGTCTGCTTCCGTAGCCTCCACATTACCTGATGCAGTGCCACCACCTGTAACTAATATATATGCATTGGGATACTTATCAGAATTAGCTAACGCTGTTTCCAATCTTCCTATCAGTTCATCCTTCATTGAGCCATCAGCGTTCAGCTGATACCCCAACACGACAATACACAAGCTATTATCCTCAGGTAACCCGTCCGGAAGTATATCACCATTCACAAAATCTTTTTCATTGGCTTTATTCCAATATTCAACGATGGACGACCATCTATGCGCTGCATCTGTATCAAGTGCTTCCAGCTTTCCAATATCACTTGCTACAATACTTTTATTTTTAACATTATCATTGATAACTGCCTGAACGCACTTATCAATCTCCTGCTTCAAGACTTCCGGATCCATCTCTTCAATCTGAACTGCGTCGAAATCATCAAGTTCAGCTCCGGTAATCTGTTCAGATAACCCGTCTCCTCCGGCACGTCCTGTCAGTAATAAAATCATTACTCCGATAAAAATACATATCTGTGCTATTCCATTGATAAGCTGCTCTATCCAATTAGCCTTCACATTCGTACTATCAAGCGCGAATGAAAATACAATCATCAAAAGCATCCCTAACAATCCAAGAGCAAAGAATATTACCGAAGGGAATGAAATCACAGCATGCCACATCGCCCTTACATTTATAAGAGCCCTGTCAACAAACAGTGAAGCTATAAGAATGATAAAGCCCAGTGGCATGAATATCCTCATCTGAACAAACATCCACCAGACATTTTTCTTCCTGATCGCAACTATAATTTTCCACAAAACCTTGATAGCACCTGAAAGAGTACAGATAACAGCCCCTATCAGAAACAAATAGCTGTCAAATATAAAGCTGACAGCTATCATACTTGCACCAAAGAAAAGAACCGGTATCGCATCTATCAATGCGAGCGATACCGTGAAGTTTTCCGGTACTACATTTTTATTCATTTTTGTATTTTTTATTTTGGTGTTATTCATCTTACTGCTCATCTTGTAAACTGTGAAATGAACTTCCATCCCAGTTCTGCAGTGAACGGTCTGTATTCGTGCATCTGACCCTCAACAGCCGCAAATGCTGTTCTGCAGACACCATCCTCACTGTCAAAATAGTGTACATTCATATATGCGTCACGGCTCTCATCATAGAGACGCTCTACGCGGTCACCCTTCACAGCCATCAGCGGATCATCCCAATTGCTCTGATCTTCAAAGGTGAAATCAAAATGCTTCTTGCACTTATTTACTTCCATCGCATAACGAAGTCTTTCCACTGCCCAAGCGCTCTGTACGGGAAGCTCACTCACATGCGATTTATCTCCGCCCGAATAGAATATAGGAAGAGGAGTGTCTTTATTCAGTGTATCGAGATGTCTCTCTGCACCAAACGGATGACTGTATACAGGGAACAACGCACAGCCGGGAGCAACACCTGCGAATACAGAAGGATAACGTTCGAACAGATCCCAAGTCTTGCCGCATCCCATTGAAAATCCTATTGCATAAATACGGTGCTCATCAACGTTGTATCTCTCCTTGACTACATCAAGTATCTGCATTACTTCATCTGCAGGTATACTCAAATGATTTTCGATGGAAACAAACAAAAATCCGTGTCTGTGAGTAACCTGATACCAGCCTGATACATAGGTTAAAAACATAGATGAATCGCCCATTCCATGGAAACCAAGCACAAGCGGAATCGGACCATTGTCGAATGCATCTTTATTGTAATATGCAAAATAACCTACTTCATGCTCTTCGCAGTCCTTGAATGCCATATTGTCAGGAGATACCTTAACCATACAGCTTCCGGCCTCTTCGACCATTCCAAGTTCTTCTACATTCGCTTCTTCCGAAATAACACCGCACCACATACGATACTTTTTTACAAAAAGCTCATAATCAGCGACATAATCAGCCTTATCCTTAATAAGCTTACGCTCACACTTTGCAAATGCTTCGTTGATTTCTGTGCTGTTTCCGACACTCAAAACCGGCATTTCATATCTCTCGATTTCGGGCATAGCGGTAAGATTTTCCATTGAAACCATTGCGGGAGTGATCTCTCCGGGTCCCCATAAAAACTCACCCTCTACAGTCTTTAACAAATACTTGGCAGCATAATCTGCAGACTTTCCAAAGCTGTACACATAACTATGGAATTTCGTACCTCTGATATAATATCCCTTATTCTGATGAGTAAAGAAATCTATATCCTCGACCAAGCCATCTTTATAATCCGGTGCCATTTTTATCTCAGCCATCAGTGACACATATAAAGACTCGTCTGCATTTTCCCAATCACCACAACCAGGATATACGAATAACACTCCACAGTCTGACTTTGCTGCAATACCTGCCAAACCGGTAGAATCGGCAAACTTTACTGCCTCCTCCATGGTCTGCTTATTTTCTTCCAATACAATAAGTAAAGGAGCCATGAACGAATAATTGTTGATTGCACCGTTCAGCTTATTTGCAGGAATATATCCCTTTACGACGAATTTCTCATTCGCGATTTCCCAAGTCTTTCCTCCGTCAGCCAATACATTTACTTCAGGTCTGCTGGTAATAGCCATTTCTTTCCTCCCACCATAAGTATCTGCGCTCAAATCCGCACTGATTACTAATTTTTTTATATATCAATATTTTTTACGTACAAAAACAATGTCTGATTTTCAGCTGAATAATCATCCGCAGGAATCATATCCATCGCAACCTGCTTAAATCCATCAGCATATTTTCTTCTGTACTGAATACTAATAGAGGTCTTACCTCCATTAAAATACTCTCTTAAGTATTCCAGATCCGTCTTCTTTAAGTATCCTTCCAGATCATCTTTATGAACCTGACCTGATTTACCAAAGCCAATCAGCCATGCTGAAATAGTATCGGCGAATCCCTTTTCAGCGGTTCTTTCTGACGTGTCCATGTTTACAATAGAATATGTGTCATCTGTAATATTGATTTTTAATATCTTGGTATATAAGTTACAAAGAGCGGTATTTGCAGCTGCCTGTCCTCTTCTGTCGACTCCCTTTTTAGCATAATACGCAGATTTAGCCTTATACATTCTCTTATCCGCAATTTTAGCAATATCAAGAATCGTTTCTTCCTTAAATTCCTGCTTGGCAACATAACCAACAGATACAGATAACGATGAAATCAACTCTCCGGACCATTTATCGGTAGCATTCTCCAAATCTTCAGCGATAGCCTTAAGCTGATCTTCACCGGCAAAGAACATGCTGACGAACTCATCTCCACCGGTTCTATAAACCTTACCATAGCTTCCATAGACTTTTTGCATACAGTCGGCTGCGCCCTTAATAAGTTCATCACCGGCAGCATGACCAATCTCGTCATTAACTATTTTTAAACCATTAACATCTATTGAAGCATATACAAAATCTTCGGCTAAAGGATTTTTACTATATTCCAAAATATCTTCTTCATAAGCTCTTCTGTTATATAGACCTGTAAGTTCATCCACTATCGTCTTTTTGACAAGGATTTCCTCATTTTTCTTTTCTTCTTCAATTATTCTGGTGGTGAAAATAACCTTTGTAGGTTTTCCGTACGGATCCGTCGCAATAGAAATAAACCTTGCCTGCACCCATCCTGTCAGTTTTCCCTCGAACTGCATTGTTATCGTCTTTTTGTCACGCATTCTTTCTGCAAGAGTAGACAAATCTGAAAAAAGCATTACTGACTCAAGGTGCTCTTTGACAGTAACAGCATTCATTACAGCGCGCATCATTTCCAATGCACCATTCGTCTTATTAACGATTGCTTTAACATCATCACCCGCTGTTAATTCCTGTACGGTATCCTTACCAAGATCAATAACATGCATACTATAGTGTATGTCTGCCACTGACTTCAGGGTTTCGAACTGCTCCTCGATCTCGTTCTCATTAACAAATGTATGAATAATAGCGCTTCCGATTAGAAGACCTATCGCATATATCGGTAACAGAGGATACAGTATCTGCATCACAATAGCAGCTATCATCGCAACACAGAAGAAAAAGATAGTAAAATATCTTTTCTTCTTCTCCCCTATTTCCTTGAGCGTGACAACTCCTGTCTGGACAGCCAGTAAGAAGCACAGGAACACCTGCATATATAAGGCAATATATCTGTAAATATATGCCTGATAAGTACCATCAGGATATATCCAAAAGAAAATGTGAACAAAATGATTAATAACGAGGAGTACCATCTCTAAAATAGCGAACGCTGCTCCAAATATTCTTATGAATTTACCGAAGCCCTTGCGAAGATGCAGATAGCTGGTAACATAATGGCAAAGGAAAGCAATAGTTAACCCCATTGAAATGTAATATAAAATAGTATCCACATATAGAAGCGTTGTCAGCTTAAGGTTGTCGAATATGCCCCACATCGCATCAGTAAAGAAATACGCCAGCGAAGCTAATACGAACCATCTAAAGGCTTTACCAACCTCATCTCTATTATTATTTTTCTTTATAAATTCATGATTCATTATCAGATGAATCACAATTGCAACCATTCCTATTACTGAATAATACATATGTTCACTCCCGTAATAATCATATCTGATATGGAACACTATTATTATACCACATTATGCCCTTTTCCCAACCTCAAAATGATACTTAACTATACCTAAATCCACCTTTGTATATGGACCAACTTTATCCTTAATTTTTTCCTTTCCATCTTCGCCAAGCCTAATTTCGAACCTCTGCTGATTCATAGCAGTCGGAGCCAGCAGCGCCATCTCCACACCACGATTAAACCAATCAGGATGAGTACCCGGAGCCACCTGCTCCGGCCTTTTAGACTTGCGCTCCCTACCCTGAGTAGCACCGTAGCCGATTGCTATCGCTATCACTACCTTCTCGCCTGCTCCTACGGTACATGGAATAGCTTTTTTATTAAACGTACCTGCCCAACAAGTGTTGAGACCAAGCTGCTGCGCATAGAGTACAATCTGTTCCCCATAGTAGCCTACTCTTTCCTCCAAATCAGCAGCATCTTCTCCCACACATGCAATCACGCTGGGCGCACTTCCAAGCCCCATAGCTTTGTTAAGAAGACGATTAAATGTATTACCAGCCTCAGTGCATAGCTGTAAATGAAGTTTACCTTCCTCATTACATTTTGCAATTTTTGCATTCAGGAGGTCCAACTTCTCCTGCTCTATTTTCTGTGTTGTATAATTTCTGACAGAGTGTCTTAACTTTATTGCTTCTATCTCAGTAATCATCGGAACTCCTTTCTCTTGTAATCTTTTTATCAGACGGCATCATACAAGTCTCCCTCTATGATATTATATTTTGTAAACTCATCAATTGCGTTTTCTTTTCTATTTCCAAGAAGCATTGCATCACCTACAAAAAACGGTTCTTCAAGTAATATTAGTTGTACTTATAGCAAGAATAACATTTTCATAACTAATTCATCCCCCTCACGCTGTGGGGGATAATTCTCTTCCACTAATTCAAATAAATAAGCTATCAACTCTTAGACAATAATAGTTACGTCAATGATTTAACCCTCATCAAACCAATCATCTTTTAAGACTATTAGCATCCAGTAAAAAGTCAATCATATTGATTCGCAAAATGCCTTCATCATCAACCCAACTTTTTCCATAACTTTTTGAAATAACAATTTTCTTAAACGAATCATTAACAGACCTCAAGGATTTTAATTCTGCTTCCTGCTTTTCCGGATCATCCATGCTCAGTGCAGATTGTATGTAATACTTTTCAGCACCTTTTCTAGCTATAAAATCTATTTCTAATAATTTTTTTGTACGTTTTCCATCCTCATTCTTTTCTGTAACCTCAACAACACCCACATCAACCGAATAACCTCTATACAGCAATTCACTGTATAATATATTCTCTAAAATATGAGTTTCTTCCTGTTGCCTTAACCCCAATCGAATATTTCTAAGTCCGACATCTGTACAATAATACTTAGATGGATAATCAAAGTATTTTTTCCCCTTTACATCATATCTGACAGCTTTAGAAAACAAAAAACTATCCTGCAAATATTCCAAATACAAACTAATAGTTTCAGAATCAACTGCTTTTCCTTTTGCCGTAGATACAGTTCGTGCAATCTTGCTAGCATTAGTAAGAGACCCTACTGAAGAACATATACTACTCGTAAGATTTCTCAAAACCTCCGGTAACAGAATATTGTAGCGTTCTTCAATATCCTTAAAATAGATTTCCTCAAACAGAGACTCTAAATATTCATATTTATCCTGATCTGAATTTAGTTGCAAAAGATAAGGCATTCCACCATACATTACATACTCATTATATGCATCAATTTTATCTAATCCTGCAGCAGTATAGTATTCAGAGAATGATAAGGGATATACATGAATAACATCGCCTCTCCCTCTAAATTCAGTTAAAACATCCTTTGATAGAAGTTTAGAATTACTACCGGTAACATATACATCAATATTATTAAGTTTCAAAAAACCAATTAATACACTATACAATTTTATTGGTTTATCTTTATCACGAAGTTCTTCTTTACTTATTGCGAACTGAATTTCATCCAGAAACACATAGTATTTCTTATTCTTATCTGAACATTTTTTCCTTACATAATCTGATATCACTGAAGGATTCCTAAATGCCTCATTTATGTCATCATCCAATGCTATCGCAATAATTTCGGACTCTGATACCCCAGAATTCAAAAGATATTCCTTGTATATATCAAACAGAAGCGTACTCTTTCCGCTTCTTCTAATACCTGTGATAATCTTTACCCTTCCATTCCATTGCTTACTAATAAGCTTTTCAATATATATTGGTCTCTCTATCATATCTCGCCTCCGAAACTTAGGTTGTTTTTCACCCTAATTCCGATTCTATTATATCTACTCTATTTTCGAAATTCAAGTGTACAGTCACCCTAATTCCGATTGTTTGTTCGGATGATTATCCACACATATTCAGAGATTGTTTATTTCTTTCTTTATAAAATTGAACAATATCTATCGGTTCCAATGGGATGATAAATAACACATTACAAGTGATAATGCCTTACCGTATATAATATTACTCATTAAAATATACCGCTCTTAGATTAGTGATCAATTTACTTGTTACCAATATACTTTTTTTCAAGGAACATATCCGGAAGACGTAATGTATAATAATCTCAATCAAGTCAAATAAAATGTTCTTATAACAAAAAAGACAGCCCCTGCAACTGCAGGAACTGCCTCTTAGAAATTTGTAGTAACTATATTCTATACACTCTGTACTTGTAGCAATCAATTTATTTTACATATTATGCTAATTCAGCCTTCTTTTCAGTTTCCTTCTTAGCCTTCTTCTCCTTAGCGCTGATGCTAGCAAATACACAGGTCAAGCAGCAAGCAACCATTGAATTCAATCCCCAATTAGGTACGATTCCGTTGATACTCTGTACTACGGATATTACAAACATTGCAACTACTACTGCGCTTGCTACCCATGAAATGATCTTTGTTGTTCTTGTCTTCATAATTATTTACCTCTCTTGGATTAAATATTGTTTCATCGGATTGTGTATCTGATGTGTTTCACTTGATGAATTTATATTATCATCCGCTAGGGGCAGGTACCATTGATTAGGCTTACAGTTACCTTACAGTGTTGTAAGGTCGACAGGCACCTTAAATATTTATGAGTGATACCTATAAAAGTCAAGGCTAACCAAAGCCAGGCTAACTTTTTTAACATTTATAATTATTTTTCTATTTCACCGGTCCAGTCCAATATCCCACCGCAATCAATAATATTTGTATAACCTTCCTCTACAAGCTTTGCAGCAGCAAGCTTACTTCTGTGCCCACTTCTGCAGTAGACATAGATAGTACGATTTTTGTCCTTTAGCTCATCGGGCATATCATCCTGCACTGTACCATTCACAACATTGATAGCCCCGGGAATGTGTCCGTCTTGGTACTCCGGAGAAGTTCTAACATCCATAATAATATAGTCGCCCTCGGTAGCAAAAATCTTCTTAGCCTCCACCATACTTATACGCATATAATTTATCCCTACCTCCGCATCTGCTTTTTTACTCCGTAATTTCTGGAATACTATTCTTAACCTCTATCAATTCCTTCATAGAGAAAGCACACAGCTTAACATCAACCACATAACCGGGATTTTCACTAGTAAACTTCTCATACGCTGCCTTGCACTGTTTTGCCGATTCACCAGCGGGATTATCCATTCTCCCTGCAAATATACCGGCACTTATCAACGGAAATGAAATACTATGAAAATTATTCTCCATAAGCACACAGAGTGAATTGTAATATGCATCAAATAATGTCTGCAAAGCATTAGGTGTCACCCTAAAATCAGGCCCTACTGCATGAATAATAGCCTTGGCATTTGTCATCTTACACGCAGATGTAATCACCGCATCCCCATCCTTAAGCGGTGTCTTGTGTTTTGCACACTCTCGTTTCAATTCATCATAACCGGCTTTACTAAAAATAGCTCCGCATATACCGCCACCCGCTAATAAACAATCATTAGCTGCATTAACTACTGCATCCACATTCTGATCTGCACATGAACCATGAATTATACTAAACATAACTATTCTCCTTATATTCAATTATTCTTTTGTTATAATAATAAACGATGTGTTGCAATATATGGTCGCCCCGCAAGTGACCATGATTCAATGCCTTTAATTACAGTATAATCATAATTCGCATGCCCATTCTCAAAATTTATTCCTTAATAAACTTCATATCAGTTTTAGGGATTTCATCATTTGAAATATACCTTTCAACTTTCATATGGAGATCATATTTTTCTCTTAAATTAAGAATAGTATCCATCATAGATGTTCCATGATGAATATCTATTGCCTCCTGGCTTTCCCAACTATCAATTAACAGCACCGTCTCAGCATCATCAACCGGATAAAAATAATCATAACGAATATTTCCCTTTTCTTTTCGTATTGCCTCAACAGTTCCACTTGAAATCATCTCTTCAGCAAACTTTCGTGCCGAACCATTCTCACCTGTATAATATATATTTACAGTAATACTCATAATACACCCTCATTAAGCACAAATTAATTCAAAATAGTGCTAATAAAAACAGCCGACTCATCTTCCTCTTTTCTATACTGCAAATATTGCTTCATCTCTTCGTCTGTCAACAATGCTAATGTACCATCCTTATGCTGAAATCCATATTCAGTAGGAACAATATCTCCAATTATAAAATCACAAGATGCAATCAAGTCTGCAGATGATTTCTGATATACATGCGCAACTATAACTTTATCAGTGTCAGGTATTGTAGACTGAAGAAGAACCTTAGACGAAAGAAGTCCCTTCTGTTTAGCGACCTCTTTTCCATCTATATACATAGTAACGTGTATTTTGTTTACAACCTTTATTTCATGTCCATTATATGATGTCACCCATGTCTCTTTACCTTTTAACTTTGCCTCTAACTCTTTACTAACTCCCATTAATTAATACCTCCTATAAAAATTGTTTTCTTTAAAAATCGGAATTACTTTCCTTTTGCTCTAAGTCTCATTACACAAAGAAGCAACAATCCGGGGCCATAACCCATAGGGGCCACGTACCACATATTCTCGTTTATAAGCAATGCACCTGCGAAGCCGACAAAACAGAGAATTCCATCAAATAATGCAACGATTTGCATTCCCTTTGTTTCATTTCTATTTGGTTTTGCGATGGTGGAAATACACAGAAAAGCCAATCCCATAAAAAAGCCCCATGCCAAATAGTCTATCGCCATCTGAGCGGAAGGCCACTGGCCTATTTGATAATATGTTGGAACATTCACACCCTCACTTATCAATTTTCTTGTAACTGTGATATTTACTATATGACTTAGACCGGTCAAAGCACATACGCATGACATAAACCCTGACATTGCGTTTCTAAAGATATCCGGAATATCAAAATAACGACTAAACTCTAAAAGAACCATAAATACTACAGGGCCACTAATAATTGTCATCATCTCCCATATAGTTAAAGCGATTTCTGTTTGAGTAACAAGAAATCCAGCAACCGAAATAAAGTACACTATTACAGTCAATATTCCGATTATTGATATTTTTTTACCCATATAAGTCTTTTCT
>DCIR01000047.1 GCA_002317155.1 Lachnospiraceae bacterium UBA1721
GGTATGCTCACAAAACAGCAATTTATCTGTCTTTATTGAAGAACACAAATACAAAGAGCGAGTTATTTAATACGCATGTGGAGGAGATACTTATGCATGAAATGAGTATCAGCCAAACAGAACTTGAGGCTATTGGATATATTAATTACCGAGAAAGAATAACGACTGATAAATATTCAGAATTGGTGTTGCCGAAAATAATAGAGCATAGAGATGAAATCCTTAATAAGTATGCGAGAAATAATTCTGCCGACAATCAGCCCGGAGTGATGAAGCAGAAAATTAATACTATTACAGGGATGGGATTTGCCGATGGTCTGCTCGTACCGCTGAATTATGATGGAGTATTTGTAGATGCGGATGATATTTTTGCGGTTACATACCGAAAAGGATATGCAGGAAACAGTGTAAAGAATAAGAACGAGGAGTATGTGCTTTGGATTATTTTTACTAATGATGCGTATGTGCCAATGCTTCCGATGGTGTGCATTCAAAAGTATAATTTCATGGATCGCTTTTCAAAAAAGGAGAAGAATGATTTTAAGCCTACGATAGAAAAGATGTGTCATAATCTCAAATATCCGGTAACTACAGTTGAGCAACTACAAGAAATAATAGAGAGTGAATATTCGGTAAGAGGAACTGTTTCAAAGGCCTTTATGCTCGAACAGCTATATGATAGCCTGAATCAGATAGGTTTTTTTGACCCAAATACTATTTCTTGTGAGTTTGGGGAGAGGACCATTGCGCTGTTAAAGAAATATGAATATGACATCTAATACCTATTGACATAGTAGGTAATTACAAATATAATACCTACTAAAATGATAGGTAATACGGAGGCATGTATATGGAGTGTATATATTTAGATAATGCAGCGACAACCAAGGTGGCACCTGAAGTATTTGAGGTTATGAAGCCTTATTTGATTGAAGAGTATGCTAACCCTTCAAGCGCATACAGATTTGCCGGACAAACCAGCGGTAAGGTTGATGAAGCCAGAAAGACCATAGCAGACTTTATCGGAGCCAATGAGAATGAAATATATTTTACCAGCGGCGGAAGTGAGGCTGACAACTGGGCAATCAAGGGTGTGGCCGATGCACTTAGTGCCAAGGGTAAGCATATTATTACCACCAAGATTGAGCATCATGCGGTATTGCATACCTGTGAATATTTAGAGAAGCACGGATATGAGGTCACATATCTTGAGGTAGATGAATACGGTTTGGTTGATCCGGCTAAGTTTGAAGCGGCTATCAGACCTGATACCATTCTGGCATCAGTTATGTTTGCCAATAATGAGATAGGAACGATTGAGCCTATTGCAGAGCTCGGAAAAATCGCACATGAGCATGGAGTTGTTTTCCATACAGATGCGGTTCAGGCTTTTGGACATGTCAGAATTAATGTTGATGAGATGAATATTGATTTGCTTTCAGCATCAGCACATAAGCTGAATGGACCTAAAGGTGTAGGTCTTCTTTACCTTAGAAAAGGTACTAATGTGACAACGCTTATACATGGAGGATCTCAGGAGAGAGGTCGAAGAGCGGGAACGACCAATTCAGCCGGAATCATCGGATTTGGTAAGGCTGTTGAGCTGGCAGATGCACGACTTGAGGCAAATCATGAATATGAGACTAAGCTTCGTAACAAGCTTATAGAGAGAGTCACAGCAGAGATTCCATATGTTAAGTTTAACGGACATCCTGAGAAGAGACTTTCAAATAATACTAATTTCTGCTTCAGATTTATTGAGGGTGAATCCCTGTTAATAATGCTTGATCAGAATAAGATTTGCGCATCGAGCGGTTCAGCCTGCACATCCGGTTCATTGGATCCGTCACACGTGCTTTTGGCTATCGGTCTTCCTCATGAAATTGCCCATGGCTCTATTAGATTTACGTTATCGGCAGAGACTACCGAGGAGGAAATCGATTATACGGTTGAGGCATTGAAAAAGATTGTGGAAAGACTACGCAGCATGTCTCCTTTGTACGAGGATTTCGTAAAAAAGAATAAGGCATAAAAGTACGGCAGTATACAAAGAGTAAAAGTTTTTTGCATATAGAATTGAGGTAAATAATATGAGTCAGGTTACAGAATACAGCGAGAAGGTTTTGGATCATTTCACTAACCCCAGAAACGTGGGTGAGATTGAAAATGCTGCGGGAGTAGGTACCGTAGGTAATGCGAAGTGCGGAGATATCATGAGAATGTATCTTGATATTGATGAGAACCAGATTGTGAGGGAAGCTAAGTTTAAGACCTTTGGTTGCGGAGCAGCGGTTGCTACCAGCTCAATGGCTACAGAATTGGTAAAGGGTAAAACTGTGCAGGAAGCACTTCTGGTTACTAACAAGGCTGTTATGGAGGCTTTGGATGGACTTCCTCCGGTAAAGGTACACTGTTCGCTTTTGGCTGAGGAGGCTATTCATGCTGCACTTTGGGATTATGCTGAAAAGAACAATATCACTATTGAAGGACTTAAGCCTCCTGTAAATGATATCGATGAGACCGAGAAATTCTATAAGATGGAGACCGAGTGATATTTTCGTTGAGTTGATAGAATAAAAATGCTACTATATACAGTAGTCATATGAGAAAAAATATGGCGAGAGGAGGTAATTGCTGTGATTTCAACACGTGGACGTTATGCGTTGAGAGTTATGCTTGATTTGGCTCAGAATCAGAAAGATGGATATGTTCCGATGAAGGATGTGGCATCCAGACAGCAGCTTTCATTGAAATACTTAGAGCAGATATTACCCCCGTTAAAACAGAATGGAATGGTCGTTGGTATTCAGGGAAAGGGCGGAGGATATCGCCTGACCAAGGATATTCATGATTACACTATAGGAGAGATTCTCAGAGTTACTGAAAAAGAACTGGCTCCGGTCAGCTGCCTAGCAGAAGGTGCTTCGGCCTGTGCGATGAAGTCGTCTTGTAAAACGATTGGTTTCTGGGAAGGCCTGAATGATGTAGTTAATGAATACATGGATTCAAAGACGCTTGCGGATTTGTTGTAGCATTTTGGGGGGATTAATGCCATCTATTTCTCCTTTTATGAAAATATATAGACAAAAATCGGTGCTTTTTGTAGAAATGGAAAACAAAAGCAGATATTCTTTTGGGGAGTTGCCTCAATTTGAATATCTGCTTTTTATATGTTTAGTCATTTGAATACATATAACTGCATAGGTTCGATCTTTATCAGTTTATAGGCTTGTCTCCAAGCATCTCGAGCATACAGATTCGAGGTTCATTTGTATCGAAATTCCAAGTGTGGTATCCGCCACCCATGCAATTCTTTTTGTGCTCACAGACACTACATTTAGAACTTTTTTCTTCTTTGTGAATTCTGAAAACATCGAATTTATTTTCCCAAACATCAAGTATACGGTCAGTTCTGACATTGCCGTATTCCTGGTCTTTGCGACGCTCGATATCGAGGCAGGGACCAATGATTCCGTTGTACTGAACGGAAGCGACCTGGAGTCCTGCTCTACAGAAATAGAACCAGGGACGAACCTTATATTCACGCTCCAGACCGACATAGTGATTGCAGGTAAACCACATGTTAAGGCCAGGGTCAGCCTGCTTTTCTATGATGTAGTCTATCATATATTTGTAATCGTCGGGAGTGAGCGCAAGCTCAGTGTTGGTCAGTGCTCGACCAATTGGTTCTATATTGGTAATGCGCCACTCGGTGATTTTATGTTCCTTTACCAGAGCATAAAGATCATCCAATTCATTGATGTTGCGCTTGTGCACAACAGAGGTAACCATTATGTGTTCAAAACCTTCCCGGACTAAGTTGTCCAAGCCTGCCAGAGTGGTTTCGAAAGAACCCTTGGATTGACGAAACCATTCATGAGTATCACGCATGCCGTCCAGACTTAAGCCGATGGAAAACATGCCGGCTTCCTTCAGGCCCTTGGCTACCTCAGGTGTGATGAGAGTTCCATTGCTGGTCATTCCCCAGGAATATCCTAGCATATGGATTTTTTTCATAAGTTCTAGTATGCCGGGTCTCACTAACGGCTCGCCACCGGTAATGGTTATGAATGGTAACGGTTTACCCGCGTTAGCCAGATCATTACGCAAATCCACCAGCATACGCAAAATCTCATTATCTGTGAGTGTATTCTCGGCCATGATATCACCGCAGTTGCTGCCGCAATGGATGCAGTGCTCATTGCAGTTGATGGTCACTTCGATAAAAAGATTTCTTAGCTCGGGTTCGGTTCTTAATTTTTCTATGTATTCAGTTAGGTTGTCGAAGCATGCCTGTTTATCTTCGACAGAAATATTGCTTAATTCATACCACATATTCTATATTGTTATTCCGCAATATCTGAGGCATCGGCAATCTGAGTATCAGCAATCTCGACAATTGCGATGTCCTCGGTAGTGGTTATCCCGAGGTCGGCAAGCTCCTCGGTGGTTACTGTAGTAGGTGTGAGTAGGCTGCCCGCATCAACCTCCGGCGATCCATAGACGCATCCGCTTACCATAGAGGTGGCACTGAAGATAACGCCTGAAACAGTAATTGCGGTTACCAGCTTTTTGTTTTTTTTCATAGTACTATCCCCCTTCCTGATACAAAACGTACCAATAGTATTATTATACAATATTTATATGATGAATGAAAGGGTATGAAAACAGCTGATATTTGTAGTTGTTTTAACGGCAGATATTGGAAAATATCTGCTGTTTTTTTGACCTATAACTATATTAGTGCATGGTTAATTTGCATCATATGCAGTTTATAAAATATAATAAATGATATAGCATAATAGCATCTGCAAAAGACACTGTGTTATTGATTTTAGAGGGGAATGGATGGCGACAAATAATAATAGAGATATGTCACGGGAAATCAACGAGAGCCTTAAGGAAGCCGGGGACGTACTTACAAATCCATATCGTTACAGGCATTTGGACTACGGAAATGAGTCGTTGGTTGCTAAGTACAGAAATGAATTGGTACAGTGGTTTATGAACGGGGTATCTACCAACCCTAATCCGATGACGACAGTTACTCAGGAGCACTGGTACAGTCTGTATCTGGAAAAGAGAAGACTCGAGCAGCATATGATTTACGTTTCCTACAGGGATTTTAACAAGGTAATAATGCCTTATAAAAGGAGCGGGGACGATGCTACTTTTTCATACAAAACCGATGGCAGATTCCTAGTGTGTAATGTGACCGAGTCCACCAGTTTGGCACGTTCGTTTATAAGAAACGGAATGGAAATTCATCGTGAAAACAGAGTCAACAGAATGAGATATTATGTCATCAGTTCGAAGACTCCGAATGAGACCTATATTTGTATGAATTGCGGTGCTCAGACTACATATCAGAATCTGTTGGATGGATGTGATTACTGTGGAACGAAGTATACCGTGGATCAGTTCGAAGATAAGGTATGTGCACTGTTTTCCAACGCTGAGAGATTCGGAAACCGTGAGGTTGGACACAACTCACTGATTGGAATAATACCGGCAGTTATAATGATTGCCTGCGGTTTGTTTTTCCCATTTATTGTTTTTATACCTACTATTTTACAAGTGGCTCATTATGGTGGGACATATGGCAAACTGGCTTATCTTGCAATACCGATTCTTTTGCTTATTAAGCTCGGATTTATAATAGGCGGAATAGCAATAGCTATATCCATGCAGGTACGCAGTAACAAAAAGGGACCGGCTGCTTCGGGACTTGTTAAGAGAGATATCAAGAGAGCAGATGCATCGTTTAGTAATGAAGAATTTCTGGCCTCTTTGGATTGCAAGCTTAAGGCAATAAGCTATGCCAACAGCTGGGCAGATGTACAGAATTTTGTTGTAAATGATATCACGCCCATGATTAACAGCCTGCAGGCTACCATTATTTGTGAGCCCGGAGCCTATCGAATGAAGGCTTTTAGGACAGATGATATTTATCAATACATTGATCTTACCAGAGAACTCTTCCTGACTATTGATGGCCCTAATGGTGTTACCAATGAAAGAAGAATAGTATTTGTTTCACTCAGACAGAGAAGAGATCACAAGATTAAGCATGATGTGACGATGTATAAGTGCCCTAAATGCGGAGCAAGTATTTCACTTGTGTCGGGTGGTAAATGTGATTACTGCGGATATGGATTGCAGATTGAGGAATATGACTGGGTAATCACGGATATGAGCTATACAGACCGATTAGAGTAGATTATTTTGTGCTGACACATTCGGCTTGAGGTTTTCACATTTTTTCTTTTTTAGTAACAGGTATTGTGTGATAAAATAGAATTAAGTAATATTTTCACTTATAAGGATTTCTGATAGGAGTATGCATATGGAATTTTTATATTTGGGATGTCTGGTGATTTCTGTATTGATGTTGGTTGGATTGAAGGTACTTGACGTAAGAAACAGTACCATTCAGTTCATCAACCTTCTGATTATCATAATATCAAATTTGGGTTTTTATTTTATAGCGACAGCTCCGAGCGTAGAGGTGGCTTTGTTTGCTCAGATAATAGCTTATGTCGGAGGTATATTCCTGCCGATATTCTATTTCCTGATGGTTTTGGAAATATGTCATGTTGAGCTCCCGAGATTTCTTGTTGTTGCTCTGGTGCTTATCCAGTGTGCGCTTTTTGGACTTGTATGTACTATTGGCAGAAGTGAAATTTTTTACAAATCAGCCAGCATATATCAAAAGAACGGAACTACATATATGGTCAGAGAATATGGTCCGCTTCATGTGATATATCCGATAACCATGTACCTGTATTTGCTTGGTGCGTTTGCGGTTGCAATATATGCATTGGTTAAAAATAAGTCGGTTAACAGACGAAGTGTTCTCGCAATGCTCATTTTTTCTACCTTGGCGGTAACGACATATGTTATTGAAAAAGCAGCTCATTTAGAGGTTGAGTTGATTCCGATTGCATTTGTTGTACTGATGTTAGGTGCGCTGATTCCGGTATATGATTCGAATCTGTATACCGTATATGAAAACAAGGATATTATAAATGAACAGTTAGGTAGAGTAGGCTTCCTTACTTTTAACAAGCGTAAAGTATATAAGGGATGTAATGATTATATGCGTGACGTTTTCCCGGAGCTTGCTAAGTTCAGAATAGGAGAGAAAATCGGCGAATGTTCAGAATCATTGCAGGCACTTATTGAGCAGATAGCTCCGCTTGAAGAGATGTACAAAGAGGATGCACATCAGAAGCATGTTCATCGCGAGATAGAGCCATTTTGGCTGGGTGACAAGTGCTATGAAGGCATGATTCACGTGGTTACAGATGCGTTCGGAAGCCTCAAAGGATTTACTATAGAACTCAGAGACGATACTGCGGATCGACTTATTATCGACTTAAAAGAACGATACAACGAGGAACTTAAACAGGATGTAGATGAGAAGACTCGAAGAATTCGTTTCATTCAGCAAAAAACCATTCTGGGTATGGCGCAGATGGTCGAATCGAGAGACTTAAGTACCGGTGGACATATTAAGCGAACCAGTGAGGTTGTAAGGATTTTTTCAGATAAGCTTCTTCAGTCTGATCTTGGATTCGACAGACATTTTCTCAGACTCGTTATACGTAGTGCGCCTATGCATGATTTGGGAAAAATAGGTGTTGATGATGCCATACTGAGAAAGCAGGGACGTTTTACTGAAGAAGAATATGCCAAGATGAAGACTCATTCTGAAATCGGCTATCGCATGGTCACCGAGATATTGTCAGAAGTTGAGGAGCCTAATTTTTTAAGAGTGGCACAAAACGTGGCTCACTATCATCATGAAAAAATGGACGGAAGCGGATATCCTCATGGCTTAAAAGGAGATGAAATCCCTGTCGAAGCAAGAATAATGGCTCTTGCAGATGTATTTGATGCATTGGTAAGTAAGAGATGCTATAAGGATGCCTTCTCTTATGATGAAGCTTTTGAGATTATAGAGAATGATTCCGGAACCCATTTCGATCCACAGCTGGCAAAGGTATTTATATCATGCAGAGAAGAACTTGAGCATTACTACAACAAGAGTAAGGAATGATAGAAGTGGTCCTTTTGTTATGTAGTCGGCAACGCTAGAAGATGTATGAAGGGGAAGCAGATATGATAATTTATAAATGTAAAACCTGTGGTGCACAGATGGATCTTGGTGATGCAGGAAGCTTTTCTTGCCCGTATTGCGGTGGAAAATCATTTCTGACAGATGCTGATTACAGGGAAAATAAGGTATTCCGTAAGTCGCTTTTAGAGTATTACAAGGCTAAAAATGACAGTAAGGAATTTGACTATAGTTCAGATACATTGTGGAAAGTAGAAGGCCGTGACAGCTACGAAATGGCAAATGGTAAGCCGTTGTCTCTGGAATATATGATTAAGAAGGACTGCGGTGATTTTGTTTTTTATATCTGTAAGGAAACAGTCGTATATATTTTCAATGACGAAAGACAGTCAAAAGCATTTATGGACGGTCTCGACAGATTGCAGTTGCCGGAAGCAGATAATAAGCTAAAAAGATGCTTCCCGGAACTCAAAATCTACCTTCAATTGGCACAGCAAAAGCGAGCTTTGGTATTCGTCAGACGTCCGGGATTCTATCCGGCATCAATGTTTTCTCCATGGCCTGCAGTTCACCTTGCATGGGTGATTTCACGAATGGAAAACTTCTGCTGTACGCTTGAGTACTCGGGAATGGGCTATGATGATATCAGTGGTGATTCGGTGTTTATTAATCCGGCCACTCACGAGGGAGCGCTTTTTGGTGATTGGAGAAAGCTTAGTCCTACTACTGAGAAAAGCTTGAAGATGCTCAGAAGAACGGCTACAGATTTGGCGGAGAATACCAGAGAAGTTAAGGAATTGTATGATTTCCTTAATTCAGCTCCGGCGAAGGATGCTTTTGATGATTTTACGAGATGGGATACAGTTATTGAGAAGGGCTTTGGCGGCCATAAATTTGTACAGATGTAAAGATAATAAATAATTAGAATATATGATTAATGATATTTAATCAGAATATGAGAAATCAGAAAATAAGTAATCTATTATGAGGAGGACATATAATGGGATACGGAAGTTATTCAGCATCAGATTGGTCAAAATTAAAGCAGAGCAGAAATCTTACAAGCAATAAGAGGGTAGAGGAGGTTTTCACCAAAACCCAGTGTGACCCTAAGTTTGACCCTAAGTATATCGGAACAAGAGAGTGCTTTGATTCTGCAGACCATCCCAGCACAACACCTATAGTTGTAGGCCTTGATGTAACAGGTTCAATGGGTTACCTTGCGGTCGAGGTTGCTACAAAGGCATTGAATGAATTAATCATGAAGCTCTATTCAACCGGTGCGGTTGAAGATCCTGCACTTATGTGCGCAGCTTACGGTGATTACAGAGATAACTCACCTCTTCAGGTTACCCAGTTTGAGTCTGATATCAGAATTGCAGAGCAGCTTCTTGAGCTTTATTTTGAAAATGCCGGAAGCGGTCAGGTAGTTCCTACATGCTTGTGGGAGTTTTTATCAAGACATACTAATATCGATGCAATCAAGAAGCGTGGCAAGAAGGGCTTTGTATTTACCATCGGTGATGATGCCGACATCAGAGCCAGCGATGTCGAGAATACGATAAGCCGAGTTATAGGAGATGAGATTGGTTCAGCTTCTCGTGAAAGTCTCTACGACGAAGTATCAGAGAAGTTCCATGTTTTCCATATTACTCTCGGAGGAAGAAATAAGAATATATTCCTCAAGGGACATACTCTTGAAATGTCACCTGAGAATCTTGAGAGTATTCCTGAGGTAATTATTAGTATTATTCAGCTTCAGAATGGCAGAAAAATCGATGATATTCTTGAGCAGTGGGATGAGATAAAGAGACCTGTTATCAATTCTGCACTTAGCCAGCTGGCAATTTATTCTGATGACGAAGGTATATCACTGTAAGGTATATTACTGTGAGGAATATTGTCCGCATATAAATTATATGATTGGGTCTGTTATTACTTATGAGAACATATGCAGTAGTCGGCAAAAATTTTGGAGATGAAGGAAAGGGGCTTGTTTCGGCAAGCCTCTGTTTGCATTTGGGGAAAAATCTGATAATCAAGCATAATGGCGGCGCACAGGCAGGACATACAGTGGAATGCAGACGTGGCATAGATAGTCGATGTGATATGGAACGCGGGTGTGACGTTACAGATGATTTGGTTCGATTCATACATCATCAGATTGGCTCGGGAGCTGAGTTCGGTGCTTCTACATTGCTTGCAGAAACCTACTATTCTGATTTATATCAGCTTGGAAGTGAAATCGAGAACTTTAATAATGTATATGGATTTATTCCGCAGATTTATGCAGAAAAAAATACTCCAATCACAGTTATTGACGATGTGCTTTTGAATATGGCTATAGAATCTAAACGTGGAGATAACAGACACGGAAGCTGTGGCATGGGAATCAATGAGTGCAGAGAGAGAATCGTTGCAGGCTTTGGCTTGACCGTGAGTGATATCACGGAAAACGATGTGGATTGGATCTTTGACAGACTAAAATATATTCGCAACGAGCATACTCAGGCGCGCATGGGAGAACTGAGCTTGGATGAATTTGCGGGATCCGGAGAATTCGGAGCAGACAGAAGTCACGGAGCATCTCAAGAGCTTGATGGCTATAAGTCTATACTTGAGATGCTGGATGACGATAATGTTTTGTTGAATTTTTCTGAGGCTGTGAAGAGGAATGTCGACTATATAAAAGTAATCGACGCAGACAGAAGCTGGCTCGAGAGCTTTGACAGGATTGTGTTTGAAAGCGGCCAGGGACTGTTGCTGGATGAATTTTATCTGCGCTATGCACCGAATCTTACGACTTCAAGAACAGGTATCATTAATCCAATAACATTCCTTAAAAAGAGGGGGATGATATTAAACGAGGTGATTTATGTTACGCGTAGCTATGTCACCAGACACGGAGCAGGTCAGCTTCCTTGTGAGTGTAAGCGAGAGGAACTCCCCGGGGTGGAATATGATATTACTAATGAACCCAATGAGTGGCAAGGTTCTATACGCTATGCCAGACATGTGGATTACGAGGATTTCCTGGAGGCTATGCTTCAAGATTCAAAATATTGTGATGATTTGATTGATATTTCATTGGCGGTTACTCACTTAAATGAAACAGGTGGAATGATGTGCTTTAGGGATTTCGATGTGAGTATGGAAGCCTTCGAAAAGGAGATATCTAAGAGAGTAAGCGGAAGGCAGTTTTATAGAATATATAAATCATTTGATAGAGTTGCTTCTCTTGATTTATTCAATTAATCAACAATATGGATTATTGATATGCAATATTACTATATTGTTTGTTCACGAAATAATATATAATTAATTATTATGTATGTGGAGGTAATGATATGGCGAAAAAACCTAAAAAGGTGAAAATTGATGAAACAGTTAAGCCTATTGAAGAGATGGAAAATAAGCCTGTTGATGAAGAAGTAAATAATCCTCACAATGAAGAGGCAGATAATTCGCCTAAAGAGGAAATTAAAAATCCTGATGCAGATGAAGCGAAGAATACCGCGGCAGAGGAACCTGTGGCAGAGGAACCTTTGGCAGAGGAACCTGTGGCAGATGAACCTGTGGCAGAGAAAGCAGCTAAGGCGGAAGAACCTGTAGTAGTAGAAGTGGCTGAGGCAGAAGAACCTGTAGCAGTAGAAGTGGCTGAGGCGGAAGAACCTGTAGTAGTAGAAGTGGCTGAGGCAGAAGAACCTGTAGCAGAGGAGCCTGTTAAGGTGGAAAAGGCCGGTAAATCAACTAAGCGTGGTTTGAGCTTCTTCCAAATTCTTATAGCTATAGCTATGATACCGATCATAGTGACCATAGTGATTATTGCTACTTCTACCATGATTCTTACCAATAATAATATGATGAAGAGCGTGGAGAATACCCTGTATGTTGTTGCCAGCAATTTGACCGGGTATTGTGATCAGAACAATATCACAGCCATGAACGCATCTAATTATTACGATTATTTAGAGAGCCTTAGTGATAAGAATATTGAGATGTCCATTATCATGGATGGCATCCCTTGTACCACTTCTATTAAGAATGAAAACGGCTATCGTGTTCGTGATATCGAGATGAAGAAGAGCATAGCCGAGCTTGGTGACGGATATTATGATGAGTCGGTAACCATTGAAGGAAAAGAATATTTTGGTTATTATATGCCGATTTATCGTGACGGTAAGGTAAATTGTGTTGCTTTTGTAGCACAGCCTAAAGTGGATTATCAGGATTCATTAAAATCATTCATGATAAAAATTATTGTGATGGCAATCATCCTTCTTGTGTTCTTCGGTGCGATTTGCTATTTCCTTGGTATGAGGATAGCAAAGACATTCCGTATAGTAGGAAATGATGTTGATGAACTGGCAAAGGGTAATATTGCCGTTCGAGATTCGCATAAATCAATTATACGTGAGTTTGGTATTTTGATGGATTCAAGCTCTGTCATGCAGACTAATTTGCGAGAAACCATTAATCATGTAAAGGGTACTTCAAACGAGCTGATTGAGGGCATACATAATGTAACAGACCTCAGCCGCAACAACACAGCTATTGCTGAGCGAATTAACGGAACGATGGATGATTTGTCTAAGGCAGCTGCTTCTATGGATTTAAACGTTCAGGATATTAACTGCCAGATGATTGAAATCGGAAATGTTGTGAACGATATCGACGAGAATGTTGAACAGCTTGGTGGTGATACTCAGGCAGTGCTTAAGTCAAATGAAGAAGCAATGTCTAACATGGAAGGAATTCTTAGTAGCAGTGAGAAGACTGTTTCTGCAGTAGAAGATATTTCTAAGCAGATAAATATAACAAATGAGTCTATCGCTGAAATCGGCCAGGCAGTTGATTTGATTTTGAATATTTCGGATCAGACCAACCTTCTTTCACTGAATGCGTCTATAGAGGCAGCGCGAGCAGGAGAGCAGGGACGTGGATTTGCGGTAGTTGCAGAAGAAATCAGACATCTTTCGGAACAGAGTGCTGAAGGCGCGGAGATGATTAAGCGTATTGCAAATCATATTACGGAAATGTCCAGAGTATCCGTACAGCGTATCGGCGATGTAAATGTCTTGATTATTAAGGAGCAGGAGAGCATTGCGGAGACTCAGAAGAAATATCAGGAGCTGAGTGTTAATATCGCTAGTTCAGCTAGAAAGATTGAAGATATTGCCAACAAGACTGCTAACCTTACCAAGTATAAGGAAAACGTAATTGATAACGTCACCAATCTGAGTGCATTCAGCCAGGAAAATACAGCCAGCAACGAGGAAGTTACTCACAATGTCGGAAATATGTTGCTTGAAATCCAGAAGGTTAGCGATTACTGTGAGCAGATGAATAATATGGCAGTAGAGCTTGATAAGAGTATGTCTTATTTCCACGAATAAGGTTATATTTGCAAGCAAGCTAAATTGAATAATTCAATTCATAATATTAATGAGCAGACACTTGGATACGAGTGCTGCTCATTTTATTATGTTGTATTGATTCTTATTTTTGGTATTATGTAATAGTAAGTATTATATGTGCTGAAATATATAAGAATTTTGTTCAGAATTTATTGGGGGACATATGTTAAAAGTATTTATCGTCGAAGACGAATGTCTTGTGCGCGAAGGAATAAGAGATAGTGTTGACTGGAAGGAAAATGGTTTTGAGTTTGTAGGAGAGGCCGAGGATGGCGAAATGGCTCTTCCTATGATTAGAAAGCTAAGACCGGATTTACTTATTACAGACATTAAGATGCCATTTATGGATGGCTTGGAACTATGCCGTATAGTAACCAAAGAAATGCCCGAGATGAAGATAATCATTCTCAGCGGTCATGGAGATTTTGACTATGCGCGCGAAGCGATTAAGCTAAATGTCGACCAGTATCTTCTTAAGCCTATTACTAAAGTTGCGCTCAATGAGGAACTTGCTCAGATTAAGGAAAAGATAGAAAAAGAGCAGGAGCAGAAAAACTATGATCTTCAGTATATCCATGAGCTGCAGAACTATGAGCAGTATGAGATGCGTAAATTCTTCGAGGAGATTACTGCGGGTACTTTGAAGGTTGGAGATATATATACTGTAGCGGAAAAACTCGGAATCAATATTGATGCAGGCTGTTACAATTTAGTCCTTTTTGTTCTTCAGCCGCAGACTATGGGTGGAGAGTATTCCGAAGTTACAGCAGATCTTCAGGATAAGCTTTTTGAGCATATTATTGATGATGAAAATTATCTGCTTTTCAGATGCAATCTCATGACCTATGCTATTTTGGTAAAGGGTGAGCAGAATAATATCGATTATATTACCAAGAAGTGTGTTGATGATGTTTCTCAAAAGTGCGAGAACCTGACAAATAGTTGTTGGTATGTCGCAGAGGGTACTCCTGTAGAGCGCCTCAGTGCTTTACCTAAGTGCTATAACGATGCCAACAGCAGAATATCATTACGTCATATATATCCGGCGAAGCATATTTTTGAGGCGGGAAGTGAATCGGCTTCTGCAGTGAATGATGATATCAGTTCTTTGGATAATCTTGATGTAGAGAAAATAGATCCAATGATTATCAGAAACTTTTTACAGACAGGCCTCGAGAGCGAGCTTGATCAGTTTGTAGAGAATTATTTGCGTAATATGGGTACTGCAACAGAGTCACTTTTGTTTAGACAATATATTCTACTGAGTGCGAGATTTAATGCCGCAATAGTAGCTAAGAGCTTTGGAGAGAACCAGGATGCGTTCCTAAAATCTCTTCCCGAGATATCTTCAGTGGTGGAAATTGACGAGGCAGAAAACTATCTCACATCGGTACTCAGACGTGTAATAGAAATCCGCGATGCAGAATCACAGAATCGCTACAGCTCAATACTTAAAAACGCCATAAGCTATATAGATGAGCATTTTGCAGATGAGGATATTTCACTTAACACAATTGCAAAAACGGTTAATGTAAGTGCTAACTATTTTAGCGCGGTATTTAGCCAGGAAATCGGAGAAACCTTTATAGAGTATCTCACTAAAAAGAGAATGGAAAAGGCTCAGCAGCTTCTGAGACAGACATCTATGAGATCAGGAGAGATAGCATTCCAGGTAGGTTATAGGGATCCCAGATATTTCAGTTTTATTTTCAGAAAAACAGTCGGATGTACACCGAGAGATTACCGTGGAGAGAAATAACGTGAAGGACTGCAAGAAGAGAAATAAAGAGAATACTGCAGCAAAAAATTCATCTCTGTCAGATAAGTTGCGTTTACTGATGTTATCTATTTTCATACCGATGTTGGCTCTTTTTGCAATCAACATCGGTATGTTTATATTCAGAAATGTTCAGTATGAAAATGTAAGCGGAAATGTTACGTTGGCATCCGGATTCGGACAGGATTTTAAGAACGAAATCGATCTTAAGATGTATTACTATGCCACGGGAAGTGAGTATGCCACCGGAATTCCGATGGGGGATGTAAATAGGGCACTGGAACTTGCCAATACGCTTTCAGAGAGAACCAGTAATAAGGACAGCCAGCGATCTATACGAAGCGTTATAAATCTATGCGGTAACCTGAAGGAAAGAATGCAGGAAATATCGCAGACAGAAAGCTATGATGAACGAATGGAACAGCTGGAAACCAACGTATATATTCTGACTGAGCTCATTCAGGATTATATGTATCAGTATCTCTATAGTGAGGCTGAAGAGCTCGCGGTACTACAGACCAAGATGGACATGATGATTAGGGTAGAACTAATCTTATTTGCTGTATTTACTGTAGTATTGCTGGCGATTGCAATTAGCCGTGCAATAGCAATCAGCCGAAGCATAACCCGACCGATTGATGAGCTGTACGGAAGAGTTCAGAGTGTGGACGCCGGAGAACTTACCCCTATCGAACCAGTTAAAGCCAGTGATGAAAAACTTCAGGCACTCAGTAACAGTTTCGAGGAAATGATTGAGCGTCTTGCACAGCAGCTGGAGCTTAACAAAGAAGAGGCTAATAAAATTCGAGCGATGGAGCTCATGCTTTTGCAGGCTCAGATTAACCCGCACTTTCTTTATAATACATTGGATACGATTATATGGCTGGTTGAAACCGGCAAGAATAGCCAGGCGGTGGAAATGGTATCGAGTCTTTCAAATTTCTTCCGTTCGTCGCTGAGCAAAGGCCGTGATGTGATTATGCTCACTGAGGAACAGCTTCACGTTAAGAGTTATCTTGAGATTCAGCAGGTTCGCTATAAAGATAAGCTTACTTATAATATAGATTTTGCGGATGAAATCGGAGAATATATGGTTCCCAAGCTTACGCTTCAGCCCTTGGTTGAGAATGCTCTCTATCACGGAATTAAGCTAAAGCGTGAGATGGGTAAGATTCTGATTAACGGCAAGTTAGCGGACGATAAAATAGTTCTTACCGTAGAGGATACCGGAATTGGTATGACTGAGGAGGAATTGGACAGAGTCCGAGAATCACTCACGGCCGAGCATTCTGCAGGCTTTGGAATGGCAGCTGTATATAAGAGATTGAATCTGATGTTTGGAGCAGAGTGTAGCTTCGATATTACCAGTGAAAAGAACAAGGGAACCTTGATCAGAATTTGTATTCCTATGGTCAAAACAGTGGAATCGATGAGCGGCGAGGTTACGGTATAGATAATGGCAAAAAAATATTTTTTTATCGCAATGGCAGTCATAATTATGGCAATTTTTGGCCTGACAGGTTGCGTGAATGTAGCTGACAGTGAAAAAAAGGATATTATAGTAGTCGGCTTTTCTCAGGTTGGATCGGAGTCAAGCTGGCGTGTGGCCAATTCCGAATCCATGAAGAAAGCTTTATGCGAGGAAGAAGGATTTGAACTGATTTTTGATGACGCGAAGCAGAAACAGGAAAATCAGTACAAAGCTATTCGTAATTTTATTCAGCAGCAGGTCGACTATATTGTTCTTGCTCCTATCACAGAGAACGGTTGGGACGATGTTCTTAAGGAAGCAAAGCAGGCAGGTATTCCTGTTATTATTGTAGACCGACAGGTGGATGTATCAGATGATTCTCTCTATATTAACTGGGTTGGCTCGGATTTCTTGCAGGAAGGTAAGATGGCTACGGAATGGCTTGAGGGTGAGCTGGAAGAACGCGGAAGAGAGAACGACGAGATTAATATCCTTCATGTAAGGGGAACAAACGGAGCGACTGCACAGATTTTTAGAACTAAGGGACTGCAGGATGCTGTTGATGAACATATTAATTGGAATATTGTAAGCGTGCTTGATGGTGAATACACAGAGGCACTGGCCTACGAGGTTACAAAAGAATATTTGGAAAAAATTCAGGATACCGGAGAGACCATTGATGTAATCTACAGCGAGAATGACAATATGACCTTTGGTGTTCTTAAAGCTTTGGACGAAGCAGGGATTGAATATGGTGGAGAGGACGGTATTATTATCATTTCGTTTGATGCTGTCAGATCTTCACTCGAAAGATGTCTTGTCGGAGATATTAATCTTTGCGTTGAGTGTAATCCGCTGCACGGCCCCAGAGTGGCAAATCTCATCAGAAGCATAGAGGCCGGAAATACTCCGAGTAAGAGATCATACGTTAGTGATACCTATTTTTCATATGATTCCATAACTCATGAGGTTATTGATGAACGAGCATATTAAATAAATTATATATTTTCGTAAAAAAACAAACATTTTGTAAAAAAATCGACAACTTTTGGCTGCCGATTTTTTTTTGCGTTGTTTTTTCAGAAAATAATCATAAAGAGTTGGAAATTAGTCTGTTTCTGAGCAGGTTGATATCAAGTATTATTATCACATGTAACGGAGTGCGATTAGCATTTCGATCGCATAGGCTAAATATATTAGGGAGGAAAAAGAAATGAAAAAATATTTGGCAATTATTCTTGCACTTGCTATGGTATTCGCTTTAGCAGGATGCGGAGCTGGCAAGAGTGACAAGATCACCGTAGGTATCATCAACAATGATCCTAACGAGTCAGGTTACCGTGCAGCAAACGACAGATCTCTTAAGGAGATGTTCACTGAAGAGAACGGCTACGAAGCATCATTCTTCTATAGCTTAAAGAATGACGAGCAGATCGCAGCAGCTCAGAAGTTCATCACTGACGGTGTTGATTATCTTCTTATCTCAGCAGCTGATACTGCTGGTTGGGACACCGTACTTAAGGATGCTCAGAAGGCTGGAACCAAGGTTATCCTTTTCGACCGTACAATCGATGCTGATCCATCACTTTACGAGGCTTCTATCGTTTCAGATATGGCTAAGGAAGGTCAGCAGGCTGTAGATTGGCTCAAGAGCCAGAACCTTTCAGAGTACAACATCATCCACATTCAGGGTGTTATGGGTTCAGCTGCACAGCGTGGACGTTCAGGCGCTCTTGATGATGAGGCAAAGGCTAGTGGCTGGAACATTGTAGCACAGCAGACCGGTGAGTGGTCAGCAGACAATGCACAGCAGATCGTACAGGCTGTTATCGATGCAAAGACTCCTTTCAACGTAATCTATGCTGAGAACGACGATATGGCTAAGGGAGCTGTAGCAGCTCTTGATAAGGCTGGTATCACTCACGGTGTAGGCGGAGAAGTACTTATCATCGGTTTCGACTGCAACAAGTGGGCTCTTACCGAGCTTCTTAACCAGAACTGGAACTATGATGGACAGTGCAATCCTTTCCAGGCTGAGTACATCAATGATATCATCAAGAAGATCGAAGCTGGTGAGACCATTTCTGAGAAGACCATCATCATGAACGAGAAGGGATTCGATGCTACCACCATTACCGAGGATGATGTAAACAACTACGGTATCTAATTTCTAAATTAGTATTGGATTTAATATTAAGGCGCGGGAGGTAAGCGGGCGTTACCGTAAGCCTACCGCGCTTTTTATGTAGAGAAGGAGAGATGAACATGCAGGAAGGGACAGTATTGGAGATGCGCGGCATCCACAAGAGTTTTCCGGGCGTTCATGCGTTGCAGGGTGTACAGTTTACTCTTAGAAAGGGAGAAATACATGCTCTCATGGGAGAAAACGGTGCCGGCAAATCAACACTCATCAAGGTTCTTACAGGCGTATATAGCAAAGACGAAGGTTCTATAATGCTCGACGGACACAAAGGAGAGGTATCAATAAAATCTCCTCAGGATGCTCAGAATGTCGGCATCAGTACTGTATATCAGGAAATTACATTGTGCCCGAATCTTTCAGTTGCAGAGAATATGTTCATTGGAAGAACTACTGCAGGAGCAGTCCTGAAGTGGAAAGATATGAACAGGGCAGCAGATAAGATTCTTAAAAATTTGGATATACCTGCGAAGGCAACACAGCAGCTTGGTAGCTGTTCAATAGCTGTACAGCAGATGGTAGCTATCGCCCGCGCAGTGGATATGGACTGTAAAGTACTTATTTTGGATGAACCCACATCCTCTCTCGATGAGCAGGAAGTAGAAAAGCTTTTTAAGCTTATGAGAGACTTAAAGAGTAGGGGAGTAGGTATTGTTTTTGTAACTCATTTCCTTGATCAGGTATATGCTGTCAGCGATAGAATCACCGTTTTAAGAGACGGTAAATTTATCGGAGAATATACCGTAGCAGAGCTTCCCAGACTTAAGCTTGTATCAACAATGCTTGGTAAAGAGATGGATGACCTTGCGGATATTAAGGAAGATAAAGCTGTAAATTCGCAAAAGGACGAGGTTCCTGTAATTGAGGTTGAGAAACTTCACAGTACAACCGGAATCAAGCCATTTGATTTTTATATCAATAAAGGAGAAGTTAACGGATTTACCGGACTTCTCGGATCAGGTCGAAGCGAGTGTGTTCGTGCAATATTCGGCGCGGATAAGACAATCGGCGGCGTGATCAAGATTGAAGGAAAGAAGGTTAAGATTGCAGCTCCTATCGATGCGATGAAGCATGGAATTGCATACTTGCCTGAAGACAGAAAGAATGACGGTATTATCGGAGACCTTTCAGTTAAAGATAATATCATCCTTGCACTTCAGGTGCTTGAAGGATTTTTCAAGCCTCTGTCAGAGAAGGAGAAAAACAAGTTCGCGGAAGAATATATCAAGCTTCTTGATATTAAAACGGCTTCACCGGAGACTCCTATCAAGTCTCTTTCAGGTGGAAATCAGCAGAAGTGTATTCTTGCAAGATGGTTGCTTACACACCCTAATTATCTCATCCTTGATGAGCCTACAAGAGGTATTGACGTAGGTACAAAGGTAGACATTCAGAAGCTTGTATTAAAGCTTGCATCAGAAGGAATGAGTATTACCTTCATTTCTTCAGAGCAGGATGAGATGATCAGAACATGTTCAAGACTTGTAGTTATGAGAGACGGAAGAGTTGTAGGTGAACTTACAGGTGATGACATTTCTCAGACCAAGATTATGAGCACAATCGCAGGAGAATAGTAATGGAAAAGAAAACAAATATTTTGAAAAAATTTGTGGGCAATCAGTTATTTATTCCCTTGGTAGCATTGTTGCTCCTGATAATATTTAACCTGATTAATGACCCTTCATTTTTCGTAATTACAATTTTGAAAACCAAGGAAGGATTTCCGGTTCTTTCCGGATCATTGATATCCATCATTGACTTTGGTTCTGAGCTCGCAATATTGGCAATCGGTATGACAATCGTTACCGCGGCAACGGGTGGACAGGATATTTCAGTAGGTGCGGTTATCGCCATAAGCGGTAGTACAATGCTGAGAGTTCTCTGCGGAACAAATCCTCAGCCCGATAAATTGCTTGCACCTATATTTGTTGCATTTTTGGTAGGTGCACTTGCTGCAATGCTTTGCGGAGCATTCAATGGCTTGCTGGTAGCACAGTTCAAGATTCAGCCAATGGTTGCCACATTGATTCTCTATACTGCAGGTCGTTCAATTGCAGCATGGATTAATGAGAACCGTCTACCTATTATCGGCGAGCCCTCATTTGGATATATCGGTAACTTCCTTCCCGGAGTTCCGATTCCCACACCTGTATTTATCGCAATTGCCTGCATGATTATCATTGCATTGGTACAGAAGTTCACTAATCTGAAGCTGTTCACACAGGCAGTTGGTATCAACGAAGAATCATCAAGACTTAATGGTATCAATCCTAAGTTTATGAAGTTCATGAGCTTTGTAATTTTAGGTCTCTTCGTATCAGTAGCAGCGTTGATTAAGGTTACACGTATTTCAACTATCACTTATTCGGTAATTGCTAAGGATATCGAGATGGATGCGATTCTTGCGGTTGCTCTTGGTGGTAACAAGCTGAGCGGTGGTAAGTATAATATCTGGGCATCAATACTTGGTGCATATGTAATTCAGTTCCTTACAACAACTCTTTATAAATTGCAGGTACGTTCAGATGCGCTTCCTGCTTACAAGGCTGTAGTTGTTATTCTTCTTGTTATTATCAGTGCTCCAGCTGTAAGAGACAAGTTCGCACAGATTACCAAGAAGATTAAAGCAAAAAAAGCAGTTAACGGAGGTGTATAAGTATGGGAATGACTAAGACTGAAAATACATCCAGCGCTGTAAAACAGAAGAAGAATATTTTACAGTGGTTTAATTCACTTACAGATACCAATAAGCTTCTGTTAATTACTATAGTAGCGTTTGTACTCATGTATGTCAGCGCTATGATTTTTGAAGGAAAAGGATTCCTTAAGCCTCAGGCATTATGTAACATTTTAATTAACAACGCTGCATTGATTATTACTGCATGTGGAATGAGTGTGGTAATGATTACCGGTGGAATCGATATCTCTGTCGGCGGTGTTGTAGCTCTCGTAAGTATGATATGTGCAGTATATCTCGACTTGCATGGTGGTAACGTGGTTGTAGCACTTCTTATTGCATTGGGAGTAGGACTGGCATTCGGTTTGATACAGGGCTTCCTAGTTGCTTACCTTGAAATACAGCCGTTCATAGTAACGCTGGCGGGAATGTTCTTTGCGAGAGGTTTGATTACAATCATTCACTCAGAACCCTTCGATGTTAAGAATGAAGCATTCGTAGCACTGAAGGATACCAGAATTGAGATACCGTTTATCGGATCATTTAACAATCGCGGTGTGTTCATGCCAGTATACATCAATATTGGCGTAATAGTAGCATTGGTCATCGTTGTTTTGTTATTTGTACTGCTCAGATGGTCTAAGATCGGACGTCATTTCTATGCAGTCGGAGGTAATGCTCAGAGTGCACTTATGCTTGGAATCAATGTAAAGCGCACACGTTTCCTTTCACATATTATCTGCGGACTTCTCGCAGGAATCGGTGGATTTGTATACGTTTTGTATGTAGGAAGCGGATCACCTTCTAACGCACTTGGAATGGAGATGAATGCTATCGCTTCTTCAATCATCGGAGGAACAATGCTTACCGGTGGTGTAGGTAATATTATCGGAACTCTGTTCGGTGTATTGTCACTTTCTACCATTAAGGATATTGTTGCTTCAGCAGGACTTACCGATCCCTGGTGGACAGGAATTACCATTGCTGCAATGCTTTGCCTGTTCCTTATAATCCAGAGTGTTGTAATCTCAGGTAAGAGAAAGAAGTAATCGGTATAAGACGTAAAAAGAAATTGGAAGATGACTTAAAAGAATTTACCGGACATTAATAACCCATTAAAATAAACAATGTGATAAACTTTCCTCAAAGAAGTCCTGCTGAATCAGTTCGGCAGGATTTCTTTTATTCACAATATTGATTGTAAAAGGAGAGGTTAGCCTCTTCTTTTTTCGAAAGTTTGGTTGTGAAGTATGAATTTCACTCATAAAGGCATATAATAATAGGCGTGAGCAGATGTGTCGAGGATGAACCTGTTAATAGATGGGTTCAGCGTTCGGATAAGCTCTTGTATAAGGGCAAACAGTCCGGTAAGAATCAGGTAGTAAGTGAGTAAAAAACGGAAGTTAAGATATGCTTAAAATAATTAACCAGATAATCAACAATCAGGTATTGATAAGCGGTGTGGCAGGATGGTGTGGAGCCGAGGTTGCCAAGCTTTTTACCAATGCGGTGGTAACGAAAAAATTTGATATAAAAAGACTGTTTGGTGATGGAGGAATGCCCTCTGCGCATTCAAGTACAGTATGTTCACTGGCGGTAGGAACAGCATTTGTGTGTGGAATTGATTCGCCTATTTTTGCGATATGTGCGTTCTTTGCGTTCATAACCATGCATGATGCTATGGGTGTACGCCAGGAGACCGGCAAGCAGGCGCAGTTATTAAACAAGATTCTTGAGGTGTCTGATATAACTGAACTTTTATCGGAAAAGAAACTAAAAGAGCTCGTGGGACATACTCCTCTGCAGGTTTTCTTTGGAGGCGTACTGGGAATTTTAATTGGACTGGCAGTCAATTTCTTTATATACAATCCTGTTATATAGATAATGGGTATAGATTAAGATTATTGCCGTGTGTTAAGAGAATCTATGCTAAGAAATTAGCCAATGCTTTGGCAATGTCTTCGACCTTTTCTTTTTTTCCGTTTTCTTCCCACATAATAAAGCTGTTGAACAATGCACCGGCATATGCATAGAGCTTGTAGACAGATATCTCATGGTCAGTATGGATATGAGATATCATAAATTCATTTACCGATTCCAAGAGAAGTGTGTGGAGCCTGTTCTTGGACAGAGTCAAAAAGAACTCCGAGTACTGATCGAAGAAATTGAATGAGAAGACAATATGTGAAGCGGAGAAATATTTGTCCTTTGAATTCATTTCAGCGTTGGCTGCGAGATATTCTGATACAATGATGTTCAGATAATCCTTGAGAACTTCATAAGCAGATGAATAGTACTGGTAGAAGGAGGTTCTTGACACTCCGGCCACTTTAGAAATCTCGGATATCTTGAGCTGATCAAAGGAATTGTTTTTTAATAGCTTTATCACAGCTTCTGCAATACATCTTCTGGTAAATTCAGTTTTTTGATTAGTCTTTATCTCACTGATTTTCATTTTTATAAACCAAATAAGTTATTAAAGTGAACAAAACGGGCTGTTTTGTAAATTGTACTATAGCAGGGTAGTTAATACAATAGTACATAGTGCGTAGAATGCACGTGTTATTTTGGTGTCTGTATTTGTGCAGACAAATATAAAAACTGAATTGTGAGGAAGATATGTATAAATTTGTTTCAGATTCATCGTGTGATGTTGATATGCTGAATGGTGTAAAAATAGAGACAGTTCCGTTGACAATATCTACCGATGAGAGAGATTTTGTTGATACCATGGATATGGACGTTCATGAAATGCTGGATTATTTGGCACAGTATAAGGGTCGTTCATATTCGGCTTGTCCTTCAACCGAGAGCTGGCTTAAGTCTTTTGAAGGAGCTGACGAGGTATATGTTTTATCACTGTCAGGTAATATATCAGGAACCTACAATAGTGCCTGCGTTGCAAAAGATATTTATCTGGAGAGTAATCCCGATACTAAAATCCTTGTTTTTGATACTCTGACAACCGGACCTGAAATGAGACTTGCCATTGAGAAGGTAATCGAGTGGAAGGAAGCCGGTAAAAGCTTTGAAGAGATTTCTTCTTCACTTAGAGCTTATGTTGACAGCACCAGATTATTCTTTGCATTTAAGTCACTTCATAACTTCGCCGCAAACGGACGAGTAAATAAGCTTGTAGCGGCTATGGTTGAAAAGCTTAATATTACCATTACCGGAACTGCTGAAGAGGGAGATATCAAGCCCGGTCAGAAGATCAGAGGAACCAAGAAGGTCGTAGGTCATATGCTGGATGAAATGACCAATGCCGGATTTAAGGGTGGCAAGGTCAGAATAGTTCATATTGAAAATGAAGAGCTTGCAAATCTTGTGAGTGAAAGTATTAAAGCGTCATATCCCGGCGCGGAGATTGTTATTTATCCCGCAAGAGGACTGGTAAGTTACTATGGTGAGCGCGGTGGCATTATTATCGGATGCGAATGCTAAATTCGTATGTTAATTCGTATGATGAATTCGCATACATACAATTATTGATGCCGATACAGATGAATAATGTTTTTTACGAGAAATCGGGGGGAGATAAAGAAACAGAGCGATTGTTGTCGCTCTGTTTCTTTGTGTATTAGGAAATTACTTTAGATATGAGCGAGGTCTGTCATGTGCACAATCAGTATTTGTGTTATTATGTACATATATGTTCTTAGCAATTGGAGAAGCTGATCATGAGATATGACTGTCTGATAATTGATGACGAAAAAATGCTTGCTGACAATACCTGCGAGTACTTTAATATGTTTGATATAAAAACAAAGGCTGTATATGGCAAGAGCGAAGCCATGGATTTTTTGAAGGATAACGATGCTTCGCTTATTCTTTTGGATATCAATCTGGGCGATGGTTCCGGCTTTGAGCTGTGCAAGCTTATCAGAGAGACTATCAACGTGCCAATCCTTTTTGTGTCTGCCAGAAATACAGACGATGACAAGATACTGGCGCTGAATATTGGGGGAGACGACTATATCGAAAAGCCCTATTCTCTCGGAGTGCTCCTGGCCAAGGTGAAGGTTATTCTTAAAAGAATGGCGGGTACTGCTGCGGCGGGTGAAGCGACGAAGGAACAGTCCGGTGATTATGATGACGGTCATCTGAGAATCGATAGTGTAAACAGAGCGGTGCTGGTGGATGGCAAGGTATGCAAGCTTACTGCGATTGAAGTCAGACTGCTTACCTATATGACAGAGAATAAGAATCGCCTGATTACCAAACAGGAGCTTTTCGACAATGTGTGGAACGATAGATTTACCACTGATGGCACATTGAATGTTCACATTAGAAAAATCAGAGAAGAAATCGAGCCTGATGTTAACAATCCGAGCTACATTGTGACAGTTTGGAAGGAAGGCTACAGATTCGTAGGTATGAATGAGGGTAAGTAAGTGAAAAGAGCACCATTTCTGATTTCAATTATTATATCTTTTGTTCTTGAGATGGTTCTGGGAATAATAATCATTGGAAAAATAGGAAATATAGAGCAGGACACGGTTGTTATCAATGAGTGTCTTCATATTGTTGCGCAAAATTACGGAGATACGGACTCATACAGCGATAAGCTTGAGTATTCGATCATAGACAATGATGGTAATTTTGTTTTTTCCAATTCTGATAAAGCATCTGTATCTGTAAATGAAGCAGTAAAAAACAATGACACTATGCTCGACATAGTAACGGAGGATGGTGTTGTGGGAAAGCTGGTTATCAGAAATACTTCTGAGGAAATGATCAACAGATACAAGGAAAGCTTAAAGCTCATGCTTTTTGTATTCACGGCAGTTCAGTTGGTTATTGTACTTTCTTTTTTCATATATCTTAAGAGAACAATTATAGATCCTTTTAGAAAACTTAATAATTTTGCAGTGCGTGTTGCGGGAGGTAATCTGGATATTCCGCTGGAACGTGACAAAAAGAATATATTCGGTGATTTTACAGAAGCCTTTGACATTATGCGAAGCGAGATTAAGATTGCGCGCGTAGCAGAGAAAAAGGCATACGATGACAAGAATGAGATGGTAGCTCAGCTTTCACATGATATTAAGACCCCGGTAGCATCCATCAAATCATCATCGGAAATCGGTTACGAGATTGCAAAAGATGATAAGTCAAAGGAACTGTTCAATCAGATTAATATAAAAAGCGATCAGCTCACAACACTGGTGGATAATCTGTTCAATTCCAGTGTGAGTGATGTTACTGAAATAGCGGTTAATCCCTTTGAATACAGCTCAAATATTATTAAGGAAATGATAGTTAATTCGGACTATTTGTTTAAGTCTGATGTCAGTGAACTGCGAATTCCGGAGTGCAGGATTTTTGCGGATAAGCTTAGGCTTCAGCAGGTGATTGACAATCTCTTTATGAATTCCTACAAGTATGCCGGTACAGACATTAAGCTTAGTGCGGAGATTAATGAGGATTATCTGGTGCTTAAAATTGCGGATAAGGGCCCGGGCGTAAAGGATAATGAACTGCCGCTTCTTAAGAATAAATATAAGCGCGGAAGCAATGTTGAGGGCAAGGACGGTGCCGGACTCGGACTTTATCTTACAGATTATTTTTTGCAAAATATGGATGGTAAGCTTGCACTTGAAAATTGCAACCCCGGATTTGCAGCAATTATATATTTAAGACTTATTTAAGGATTACTTAAAGGCATTTAAGAATTAAAAAGGTAATATACGTGCTGTAAGGAGGTTGTACATTATGAAAACAATTATCGAAACACAGAAGCTTTGCAAGACTTTTTCAAACGGAGGTCTTCAGCAGCACGTATTAAGAAATATCGATTTGGAAATATATGAGGGAGATTTTACAGTAATCATGGGTGCATCAGGCGCCGGTAAATCGACCCTTCTCTATGCTCTGTCAGGAATGGATAAGCCCACTCTCGGTAAGGTGATTGTAGGTGATTCGGATATTACCAAGATGAATACCGATGAGCTTGCTCTTTTCAGAAGAAGCAATTGTGGCTTTGTGTTCCAGCAGATATATCTCGTTGATTCTATGAGTATCCTCGACAATGTATTGTCAGCCGGACTTCTTGTCAATAAGGATCGCAAGGCTGTAACAGCCAAGGCGAAGGAAATCCTGAAGGCGGTAGATATCGAGGAGCATCTTTGGAAGAAATTCCCTACTCAGATTTCAGGTGGTGAGGCACAGCGTGTAGGAATCGCTCGTGCACTTATTAACAGTCCTAAGATTGTATTTGCGGACGAACCTACCGGAGCTCTTAACTCTAAGACCGGTAGAGATGTACTGGATGCACTCACCGAGTTTAACAATAAGGGACAGTCTATTGTGATGGTTACACATGATATTGTAAGCGCACGCCGCGGCAGCAGAGTTCTGTATGTCAAGGATGGTGAGATTGCAGGCGTATGCGAGCTTGGTAAGTATGTTCCCGATGATAAGGAGCGCCACAGTAAGCTCAGCGATTTCCTTGTGTCTATGGGTTGGTAAAGCGGGGTACGGATTATGGAAAAAATTATCTTACTTGCCAAAGCCAATTTTAAGAAAAACAAGGGAACTTCAATCGGTCTGCTCTTGCTTATTATGCTGGCGACCATGATTATCGGAATAGCACTTTTGACCTTCACGGATGCTTATCCTACCTCTCGCACTGAGGCTGAGAGATTGAACGCGGGAGACGGGTTTATTTTTATCAGTAATAATCTGACCGGACTGGATGACGAAACCATTGGAGAATTGATGGAGGACAGCGTTGATCATTATGAGATTTTCCACTGCATGGGCTACAACAATATCAGTCTTCCATTTGGTGACGGTGAACTTTCAGAGACAGTGGTTATGTATGATTCGCGCATATTTGAGGATGGAAAAGGCGGATTTAAGAGTGATAAAAATGCTGCTGCGATAGACCGCATAGAAGTGGTTGTCGAGGATACCTCAATTACCGAAAACTACCTGTACCTGCCTTATCAGTTTTATACCGGTGGTGGCGTGAAGCTTGGCGATGATTACACCTTTGAATTTCATGGTGATAAAAGAACCTTAAAGGTTAGGGGATTTCTGAACTCTACCTATTTTGGCTGTAACAATAACGGAGTCTATGTACTGATTCTTGATGATGACAATTATGCAACAATCAGTGAGCGTGATGAAGCTTTTGCAGAACGGGTTGTAGTTAATTACATTCTTAAAGATGGAGTTAAAGATTCAAAATTTATAATTACTCTTCAGAATGATATTCTGGATGTCAATCCGCATGCTATTGTGTCAAATAATAATATTAAGACTGCGATAGGTAACAGAAGCTTTATATCGTTGATAATTGCAATATCGTTACTGGTAGTTATTTTCATTATGATGATTGTGATTGTGATGATGCTTGCGAGCTGCATATCCAACTATGTCAGAGAGAACATGAAGACTATCGGCGCGCTCAAGGCCATCGGATATACCAGCAGCAATATCAGAGCATCCTTGATATGTCTGTTTGGATTTATCGCTGTAATCGGAAGTGTATTGGGTATCTGCTTTTCATATGTGTTTATGCCTATAATTGCCAAGATTGTAGTTGGCCAGATGGGTCTGCCCTATGTAGTGAAGTTTAGTTTGTTTGGTACCGTAATCTCAGTAGGTTCTGTTGTGTTATTTATTTTTGCGTTAACCGGCATATCGACCGCTATTATCAAAAAAATCGAACCGATTGTTGCGCTCAGAAACGGAATGGAATCGCACAATTACAAGAAAAACAGAGTGAGTCTTGAGTCTTCTGTTCTCGGACTTGATGTGAGTCTGGCAATGAAGACCTTGTTCACCAATATGAAGCAGAATGTTATCTCATTTATGGTAATAGGTTTTTGCGTATTTATCTGTGTAATCGGCCTTCTTATGTATGAGAATTTCAACAGAAATCCCAAGGTTGGAATTCTTACCTTCGAAACAAGCAGCGGAATTCTTGCAGTGGACATTGAGACCAAGGACGTTGCCATTGAGTATCTTGAGGGCTGTGAGAATGTAAGCAACATCAGAAATATGATTCAGATGTTCCTAAACTATAATGACGAAGAGACCTTGGTCACATATGTCCTTGATAATGTTGAAAACATGAACAACAAGGAGGTTTGCTACAAGGGAAGGCTCCCGAAGTACGATAATGAAGTGGCTGTAAGCGGTATGTTTGCTAATAATTACGGTATGAAAATCGGTGATGAAATCGAGCTTAAATACGGTAGCAACACTTACAAGTATTTGATTACCGGTTATATTCAGACCTGCAACAATTACGGACGAGAGGCACTGCTCAGTGAGGAGGCTTGCAATCATTTACTTGATGAGAATACCGTGGGAGCATATCTGTGGTTCGATTGCAGTGACAAATCTCAGGTAAATGATATCCTTAATACGTTTGCCGATGAGCACGGATCACATGTTATTTCTACTATGAATTTCGATGAAATACTCGATGCGAATATGACTACCTTTAAGGGAATTGCTTCTCTGATGCTTATAATGATAAGCACAATTTCAGCTGCAATCATCATGTTGGTTCTCTATTTGCTTGTCAAGGCTTTGATTTACAGTAAGAGAAGAGACTACGGTATCTACAAAGCACTCGGATATACCAGCAGAAGTCTTATGTTGCAGACAGCGCTCAGCTTTATGCCGGCAATTATTTTATCGGTGATTGTGTTCTCATTCGTATCATATTTTGGAGCTAACCCGTATATGTCGAATATAATGGTTATGTTTGGATTGATGAAGTGTACCTTCAACATTCCTATTCCCGGTGTGATTATCATTGGTGTGGTTATGACGATACTTGCATTTCTATTTACTTACATCAATGCAAGAAAGATTAAGGATATTGAGCCCATCAACCTGTTAGTGGAGGAGTAGCCTGATTTTGAGCGGAACAATTCCGTGGAGGACTGCTTTGGAGGTGAACTGTTTTGGCAGCAGAATATTAATCTGCAGAAACAGTTGTCAGCATATCCTTGAAAGAATAAAATAGAATATAGAGATGTATAGAAAACAGAATAGTCGATTTTCGGCTGTTCTGTTTTGTTTTAATAGGAGTAATTCATTATGGATATTACAGATGCACAGCTCGAAGCTCAGATGATGGGATACAGCAAATATAAAAAGAGAGTATTTGACAGTAGCTATACCAAGCTGGTACTCAGAAGTATTGCTGATCACAGAGACAGTATTATAAAAAAATATGCCGGCTCAACTGATAAACATATGACTAATATTCTGGGAATGTGTATAGCGGACGGTATTTTTGCACCGGTAGATTTTGACGGGACAATCGTTGACGCTGACGATGTGTTTGCTGCGGTATATTCATACGATATAGATTTTACTATCAGAAAAAAAGCAACTGACAAGTTTGTATTGTGGGTTCTTTTTACCAATGATCCATATATGCCGGTGCTTCCGATGGTATATATTCAGAGCCTGAGTTTCGGGGAGATGCTCATACATAAAAAGAGAAATGATTTTATACCTGATATAGAAAAGCAGTGTAAAAATTTAAAATATCCGGTTTGCACTCTTAAGGAATTTGAAAAGATTATTCAAAACGAGCATACCTTAAGAGGAAGTAAGATGGACAAGGAATTTTTGCTTCAGCAGGTGTTTGACGCGATGAATCGCAAGAATCTTTTTGAGCCAATGTCTATATCATATGAGCTTGGAGGAATGTCACGCGCATTGCTCACCGAGAACGGATATACTATATAAATAAATTGAAGTAAATAATGTGCTGATTAAAGCCGAAAATAAATATAAGGAGATTAATTTTATGTGTGATCATGATATGTTAGAAAGCTGTTGTAAGAAAAAGAAGAGTACACCCGGTATTGTTCAGTTTTTTGCTTGGATAGGCGGATTTGTGGTTGCAAATATTGCTGGAAGTGCAGCGGTATATGTGCGCAATATGAGTAAGATGAAAAAGAGTGAAAGTCAGTTTAACGCTATGCATTCAGTTACTCTTGGCAAAAATGTTGTTAATCTGAGCAAGGATATACAGAATGTTTATATTTCATGTATGAGCGGTATTGCAGATATTAACTTCAATGAAGATCTTGCTAATGATGATGTGTATCTTGATATTGTATCTGTACTTGGTAAGGTGACTGTAAATGTGCCTATAAATGTTAAAGTCGTTTTTGATGGGGATGCAATCTGTGAACAGATTAAGAATTCGACTTTGGATATGGAAGACGAAGATGTGCCTACATTGCACATTATCAGACATAGCGCATTTGCCAAGCTTGTAGTAAGACCTTTTAAGAATTAATAGGTATTAGAGGGGATACGCCTATGAATATTGAAAACAATTGGTGCTCACTTAAGATTGATAATGATAACATGCATGCTCTGATGTGTATCCATGCTCCTTCAGGTGAAGAGGAGATGGTCATATCGGAGGAATATGTGCGTGATTTTCTTGAGGCGCAGAAGATTGTTTATGGTTTGAGTGACGTCGATATTCATGCGTTAACCCATCATATAGCATATGGTCAGTATGCATGTGTGGCAAAGGGCAATCCTCCTACAAAGGGCAAGGACGGATATTATGAGTACTGCAGGGAGATGCAGGATATTAAGAAGAAGCCACTGGTGATGGCTGATGGCTCGGTTGACTATCACAATTCACTTACACTTGCCACTATATCCGAAGGAGATTTGCTTGCGGTCTATAAGCCTCCGACAGATGGTGAAGAAGGCTATGATATATTTGGTAATTTTATGAGCCCTCTTGGAAAGGGAAAAGACGCGCTTCCGCTTCGTGGGCGCGGTATCAGAGCAGATGAGGACAAGATCCATTACTACGCTGAATACAGCGGACATATAGTGATGGATGGCTCGCACATTTCTATAGAAAAATTGTATCGCGTGAGCTCCGATTTGGATATTGAAGTGGGTAATGTTAATTTCGACGGTGATGTCGAGGTTATGGGTGATGTCAGAAGTGGAATGGAGCTGACAGCCAAGGGTAGTGTATTTATTCACGGACACGTGGGTGCATGTAAAATCACTTCCGGGGATAATATAACAATAGAAGAAGGTATTCAGGGACGTGACAGCTGCGAGATAGTGGCAGACGGCGATGTTGCATGTAAGTTTGTGGAACGATGCTATATCTGTGCCGGAGGAAATATATACGCTGATTCAATCCTTAATGCGAGGGCTAAAGCCAATAAGCAGGTAATAGTAACCACTAAGATGGGTGTAGTCATAGGAAGTGAAGTTTACGGCATGACAGGTGTGGTTGTCAAAGAAGCCGGAAGCGACGGAGGAACTCCAACACTGCTCAGAACAGGTCTTCCTAAGAGCGAATATATGCGTGCCAATGAGCTGACCGCGAAGATTAAGAAAATAGATGAGCAGATTAATGAATTCAACGGGCATTTGGCAAATATGGCTGCCGCAGGAAATGTTGAGAATGACCATAAGCTTGCAGACACAAAAACTCAGATAATGAGAGCTAAGATAGTCCTGGCTTCAGACAGAAAAGTGTGCCAGGAAGAGCTGGATGTAATAAATGAAAGAATAAGAGAGAACTTTAGGAATTCGACTGTCTGTGTGACCGGTACTGTATTCCCGGGAGTCAGAATATATATAGGAAATAGTCCTTATTTAGTACCGGAGGCAGTTAAAGAAGTTAAGTTTATTAATGCGGGTGGTGCGGTAATAGCCTGCGGACTCGACGATAACCCGAAAGAGGCATCGATATGATTTATACAGTGACTTTTAATCCCTCTCTTGATTATATAGTTTCAGTTGATAAGTTCACACAGGGACGTGTCAATCGTACCAACAAGGAGTAAGCAGGGTAAACGTGATGGAAATCTATTCCGGAAAAACAATATATGAAGGTACGGTAATAGGAAAAATCCACTATTATTCAAAACACCGCAATCAGATTAAGCAAGAGTGTATAAACAGCTGCGGGGATGAGATTGGTCGCTTCAAAGTTGCTAAGGAAAAAGCTAAGGAGCAGTTTGGGATACTTCGTGATAAAGCAGCAACAGAAGTTGGTAAAAACGGAGCAATGATTTTTGAAGCATATGCGATGCTTCTTGATGATAGCAAATATACAGATTCGGTTATTGATGTTATCAATAAAGAGCATGCAAATGCAGAGTATGCTGTAGCTGTTGCAGGTAATAATCTGGCTGATATGTTCGCGCAGATGGATGATGAGTATTTTAGGGCCAGAGCTGTAGATATTAAGGATATTTCTGACAGAGTGATAGATATTCTTCAGAATGAAAATACAGATGTGGATGTGCTGCAGGAACCTGTTATTTTTGTGGCAGATGATATTACGCCCTGTGAAACCGTTCAGCTGGATAAGAGTAAGCTGCTTTCATTTGTAACCAGACGTGGTTCTACTAACTCGCATACAGCTATTTTAGCCAGAACAATGAATCTTCCGTCGCTGGTTGGAGTAGAAATTGATGAAAAGTGGAATGGTAAGCTTGCTATAGTAGACGGAGTGGGTGGCAGATTAATAGTTGAACCTGATGAAGAGACGCTTGCCAAGTATAAGGCTATTGCAGAGAGTGAGAGGGAAAGCATTGAATCAATGAAGGAATTAAAAGGAAAACCCAATGTTACCCTCGATGGCAAAGAAATTTCATTATATGCCAATGTAGGAAATGTGTCTGATGTGACTGCCGCACTCGAAAATGAGGCAGACGGAATCGGTTTATTCCGAAGTGAGTTTTTATATCTTGAGAAATTAGATTATCCTACCGAAGAAGAGTTGTTTGAATCATATAAATCTGTAGCTCAGAAGATGGATGGACGCAGGGTAGTAATCAGAACACTCGATATCGGCGCTGATAAGCAGGCGGATTATTTTAATCTTGAAAAAGAAGAGAATCCGGCGCTTGGATATCGTGCAATCAGAATCTGTCTTGAGCGGACAGACTTATTTAAGACTCAGCTTAGGGCAATTTATCGCGCATCTGCATATGGAAAGATTGCAATCATGTTTCCGATGATTGTATCTCTGGATGAGGTACTTAAAATAAAGAGTATCTGTGAGGACGTTAAGGCTGAATTAAAAAAGGATGGACTTGCTTACAGTGAAGTTGAACTGGGTATTATGATTGAGACGCCGGCGGCGGTAATGATCAGTGATATCCTTGCAGAGGAAGTGGACTTTTTCAGCATAGGAACAAATGATTTGACTCAATTTACTCTGGCGGTAGACAGGCAGAATCCGAAGCTTGATAAATACTACGATCCGCACCATGAGGCGCTGTTTAGAATGATAAAGCTGGTAATTGATAACGGTCATGCAAGCGGATGCCGTGTGGCAGTCTGCGGTGAACTCGGAGCGGATACGACCATTACAGAGAAACTCATCCAATTGGGTGTGGATGAGCTGAGTGTATCGTCTCCATTCATTTTGCCAGTTAGGAAAGCGATAAGAGAGTCTATGTCGAAATAGAGTGTATAACACAGAATAATTTTGTAAATTCACGAAACATCTTACATTTCGCACAAAAAATATCGAGCGAATTGTATAGATAATTATGCGAAATTCAATTAATTTTGTAGAAATTTTACTAAGAATAATATATAATTTATAAAATGCCTTTAAGTACAGAACCTCAAGGGAGATGACATATGAAGAAATTAAACATCAGAGCTAAATTATTGTTAATGCTTGTGCCTATAGAAGTACTCTTTGTGGCAGTAATTGTATTATTTACATATCTCAATAACTATGCAGGAAGCTCTAGTAAGGCTCTTTATTATGATCAGTTGTATATGGCAAATAGTAAGCTGATTATTGCAGATAGAAACTTTTATCAGTCGTATACCGGTCTTCTTAGAAGCATGCTTAGTACCAAGATGGTAATTAGTATTGAGGATGAGCTTGAGGACTACAGAGGAAAGCTGCAGGAGACCAAGGATCGAGTTGAGGATGTTGCGGCAATCGTAAATGCTCATCCCGAGTTGAGCAATTATACATATAATGGTTATCAGTTTGCTACAGAGTATGAAAGCTTTTATGCCAATATAGATAAGATGTATGCATCTTATACTCCTGAGACTAAGTTCGGAAGTCTTACACTGTTTGACAACCAGTTTGAGGATGCTCGTCAGAATCTTGCCAATATGGAAGATTTGATAGAGGCATATGCACTGGATTCGCAGGTTAAGCTTGCATCTGAATCAAAGCAGAGATCAATTATGATTATGACCTTTGTACTCATTGCATTATTGATTGCCAGTGCTTTTGCAGTATATATCATCGAATATATCAGATCGAACCTTACCAAGGTTACCAAGGCTATCAATGCTGTTGCTAATAAGGATCTTACTGTCAAGATTGATGAGATTAAGGGTAGGGACGAAATCGCACAGCTCAGCAAGGCTGTTATTACACTTAAGGAACAGCTCATTGGAATGATGGGAATACTCCATCAGTCAGCGCAGGGACTTAACGATTCAAGTAACATGATGGTTAAGAACACAACCTCTTCTTCAGAGTCAATGCAGAGCATTGATGTCGCTGCTTCAGAGCTTGCAGCTACAGCAGGACAGCAGGCAGAGGATATTCTTAATATTGCAAATGAAATCGCTAATATTGAGAAGATTGTTGCTGAATGTAAGGACAGAGCAGAAAATCTTGCTAAAACCTGTGGCGAGATCGAGAACAGTACAAGCGTTGGTATGGATACCGTTAACGAGCTGATGGCTGTAACCGAGAAGAGCAGCGAGGCATTTGAGAAGATATTTGCAGTTATCGCAGGTGTGGAGAAGAATACCGGTACTATCGGACAGGCCAGTGAAATGATTGCCAATATTGCAGATCAGACAAGTCTTCTTTCACTTAATGCCAGTATCGAGGCTGCGAGAGCCGGTGAGGCAGGACGTGGATTTGCAGTTGTTGCTGATGAAATCAGACAGCTCGCAGATCAGAGTGCAGAGTCAGTTAATACCATTAACAGCATGATTGCAGAACTGGTTAGAAGCGTATCTGAAGCTACTACAGTAAGTCATCAGGTAAGAGAGTATGTTAAGCAGCAGGGCGAATCAGTTAATAACACAAGAGTAGGTTTTGCTGAAATTGTAAATGGTACAGAAGTAGTTAATTCGGACGTTGAAGGACTGAATGATGTAAATGTAAAGCTTGGCGACAGCGTTATTACCATTCAGAGCCTTGTTGAAGCACTTTCAGCTTCTTCTCAGGAGAACGCAGCTACCGCTCAGGAGCTTAGTGCTACAACCGCTACCGTTACATCAAGTATTGTTGATCTGGAGGAGACAGGTAAGTCTGTAAGCGGATCTTCAGATGAACTTAATGGTATTATTACTGAGTACATCGTTTAATGTCGGATGTGATATAAATAACAAATATGATATAAACCTCTTTGCATATGATATTGCAGAGAGGTTTATTTTTGTGAGATAATACGTAATTGTTTGATTTACCGCTGATAAGTGGATATTATTTGCAGGTGGAATATGAGTAATCCAATCAAAGCGCTCAGTCGCAATGAAAAAATATTTTGGCTGGTATCATTAGCAATTGTGGCATTGTCAAATGTGTTCTCGCAGGATTTCAGTATGCTGACTTTGGCAGCAGCACTTATTGGTGTTACGGCTGTTTTGTTTGGTGCTAAGGGAAATGTATGGGGGCAGATTTTGATATCTGTATTTGCAATCCTCTATGGAATCATTTCCTGGCAGAACAGATATTGGAGCGAGATGATTACATATTTGGGCATGTCGCTTCCAATGGCACTATGGTCAATATATACCTGGATCAGAAATCCTTCTGCGGAGAATAACGCTGAGGTAAAAATCAATAAATTGAATGCTAAAAATTATATATTGCTGATAGCAAGCGGTGTGGCAGTGACAGTAGGTTTTTATTTTATGCTTAAGTTCTTTGACACACCCAATCTGATTTTTAGCACCTTGTCAATTATGACCAGTTTTTTTGCGGCAGCACTTACTATGCTTAGGTCATCATATTTTGCAATGTGGTATGCAATGAATGATGTGGTACTGATTGTGTTATGGGTACTTGCAGCAATCAATAATCCTATTTATATTCCAGTTATCGTGAATTTTGTTGTATTTTTATTTCATGATCTATATGGATTCTATTCTTGGAAAAAAAGAGAAAAGAAGCAGGTTAGCACTGAGTGATTTGTGGTTGATCATGAAAAATGCAGGTTAATTTGTTACTATTTTGATACTATGAAAATTAGTGTAATGAGTCTATACTAAATCTATTATTATATTCGGGGGAATCTTTGTGAAAAAGATAATAGGTGTATTTTTAGTTGCTTTATTTGCATTAAGTATGGTTGCTTGCGGAAGTTCATCAAATGTTTCAAGAAGTGATCTGATCGGAGATTGGTATACAGAAGAGGATGACGGAATTGTTCAGAATATTACGCTGACCGAGGACGGTAAATATTTGTCAGAGACGATATCACCAATGGGGTTCTCATTGGTTTCTGAAAATATTTGGTCCTATGAGGATGGTGTATTTACTGTTAATTATATTGAATATGGGACAACATCTGTTTACAAGAAAGTAACCCTTGAGGGTAACACCTTAACTTTAGACAACGGTGTTGGTAAAATTGTATATACGAGAAAATAATATTCGGGCATACTGTATGGCCGGAAAAGAGGATGTCATGAAGTCACAGATTTATACAGAAAGTTATAATGCTACAAAGGAATTAATCGAGATTTCCGGTATGGAGGAAGGCGATATTCTTGTTGTTGGATGCTCTACGAGTGAAGTATCTGGTGAAAAGATCGGTTCTGCATCAAAGCCTGAGCTTGCAGAGGATGTATTTTGCGGTATTTGGGATGCTGTTAAGGAGAGCGGATTATATCTTGCGGCGCAGTGCTGTGAGCACCTTAACAGAGCACTTATCATTGAGAAAAAGCTTGCCAAGGAAAGAAATATTGAAATCGTTAACGTAGTACCTCAGCCTAAGGCTGGTGGCTCGTTTGCAACCAAGGCATATGCACATTTTGAAAAGCCTGTTGCCGTAGAACATATCAAGGCTGATGCCGGAATGGATATCGGCGATACACTTATAGGAATGCATCTTAAGGATGTAGCGGTGCCGGTTAGATTATCTGTTAATAAGATTGGTGAGGCTCATCTTGTATGTGCAAGAACCAGAGCAAAGTATATCGGTGGAGAGAGAGCACACTACGAGGCATAGTTTTTCGAAGGTTTATTATTGGTTGTAAACATATTGGGGACATATGACAGGGGAACATTTGTGGGGTAGTCGGTTATGCAGGATATTTTAGTTTCTCCCATTTTATTATTAGTAATAGCGGCCTTGAGCGTATTGCTTTTTGTGATTTTACTGGTCAGACATAAGAATGCCGGTAAAGTTAATGACGATCTCAAGGAGCAGAATAGGCGTCTGAAAGCTATCGGTAATATCTATTTTTCAATGCATATTATCAATTTGCATGAGGATAAGATTCAGGAAGTCAGTGCGCCCGAATCTATCAGAAAGCATTTAATGATAAACGGTATTACTCCGGGAGCATCCGATATTATGAAGTCTGCGATAAGCAATCTGATTGTTAAGGAACAGGTCAAAAGTGCGTTGGAGTTTACGGATATGACAACGCTGGCGAACAGAATGAAGAATGCTGAGACCTTGGCGGAAGAGTTTAAGACAAATGAAGCAGGCTGGCTGCGCTTCAGATTCATGGTCACAGAGCGCGATGCAAAAGGTGTTCCGAATGATGTTATCTGGGTAACTGCAGTAGTGGATAAAGAGAAGAGAAAGGAAGAAGGACTTATCAAGATTTCTCTTACCGATGAACTGACCGGTGCAGGTAACAGAAGAGCTTATGAAGAAAAAATTGCAGAAATTGAAAAATCTATACCGGACAATTTGGTTATTGCATCGCTTGACCTCAACGGATTGAAGGTTGTAAATGACAACAAGGGACATGATGCCGGCGATGAAATGATTGTCGGTGCGGTGGATTGTATCAAGAATGTGTTTTCGCATTACGGTAATGTGTACAGAACCGGAGGCGACGAGTTCGCGGCTATTATCAGATGCAATGATAAACAGCTGGAGAGTATAAAAGAATCTTTGGAGCAGACGGTTGCAGCCTGGACAGGTAAGCTGGTAGAAAGCATTTCATTATCGACCGGTTACGTTGTCAGGAGTGAGATGCCTGACGCGTCGGTTCATGAGATGATTGTCAGGGCCGATCAATATATGAATAAATCCAAGGAAGAGTACTACAGGCATAAGGGTGTGGACCGCAGAGGTCAGAAGGATGCACATACTGCCCTGTGTCAGTTGTACACCAAGATATTAAAAATCAATATCACGGATGACACCTATCAGATTGTAAATATGGAGGATGAGGAGAAAACCGTAGAGCGCGGATTTAGCGACAGCATTTCCGGATGGTTGGAGGGCTTTGCGAGAGCCGGCCAGGTTCATCCCGATTATGTAGAAGATTATCTCAAAAAGACTGATATAGATAACCTGAGAAATCATTTTGCTTCCGGCAAGACCTCATGGATGATATTTTACAAGAGAAAAATTGGTGACAATTACAGACATGTAATGATGGAGATTATAACGGCGAATGATTACAGTAATGATAACCAGAGCCTATATCTCTATGTAAAAAATATTGAAAAAAATTCCTAAAAAACTCTGGATGAGAATTGAAATGGAATTACCGAATTGTATTCATTAAGAAGTAACTGAATTAATGTATTTGAAAAGAGCATGATATGAATCATGCTCTTTTTTTGAAGCAAATTTGTAGCAATAATACGATATTGAGCATAGATGGAATATTGTATAATAAATCGTGTGTGCTCAGAGCATTTACAGGCATTTCAGAAGCTATGAGCGGTGGAGGGATACTGATGAACGAGAATATTGTAAAAAGAAATGATTTGTTGGCTAAAACCGTAATAAAAGGCCTGGAATCAAGAAATATGTCAGGATATTATGCGAAGACTAAGGAGGAGGCTCTTAAGCTGGCGCTTGAGCTGATTCCTGAGGGTAGTAAAGTTACCAAGGGTGGTTCAATGTCTGTAAAAGAAATCGGCTTGGAAGACGCTATGAAGAATGGCAATTACGATTATTGTGACAGAGATGCAGCTACGGATAAGAGAGCAGCGGAGCTTTTTGCCTATGATGCGGATGTATTCTTGGGAAGTGCCAATGCCATTACAAATGATGGAATATTGGTAAATATCGATGGTAATTCCAACAGAGTGTCTGCATTTGCATACGGTCCCCGTAAGCTTGTGCTGATTGTGGGAATGAATAAGGTAGCCGGGGATGTGGATGCAGCCATGAAGAGAGCCAGAAACGAAGCTGCAACAATGAATGCACAGCGCTTTGGCCTTGATACTCCCTGTTCAAAGACAGGTACCTGCATGAATTGTAAGTCTATGGATACTATATGCTGTAACTTCCTGATTACCAGATTTGAAAGACACAAGGACAGAGTACACGTTATTTTGGTTAATGATGTATTGGGATTCTAAAGTGATGTATTGGGATTCTTAAATGATGTATTGAAATTCTATAAGGATGTATTAGGATTCTGGGGGCAACGTCACAGTGATATGGATTTTTATAGATTGAGAGGGTAGATAAATGACCGATATAGGATCACCTATTAAGATTGGAACTAAGATTTGTAAAAACAGAATAACAATGGCACCTACCGTTAAGTTTGCTACAGATGATTCGGGCCTGGTGACAGATGAATTTGTAGCGCATTATGAGGAACGAGCAGCTCATGGATGCGGACTTATAGTGGTTGAGGCTACCTGTGTTGACAAGACTGCCAGACTTCATCCTACACAGCTTGGATTGTGGAATGATGAGCAGATAGAAGGACACAAAAAAATAGCTGATGCAGCACATAAATACGGAGCATTGATTATTCCGCAGATTCATCACGGTGGATTGGGAACACATCCGGAATGCGGACCGTTGACATCGCCTACAAAGGTTAAGTGGAACAGTGGTTTCGCAGAATCCGAAGCGGTAGAGATGACTAAGGATGATATTAAAAGAACAATTCAGAATTTTATTGATGCTGCAGTGCGCGCACAAAAAGCAGGTTATGACGGAGTGCAGCTCCATGCCTGTCATGCATACCTTATCAACGATTTTGCTTCAAACGTTAATAAGCGTGAGGATGAATATGGCGGAAGCGTTGAGAATAAAGCTCGTTTCGGATGTGAAATAATAGAGGGAATTCGTAAGGCTTGTGGAGAGGATTTCATTATTTCTGCGAGAATCTCAGGAGCAGATCCCACAATCGAGGAGTCTCTTGAAGTAGCTGAGTGTTATGTTAAGTCAGGCTGCGATTATCTGCAGGTATCATGCGGTATAGGTGAATTTAATATGATGCCTCATGATGAGAAGCTTCCCTACAACCGCATTGCAGCACTTGGTGTATTGATGCATGAGCACTTTAAGGGCAGAGTACCGGTATCTACCGTAAATGGATTCAGAGATGTAGAAAAGGTCAGATATATGTTTGAAAATGACCTGATTGATACCATCGATTTAGCTTGTGGTTTGCTGGCTGACCCTGCTTTTTCTGAGGCAATCTTAAATGATACTCCGTATGTGAAATGCTTTAACTGCCCTGCATGTGGTTTTGGTCCGGGACATTCTCATCCCTGCCCTGCCATGAAGCTAAGAGGAGCTAATGAATTCGCATCGTGGAGTTAAGGAATTTGCATTTTGGAGCTAAATGATTTGCATTGTGAAGTTAAGTAATTCATATCGATGAATAACAGACATTAGAAGGATTCTGATGATAAGCAGTAATTTACGTAAGGCAAGAGAGTACGAGGAAAAATACGAAGCCGTAATAAAAGAAGAAGACAGACCGGCCTTTCACCTGTCGCCGAGAGTGGGATGGATGAATGACCCCAATGGTTTTTCATTCTTTGACGGTAAGTATCATATGTTTTACCAGTATTATCCTTATGAGTCGAAGTGGGGGCCTATGCACTGGGGACATGCAGTGAGCGAGGATATGCTTCATTGGAAGTATCTTCCGGCAGCGATTGCACCTGATACAGAAGCTGATATGGTCGGCTGTTTTTCGGGAAGTGCAGTGGATATGGGCGATGGAAGACATATGCTTCTCTATACCGGTGTGACTCGTGAAGGCTTTGAAGATTACCGGGATAAACTGCTGGGATATGAGAGTGGCGATATTCAGATTCAGTGCGTAGCTATCGGCGATGGAGTAAATTATACAAAATGCGATACCAATCCGGTAATAGATTCATCGATGCTTCCGGATGGATGCAGTAAGCTGGATTTTAGAGATCCCAAGGTATGGAAAAACAGTGACGGAACCTATAACTGTGTGGTGGGAAACAGGCCTGCCGATGGAAGCGGACAGATTCTTCTATTCACAAGCGCTGATGGGATAAAATGGAACTTTAAGAGTATCCTTATCAAAAACGAATGTCGTTACGGAACTATGTGGGAGTGCCCTGATTTTTTTGAACTTGACGGAGAATGGGTGTTGCTCACCAGTCCGACTGAAATGGTTGCAAGCGGCTTGGAATATTGTTCGGGAAGCGGAACTCTCTGCCTGATCGGAGATTATGATGAGACCGCAGGAAAATTTACTGACAGAAGTAATCAGTCGATAGAATATGGAATTGATTTTTATGCGCCACAGACGATTCTTACGGCTGATGGTCGCAGAATAATGATAGGATGGATGCAGAGCTGGGGCACACTTGATATTAAGGATTCGAGCGAGCCATGGTTTGGCCAGATGACAATTCCGAGAGAACTGTCAGTGAAAAACGGAAGGCTTTATCAGTGGCCTGCAAAAGAAGTCGAATCCATGAGGACGGGTAAGACCGAGTATAGGGGAGTTTCTTTTGAAGATATACTTAAGCTTGATGGAGTAAGCGGCAGACAGGTTGATATGGAGGTTGTCGTCAGACCTGAGGATATTGATTCTTATGGCGGCTTTGAAATCAGATTTGCACAGGATGATAATTTCTATACATCGGTCATTTATGATGCATCTGATAGTGTCATGAAGATAGACAGGTCTCATTCGGGCTGCAGAGGAGATATTACAAATCAAAGGATTTGCAGTATAGGAAGCGAGTGCCTTAGCGAGCTTAAGCTTAGAATTATGCTGGACAGATTCAGTGCAGAAGTATTTATAAATGGCGGTGAGAAGGCCATGACTATCACCATGTACACAGAACAAAGTGCGGATGATATATCGTTTGTGGCATCCGGAAGAGTAAATATAGATGTCGTTAAGTATGATTTGAAATGACAGAATAATTGCCAAGGAGATGTGTATTAGTGTAATATACCGATATAGACTTGGTATCAAAATACGCAAATGAAACGCGGGGATATAAATGATTTATCTTGAGAATGTGACAAAAGAGTTTAAGGGCAATTATGTTCTTAAAGGAATTAACTTAAATATTCAGGATGGAGAAGTGTACGGTCTGGTAGGTAGAAACGGTGCCGGCAAGACTACGCTTCTTAATATTATTGCAGGTATATCAAAGTGTTCATCAGGAACCTGTAACGTAAATAATGAGAAGAATGCAGAGGGTGGATTCAGCTATCTTCCGGATCTTCCTAATTTCTATGACTATCTGAGCATTGAAGAATATGTTGAATTTTTGCTCGGAACAGAATATGAGGGCAAATTCGAAGATTATATAAAGGCATTGGAGAAGCTTAATTTTAAGCCGAGTGCTAAGATTAAATCTTTGTCTCGAGGCAACAGACAGAAGCTTGGTATATATGTGGCAACCATGAAAAAGCCCGGAATCGTGCTTTTGGATGAGCCCACATCGGCTCTTGATCCTGTTGGCCGTCGTGAGGTTATGGAGCTTATTAAGCAGCTTAAGACCGGAGGAACTACCGTCATTCTTTCAACACATATTCTTGCCGACCTTGAGGTTGTATGTGACAGAATAGGATTTTTGAATGAAGGTTATATTGCCAATGAGTTCGACCTTAACAGTCCTGTAATTGACAATGAATGTGACTACGAGCTCAACATCAACGGCGAAAATGTTGATGAAGAATTTATAGAGAAGCTTAATAAGCAGCTTGTTAATTTTACTGCTAAAAAAGGTGTGGGTGTCGGACATGTTGTGTGCAAGCCCAAGGCAGGAATTGAGAAGAACGTTCAGCAGACATTCCTCGATGAATTGAGTAAACTCAGCTACTCAATTTCATCTATTAAGAAGGTATCCTTTGTAAACCTTGAAGAATTGATGGTGGAGGTTTTGACAAAATGAGCAGATTAAGTTTATGCATGAAAAAGGACAGAATCGAGTTCTTGCGCAGTAAAAAGCTCGGTGTCTGCATAGTATTTCTTTCAGTATTTTTGGCATTTCTGCTTATTTTAACAGCAGTTATTCCTCAGCTTACCAATCTCGTTAAGAGTGATATTGAAATAGTTGCGAGCGGAATTGATCTGATGGTCAATTGGCTGAATGATTATTTCCCGAGAATGCTTACTGACAGTACAGCTTTTTACAGTACTGAGATAGGTCTGTTTTATTCGATCCTTGTTATAGCATTTTCATTCAGCGTGCTTCCCAAGGAAATCAAATCAGGAAGACTTATTCTTCCTATTTGCAACGGATATCAGCAGAAGGAGATTTTCCTCTCAAAGCAGATAATCTATGCTACATTTTCAGCGGTTCCTGCGGGCGTAGCATACTTCGTATATTATCTGATAGGTTCTACATTCCTTGAGAATGATTATCCTATTGTGCAGGCGCTTATCAGTTCAGTGGTAACCATGTTTAATGTGTTCTGCATAGTGTGCATCACAATTGCACTTTCTGTAATTTATAAGCACAGTATACTGGTTATTATTTCAGTGGGACTTACGGTTGCGGCATCACCTGATTTGCTGTATGTGTTACCGTTTGGAAAGTATATACCGACATATCTTTTCACCTATCTCAACTATTCGATAAACGATCCTATTCAGCTGATCGTACCCGTGATCGAGTATGTGGTGATTGTAGTGCTGTTGGATATTCTTGTTATTAAGCGTAAGTTTGCAATCGTTGTTGACGAGAGAAGATAGATTTACAGAGTGCTATTCAACTATAAAAACTATTCAATTATAAAGAAAAATATTCACAACCCATTCGGATTATTGACTGGGTTGTGATTTTATGTGATAGCAGGAGGTTTTACAATGCAGGGATTAATTCTGGCTGCCGGAATGGGCAAGAGACTTAAGGAGTTAACCAATGACAACACTAAGTGTATGGTCAAAGTTAACGGAATAACCATGATTGAGCGTGCCCTTAGAATATTGGATAAGAAGAATTTAGACAGAGTAGTGATTGTTGTCGGTTATCAGGGAGCAAAGCTTATAGAGTTTATAAATACTCTGGGAATAAAAACTCCCATAGTATTCATCGATAATCCTATTTATGACAAGACCAACAATATTTATTCTCTCGCTCTTGCAAAGGACTATTTGTGCAATGATTCTACACTTTTACTCGAATCTGATCTTGTGTTTGAGGAGAGTGTGATTGATGCACTTATAGAAGACCCCAGAGAAAATCTTGCACTTGTGGACAAGTTTGAAAGCTGGATGGACGGTACCTGTATGGAGCTTGATGAGAACGACTGCATTTCAAGCTTTATTCCCGGTAAACATCTTAAATTCACTGATAAAGAGCAGTATTACAAGACTGTAAATATTTATAAATTCAGTAAGCAGTTCTCAGCCAATGTATATGTGCCGCTTCTCGGAGCATATGAGAAGGCAATGGGTGAGAATGAATACTATGAGTCTGTTATCAAGCTTATTGCGGTGCTTGACTCCAAAATGCTTCAGGCTAAGCGCCTTGAGGGCCAGATTTGGTATGAGATAGATAATGTTCAGGATTTGAATATTGCTGAGTCGCTGTTTGCGGAAAATGAGGCAGAGCATTATAAAAAGCTTGCTCAGAGATATGGTGGATACTGGAGATATCCGAAACTGATTGATTTTTGCTATCTGGTTAATCCGTATTATCCCCCTGCGAAAATGTTGGATGAGATGAAGTCTAATTTTGAGACTTTGCTTACCGAATATCCGTCAGGAATGGGTGTAAACTCGTTATTGGTAAGTGGTGCTTTTGGTGTTAAGCAGGAGCATATAGTTGTAGGTAACGGTGCTGCTGAGCTTATCAAGGGAATAATGGATAAATTCGTAAGCGATCCCGAGTGCAAGCTTGGCTGTGTATATCCTACTTTCCAGGAATATCCCAATAGATTTGACAGCAGTCGTGTAGTCGCATTTAGGCCTTCTGCAGAAGGGTTTAGATATACCGCACAGGATCTGATGGATTTTTACGGCCAGAACAAGGTAGATGTACTTGTTCTGATTAATCCAGATAATCCTTCAGGTAATTTTATTCCTATCGCAGACGTGATTAAGCTGATTACATGGTGTAAGGAAAATGACGTAAAGCTGATTGTGGACGAAAGTTTTGTTGATTTTGCGGTTCCTGCTGAAAACGAGAAGACAGATTCACTTACATTGATTAAAGAGCCTATTCTCAATATGTATGACAAGCTGTATGTAATGAAGAGCATTTCTAAATCATATGGTATCCCTGGTGCAAGACTTGGTATTCTTGCGAGTGCTGATTCGGAAATGATTACATATCTTAAGAAGGATGTAGCAATTTGGAATATTAATTCGTTTGGTGAATTTTATCTTCAGATTAAAGAAAAGTATGACAAGGATTATGAGAAGGGACTGGTTAAGCTTCGCAAGAGCAGAGAGAAGTTTATGGCAGAGCTTAGCAAGATTAACTACCTTACCGTATATCCTTCGGAGGCCAACTATGTATGCTGTAAGCTTGAGGGAATAACCGCTTCAGCATTATGTGAGAAGCTTCTTGCTCAGAATATTTTGATTAAGGATCTTACTTCTAAGATTAATGACGGTAACGAGTACATCAGAATAGCCGTTAGAGATGATAAGGACAATGCATATTTGACCGATGCACTTAAAGAGGTTGGGGCATCGCTGTAGTCGTGTGAGGAATGTGATGTTAAGTAAAGATTTTGACGCTGTTGTATTTGATATGGATGGAGTGATTTTTGACTCGGAGAGAGCAACAATGTATTGTTGGCTCGATCTTGCCGAAAAATATGACATTCCCAATATCAAGGAGCCATATTATGCCTGCATAGGCACCACTATGGTGCGTACCAGGGAAATAATGCTTGAGACATATGGTCCGGATTTTCCTTATGATGAGTATGCCAAGGAAGCTTCGGTTATGTATCATGAAAAATATGATGGCGGAAGATTGCCGATGAAAAAAGGTATCAGGGAGCTGCTGGTATTCTTAAAGGAAAATAATAAAAAAATCGCATTGGCATCATCATCGAGAAGACAGACTGTGGTTAATCAGCTGAGAGATGCCAATATTTTGGAGTATTTTGATGCAGTAATATGCGGTGATATGGTGGAAAGAAGTAAGCCTGCACCGGATATTTTCCTAAAAGCCTGTTCTGAAATAGGAGTAGAACCTCAAAGGGCATATGGAATAGAGGATTCCTTTAATGGAATCAGAGCACTCAGTGCGGCCGGGATGCATGCGATTATGGTGCCTGATCTGCTGGCCGCAACAGACGAGATGAAGGAACTTTCTGAGCGTGTGCTTGGAGATTTACTTGAGGTCAGAGAGTATCTCAGATAAAAAGGTGATTTCGGATAAGAGATTTTTTAAAGCTGATAGCATTTCGGATAAATGTTATTGTGTGTGAAAATACTGTGAAATTACTGTGAAGGAATAAAGTTTCGCGAAACAATGTGATATTATGTGCCTGTAAAACGAAATAGTATTATATTTTATGATATAATACTTTCGTAACAGTGTTTTGTTATAAAGGAGAAAAGTTATGAAAAAGAAAATTTTAGCAATATTTGTAATGGCAGCACTTGCTATGAGTACAGTAGCTTGTACTTCTTCTGCAGGAAGCAACGACAGCGGAATCGAAAAAGATGAGAATAACGATTCTAAAGATGATGCAACACAGGATTCAGATAAGGATGAGGATTCTGACGACAGCAATGCCGGTGGAGATTCTGCATCAAACGGTGATGCTACTGAGGTAACAGGTGCATTACAGGCATTTGAGGCTATCTGGAACAGCTTTGGTGATGATGAGAAGTTCCCTGCCATGGGTGGAGATTTTGCTAACGCTGTAGATGGTATGCCCGGTAACTGCAATCTCGAGGAGAAGGATACCATTATTTATCAGTTCTATGTTCCTGAAGATATGTATGAATCAGTAGACGATATGGCTTCTCTCATGCATATGATGAATGCCAATACCTATACCGGAGCGGTTGTTCATGTAGCTGATTCTCAGGCATTTGCAGATGCAGTTAAGACTAACATCCAGGGAACTAACTGGGTATGTGGTTTCCCCGACAGACTTGTTGTAGCTGAGCTTGCTGACGGTTATGTAGCATATGCTTTTGGTGCTGAAGATATCATGGTATCTTATGCAGCCAATATTCAGAAGGTATTCCCTTCTGCTAAGATTGTTTATGATTTAAGCCTTACAGAGTAATTTACAGTTCAATACCTTAAGAAATTGTGTTAAAGAAATCATATGCCGAGGTCATTGCTTTGATCCCGGCATATTCACTATCAGGAGGTATAAATGCTTTTTTCCAGTATACCGTTTTTATTTTATTTTTTTCCTATAGTGCTTATATGTTATTTTGCAGTGCCGAGAGTAGCTAAAAATGCGGTGCTTTTTTTATCAAGTCTCGTGTTCTATGCCTGGGGTGAGCCGCGATATGTATTGATAATGCTGGCTTCTATTTTAGTGGGTTATATTGCGGGTATTCTGATAGAAAAGCTGAAAGGCAAAAAATCGCAAAAGGTTGTACTCGGAGTGGCTATAGCTATGTGTATTGCTGCGCTGGGTTATTTTAAGTATGTGGATTTCTTTATCACCAATTTCAATGCGGTAACACATCTTTCGGTTCCGCTGCTTAGAATTGCGTTACCTATAGGAATAAGCTTCTACAGCTTCCAGATTATAAGCTACCTGGTAGATGTATACAGAGGAGAAACCACGGCGCAGAAGAACTTTATCAAGCTCGGCGCATATGTGGCGTTGTTTGCTCAGCTGATAGCAGGTCCTATTGTCAGATACTCTGATATAGCAAAACAATTGACTGACAGAAAACACAGCTTTGAGCAGATATTTCAGGGTATCAAACGTTTTATAATAGGTCTGTCAAAAAAGATACTTATAGCCAACGTTTTAGGTGAACTCGTGGATGTGTTTAGAAAAACATCAGAGCCCACAGTTGGATTTTATTGGATATATGCAGTAGCTTTTTCACTTCATCTTTATTTTGATTTTTCGGGCTACTCAGATATGGCTATCGGTATCGGAAGGATATTTGGGTTTGATTTCCCTGAGAACTTCAACTATCCGTTCATTTCAGGAAGTATCACTGAATTTTGGAGAAGATGGCATATGTCTCTCGGAAGCTGGTTCAGGGATTATGTATATATTCCGCTAGGTGGTAATCGTGTTAACAAAATCAAATGGATCAGAAATATTCTTGTAGTATGGATGCTTACCGGTTTTTGGCATGGTGCTGAGTGGACATTTATTATCTGGGGGCTTCTGTTTGCATTGCTTTTGATGATTGAAAAAACACCATTCGGCGGATTTTTGAAAAAATGCAAGCCGGTTGCACATATATATGTAACAATGATAATTCTATTAAGCTTTGTATTGTTTAATTCCGGTGGAGTATCACAGATGGTCGGCGATTTCAAGGGCCTGTTTGGAGCGGCGGGAATAGCCGGATGGAATGCACAGACAGGTTATTATCTCAGAAGCTATGCAATCGTAATACTGATTGCAGCGATAGGAGCGACTCCTTTGCCGACTAAGCTTATAACCATGCTTCAGAGTAAAATGCTTGGAACGGATAAAGCTACCATAGCTGTGTGGAGTATTCTTGAGATTGTGTTTGTACTGGGATTATTAATTATCTGTACTGCATTTTTGGTAGACGGATCGTTTAATCCGTTCCTGTATTTTAGATTCTAGGAGGTGCGGGTATGAAGAGTAAGATACAAGTTATATTTGTAACGGCTGTATTTCTCGCACTGGCGGTGTGGGCGTGGTTTAAGCCGGCTGATGATATCTCTGACAGCGAGCTTAGAAAGCTGGCACAATTCCCTGAAGTGAAGGCGGAGAAGATATTTAACGGTCAGTTTATGTCAGAATTTGAAACTTATGCATTGGATCAGTTCCCTATGAGAGATGAGTTTCGTACAGTTAAGGCTGTAGTATATCTGTATGCATTCAGACAGTTGGATAATAACGGAATATATGTTGAAAACGGTTATGCGGCGAAGATGGAATACCCTTTGGACGAGGAAGCTGAGAGCTATGCTTTTGGCCGCATTCAAAATGTGTACAATAAATTTATCGCTGACAGTAATGCTAATTGCTATATAGCAATAATACCCGATAAGAATTACTTCCTTGCCAAGGAGCATGGTGCGCTGTCTCTTGACTACGATAGGATTTTTAATGATGTTAAGAAGGAAGCATCATTTGCACAGTATGTAGATATTACAGGGCTTTTGTCTATAGAGGATTATTATCGAACTGATACACATTGGGATCAGTCTTGTATTACTGATGTTGCAGAGTACCTTGCTCAAAGTATGGGAACGGAATTAGAGGGTACAAATACAGTTAAAACCATTGATGCACCGTTCTATGGTGTGTATTACGGCCAGGCAGCGTTACCGATGAAGCCTGATACGGTTAATTATGTCACAAACGATGCGATTGAGGCTGCTCAGGTTTTCGATTGGCAAAACAGTAAGCCTATTCCTGTATACGATGAGGCTAAAATCTATGAGCGTTCACCATATGATTTATTCCTTGGCGGATCGCTATCAATGATAACCATTGATAATCCGTTGGCTACGACTGATAAGGAGCTGGTGGTATTCAGAGATTCCTTTGGAAGTTCACTTGTGCCGTTAATGATATCCGGATATAAAAAAATCACTGTTTTGGATATAAGATATTTGCCAGGTGACCGAATCGGAAGTTTTGTAGAATTTGATAACCAGGATGTGTTATTCTTATACAGTACAGCCGTTTTAAATAACGGTAAAACATTGAAGTAGGGTGAGGGAAAGATGAGAAAGAAGAAACTGAGCATTACTTTTAATGCACCTGCTGTTTTATCTTTTGTAATGATATGCTTTGTGGTGACAGTGATAGGAATACTCACAAATCAGTCATCCACAAGTCTTTTGTTTATGACCTATAGGTCATCATTTCTGGATCCGTTGACGTATCTTAGATTTTTTACGCACGTGTTTGGACATGGCGGATGGTCTCATTTTCTGGGCAATGCATGTTATCTTTTGCTGTTAGGTCCTATGCTCGAGGAAAAGCATGGGTCAAAGCTGTTGATAATAGCTATGGTCATTACAGCTTTTGTGACTGCGTTAATCAATTTTATTTTCTTTCCTGGTGTAGCGTTGTGTGGCGCGAGCGGAATTGTGTTTGCATTTATCGTGTTGGCTTCATTTACCGGATTTAAGCGAGGCGAGATTCCGCTTACGTTTATTCTGGTGGTGGTCATCTACATAGGCCAGCAGGTAGTAGACGGACTGTTTACACGAGACAATATTTCACAGATGGCTCATATTGTAGGTGGACTTGTGGGAGCAGTTGTGGGATATATTGCAAATGTCAGAAAATGATAAATGCTTGATGCTAACTGGTAAATAATCAATGTTTGATTTTAAATCGCAAATAATCAATATTCGATAATCAATTTTTATTATTCTAAAGAGGGAGCTTTTAAGGGAACTTTTAAGGGAGCTTCTGGGGAAGCATATATGAGAAAGGCACTTGTTAACAACTTCTTTGCACTTTCAATTGCAGCAATAATATGTAATATTGTGCAGGGAATTTTATTCGCGGACGATTTGATGGAAAATTCTAATCTGTTCGTAATGACTGTATTTGGAATTGTAACTATCAGATTGTTCAAAGATGCATGTGAAATAATTGATAAACGCATGAAAGCAGTTTGTATCGCGGATATTGTCATGACTGTAACTGCTGCGTTTGGTTTATTTGCATCTCTTTATGCGAGTTATAACAACAATAATAGTTTGGTAATGCCATGCTTTATCGCGATTATAATAGCTAATGTGGCTGTTATACTTATTTTTGTTTTTTCTGCTCTGATTCTTAGAAAATTCTTTGTTTCGAAGGATCAGTCACAGACAGCAATGGGGTGGATGATACTGGCAATAGCAAGTATTTCGCTCTTTATTTTTAAGTCTATCGGACAGGTACTTTTATATACATCTGCTGCTGTAGATTCTTATTTTTTGAGAAAATTAGAGAGACCGCTTGGTCTGTGTGGTCTGGTTTTGTTTGTCGCATTACTGACATATACCTGTGTATTGCTTAAGAAAACAGCAGGTATTATCACTGATGATCCTGTTGCTGATGATTCAGAAAACGATATTCCGGAATATGGTTATAAGAGTCGTGCAATAACTGCGGCAGTTGTCGTCCTGCTTGTGTTTGTAATTCAGACCGGCTTTAGATTCTTCCTGGTATATATGGCTGTAGATAATATTGAGACTCTCATGTCGCAAAGGGTGACTTCAGAGATGGAACCGGGAGAAAATTATTACTACACTACAGAAAAGGTATGTCATTTACCGGCTGATGATTGGAAAACGGTAACTTCATTAGAGGAAATCAAAGAATATCAAAAAGAGGGTAATAGAATTCCATTCGTAATTGAGGTTGATAAGGCTAATATGGAGCCAATCAGTGACAGTGATTTTTATGGATGGATGATGACCGGCCTGGTAGATGCTTATAACTTCCTTTACGGGGACAGCGTTTTGCTTGGTCGTCGTACATGGTTTATCAGAGATTATAAGATTACATTTGAAGACGGAAGCTGTGTCTATGCGACATATTGTGAGAATATGGTTAACAAACTTGGAGATGGAGTCATTAAGCTGCCGGTATCGTATGTGTATAATGTTGAAGATTATGCAGGATTTTTTTCGGACGAGATAGAGTATTGGCATGTGCTGCGAACAGAGGAAAGAGAGCCTTGGATGATGGAAACTCCGGTGCTTGGAACCAACATGGACAGATGGGAGTTCGCTTCTATATGCGATAAAAAAGGTGGACAATACTATGCTGCATTAATGATTTTATTTATCGCATCGTTGATTGTTTCGGCAAGATTTTTATTTAGAGGGATTGAACACGACAGGAGAGGTTAATGGGAACCAGAAGAATTTTGATTACTAATGATGACGGAATAGATGCTGATGGAATCATCAGACTTGCTGCAGCAGCGGTCAAATTCGGTGAAGTATGGGTAGTGGCACCGGATAGTCAGAGAAGTGCAATGTCACACAGTATTACACTTAGAGACAAAATTGATGTATATCCCACAGATTTTCCTGTAGCCGGTGTAAAGGCATATAAGTCTACCGGTACTCCGGCAGATTGTGTGCGTGTCGGTGTGCTTAATATTATGCAGGGAGATGTTGACGTTGTACTGTCAGGAATTAATTTTGGCTATAACAGTGCGACGGATATGCAGTATTCGGCAACGGCAGGTGCGGCATTTGAGGCTGCTTTTCAGGGCAAGAGGGCTATTGCTTTTTCAGAAGGATTTAATGGTATAAAGGAAACTACAGACCGTTATCTCGAGGAAGTTATAGCTGAACTTATTGATGAGCCGTTGGAATTTGGACAGATATGGAATGTTAATTTCCCGGAGTGTCCTTTGGAAAAATGTAAGGGAATTCTTAGAGACAGAAAATTGTCTCATTGGTCATTTTATACGGACAGATATGATGAGGAAAAATTGGAAGATGGTGGAATCCGATACAGAGTGAACGGTACTTATCGTGAGCCCAGAGAAGAGGGAAGCGATATGACGGCACTGATTGACGGATATGTTTCAATAGGTATTGCTCAGAATATAAGCTAGTAATAGTGCCGGCCGGAAGCAATGCTGAATAGAAGGACGGTCGATTAGAAATATAAAAACCTCGCGGTTATTCGCGAGGTTTTGCCATTTTACCCTGTCTGGTGTTTATATATTTTACTATGTCCGGTCTGGGAATCATGTAACATCCGAAGAAGGTTCTGCCATCTTCCTGGTCAATACGTCTGACCACACGCCCCATTACTTTTACATCAGTATTCATTACGGAATCGTGATATGATACCTGAACAAATTCCATATCATTTCCGTCATAGTGACCTACGACAAAAGCAAATCCTGATGCACTCATGTCGAGCAGTAAGGCATCTACGGTTGCGGCCCCATAGTTAACATAGCAATACTCATCTATAGGGATACGGAAATATGCTCTTCGGTTCAATTTGATTCCGATGCTCTTACATATAATTGCATGAACCCTTTGGTCTTTAATTTTAATCAGCTGAAGGGTGCAATTCTTAAAAACGAGAGGCTTGTCTTCCTGTACGTATACTATTTCAGCTTCATAACGAATATTAGTCCCAAAATCAAGTATTTTATTTTCCAGCTTCAGTGCAGGGACTATGATACATTTTCCCTTCTGAGATACATCTGTAATCTGACACTTCCATTCTAGAACCTTCTTATCAGGAAGATGCACGGTAAGCGTTACTTGTTCTTCTTTTTCTAGCTCGTAAATGTACATAAATAATCCTTTGATAATTGCGGGCTGTGTATTTAACGATAATAGTTCAATGCAATTATTAACAGAATAGCTTATGTCGGCAATTAAATCAACAAAATCTATGGTTGGATATTGGCGTCATTTGTCAGCAAAAAAGTATACAAAAATGATTGTTGCAGGAAATAGATTTGATATTATTATTTCATGGAGGTATTTAGTATGAAAATTCTTTTTTATGATACAAAAAAATATGATAAAGAATCTTTTGATAAGGCACTTGCGGAATTCCCGGATATCACTATAGATTACTGCGAGGCTGATCTATCACTCACTACAGCGGCTCTTTCAAAAGGATATGATGCAGTTTGTGCATTTGTAAGTTCCGATGTATCTGAGGAAGTGGTTGAAAAGCTTGCGGCTTGTAAAATAAAGTTGATTCTTATGAGGTGTGCTGGATTTAATAATGTTGATTTGGCGGCAACGCAGAAGTATGGAATGACTGTTATGAGAGTTCCGGGATATTCTCCTGAGGCTGTTGCAGAGCACGCAATGATGTTGGCACTTGCCGTCAACAGACATGTGCATAAGAGCTATATCAAGGTTCGCGAGAATAACTTTAGTCTGCAGGGACTTACCGGAATCAATTTCTATGGTAAGACTGCCGGAATTGTAGGAACCGGAAAAATCGGTGCTGCGATGTGCAAAATATGTCAGGGCTTTGGTATGAAGGTTATTGCGTATGATATGTATCCCAACAAGAGTCTTGATTTCGTAGAGTATACAGACTTGGAAACAGTTCTAAAAAGCAGTGACCTTATATCACTTCATTGTCCGCTGACCAAGGATACTTATCATATGATAAGTGAATATACGATTAGTAAAATGAAGGATAATGTAATCCTCGTAAACACATCAAGAGGTGCGCTTATTAATACTGAGGATCTTATCGCAGGTATCAGAGCCAGAAAGTTTTTTGGCGTGGGTCTTGATGTTTATGAGGAAGAGACTAATAATGTATTTGAGAACCGTGAGGAAGATTTTATGGAGTCTTCTATCACTTCAAGACTTCTTTCCTTCCCTAATGTAATAGTAACTTCGCATCAGGGATTTCTGACAGAGGAGGCTCTTTTGGCAATATCACAGACAACATTACAGAATGCAATGGATTTTGTTGAAAATGATTTTAATGAGGCTAATCTGGTTAAACCGTAAGACAAAAAGATTGATTTCATTAATAAAAATTGGGAGCTTGGGATGAACGACAGAGGAAAACTCTTAAACAAATATGTGAGTGATTACGTAGTGTTTGATTTGGAAACTACGGGTATAAATACTAACTACGATGACGTTATAGAAATATCAGCGGTAAAGGTCGCCGGAGGACAGGTAATAGATGAGTTCAGTACGCTTGTTAATCCGGGAAGACATATACCGGATATGGCAAGCAGTGTTAATGGTATTTATGATAACATGGTAGCCGGTGCACCGGATTTTGAAACCGCGCTGGGAGATTTCCTGCAGTTTGTGGGAGATTCAATTTTAGTAGGGCACAATATAGCTTCTTTTGATATGAAATTTATATGGAGAGATGCTGAAAAATATTGGGGACTGATAATAGAGAACGATTATATAGATACCCTTAAGCTGGCCCGAGTGTGTCTTCCCAAGAGAAAAGGCTATAAGCTGGTGGATCTGGCAGAGCATTACGGAATCTCACCTGAGGGAGCACACAGAGCTCTCAATGACTGTAGAATGAATCAGCAGGTATTTGAAAGACTGAGCAAGGAAATCGCCGCGTCTTCAGAAGGAGCATCTGAGCTTCAAAAATGTCCGAAGTGCGGCAATATTCTGCTGAAAAGAAGCGGTAGGTTTGGCGAGTTCTGGGGATGTACTTCTTACCCGGATTGCCGTTTTACAATGAATGCGTAACTGAAGGCAGGAGCATTCGGTCGTCAATATAATAGTCACAGCTTATCTTCCTGGAGTTGTTGCCGTAAAGCGCGACAATTTCAGGAAGATTGTCGTTTACGGCATCAAATTCAAGGCTGTGTTCGTGACACCAGTGGACAGCATTTTCAAGCGCTTCTCCGGCACGGCAGGTCCACAGTATAAGCTTGTTACCGTCGGCCTTCCATTTAAGGAGATATTCGATTAGTGGTAAATTGGGTTCTCCCAGCTCGGGCCAATTACTGAAGCAGAGGGTTCCGTCAAAATCAACGGCTATTGTTTTATATTCTGTTGTCATAGCAGTCCTCCTTTTCATTAAGGCAGAGAAACTCACAAGCGAGATTCTTGGTTCTGTTTTTCTTACAGCTACAATAGATTTTATAAAATCGATTCATAAAATGAATATATCAGGAATTAAGGGCAAATATAGTCCCTCAAACAATAATAGAACGTATGTTCGTATATAGAAATATATCATTGGTAGGGAATATTATCAAGCTACAAATTAAAAAAGATTGCGACAAAAAAA
>DCIR01000029.1:0-3732 GCA_002317155.1 Lachnospiraceae bacterium UBA1721
TCCATAGATGTTGAACGAAGCAAGCGTCCGAACTTTGTAAGTCTCACATCGTCCGGAAGGGGCTTGCCATCTTTGTCCTTTGCATCAGTCATGGATCTGAACTTATAAAGATAGAAGGTTGTCTCTTTACCTGTCTTTGGGTCAATCTTTCCAGGTCTGGCCTGCTTAAATATGATTGGACTTCCAAGTTTTACTCGAACAAGAACTGCAACTATTAAGTACAACCACCAGAACACAATAATGGCTAAGGAGGCGCATATAATATCAATTAATCTTTTAAAGAATCTGTTGTAGATTCCATTTTTACCTTTGAACATTTTATCTAGCCCTTCTGTGTTTTATTCAAAACAAGCTCTAATAACTTCAATGATCTTATCCTGCTGATCTACTGTCATCTTGTTGTCACTTGGCAGGCACACACCTCTCTGGAAAATATCAGCTCCGACGTCTTCCACACCACCATCAATATATGCATTTGTTCTGCAGCGAAGTGTTCCCTCGCGACCAACAACTTCATGCATTCTGTACATTGGCTGCATATGCATTGGCTTCCAAATAGGACGACCTTCTGCATTGATAGAAGCAATTGCTTCAAGAATTTCAGTTGGACAAGTCTTGCCTTCTTCTTTTATATAAGCAACATCACATTCGCCACGAACTTGCTTACACATAGCATCTTCGTCGATGATGAGTGCTGACAACCAATAGTTAGGCTCAGTTCCTTCAGTAATAGGATTCATCTTTACTGGTAATCCCTTAAGCCCCTCTGCGTATCTCTCATAAACAGCCTTCTTCTGAGCAATGTGCTCTTCGAGATGGAGATACTGACCGCGGATAACGCCTGCAATTACGTTACTCATGCGGTAGTTATATCCAACCTCTTCATGCTGATACCAAGCTGCATTTTCTCTTGCCTGTGTTGCCCATTTTCTAGAACGATTTGCATCCTCAAGGCTGTTTGTTAATAAACATCCACCAGCTGAACCAGTGATAATCTTATTGCCGTTGTATGAAACCGCAGAGTAATCACCGAAAGATCCACACTGTCTACCATCGATAGAAGCTCCCATTGCCTCAGCTGCATCTTCAATCAAAAGTGCTCCATGTTTTTCACAGATCTTTTTGATTTCATCCATTCTTCCTGGGAAACCATAAAGCTCTGCTGATACAACAAGTTTTACATCTGGATACATCTCAAATGCCTTCTCGAGAGCTACGGGGTCCATATTCCAAGAATCTCTCTCTGTATCAATGAAGATAGGAATTCCACCCTCATAAACCACAGGATTAAGAGTTGCATCAAAAGTCATGTCGGAGCAGAAAACTCTTTTACCTTCAAGCGCACCATGAGAGATGGCTGGCTTTCCATATAATCTTTCACCGGCAAGCTTGCAGCACAGATGTAACGCTGCTGTACAACAGCTCAGTCCCACTCCGTATTTAACATCAGCTTTCTCTGCTGCTATTTTTTCGACCTCGTTTATATTCTTGCCAACTGTGGACATCCAGTTGGTGTCATAAGCTTCCTGAACGTACTTAATCTCCTCTCCGTGCATAGTTGGCGATGCTAGCCACACTTTAGCTTCAAATGGATTTATATTCGTTCCTTTATACATATCCTAACTCCTTACAATGATTATTCATCATCCCCATAAACGCACAAATGCCTGCCCCTTCTTCAGGGGCAGGTTATACCATCATGCTCTATTATAAGTTCCTATTACGTTTTCTACTTCGGTATATACTTCCATACTGTTGCTATATGCTATCTTCATCAGATTATCCAATTGCTTGATGAACTCACCGTAATCATATTCGATAGGTTTAGCTACATGGATCAGCTTATTAGGCGAATCACCCAGGCCTTCCTCTGCCATCAGCTTTTCCTCATAGAGCTTTTCGCCCGGTCTGAGGCCTGTATATACTATCTGTATATCCTCATCCGGCTTTAATCCGGAGAGCTTGATCAGGTTTCTCGCCATGGTGTCTATTTTTACCGGCTCTCCCATATCGAGTACGAATATCTCCCCACCGTGAGCATATACGCTAGCCTGAAGTACCAGGCTCACCGCCTCGGGTATAGTCATGAAATATCTGATGATGTCAGGGTGAGTCACTGTCACCGGTCCCCCGGCTTCTATCTGTCTCTTGAAGAGAGGTACTACGGATCCATTACTTCCCAATACATTTCCAAATCTTACAGCCGCATATTCAGTGCATGCTTTTTTAGCCTCTTCATCAGTAATGCACACTGCTTCTGCACTATCCTCATAGTGCGCATAGAGACTGCGTATTTCTCCGGCTCTGCCTTCTTTTATCATTCTATCGAATGTCTGCACTATCATCTCGCATATACGCTTGCTGGCGCCCATGATATTGGTAGGATTTACAGCCTTGTCTGTGCTGATCAGTACGAATCTCTTACATCCATACTTCATAGCTGCATATGCAGTCTTATATGTACCGATGGCATTATTTTTTATCGCTTCGCAGGGGCTGTCCTCCATGAGCGGCACATGCTTGTGCGCTGCCGCATGATATACTATGTCTGGTCTATATTGCTCAAATACCTGATTGATTCTGCGACTGTCTCTTACAGATCCTATCAGTACCTCCAGCTTTAGGTAGGTATATTTTTTCTTAAGCTCGAGCTGAATATCATAAGCATTATTTTCATATACATCGAATATGATAAGCATTCTGGGATGATGTGATGCTATCTGTCTGCAGAGCTCTGATCCTATGCTTCCGCCACCACCGGTCACCAGTACTACCTTATTCTCGATGTGATTGTGTATTCCCTTATTGTCTACCTCTATCTGATCTCTTCCGAGCAAATCCTCTATAGCTACATCCTTAAGGTCATGAATGCTGACATCTCCATTTACCAACTGATACAGACCGGGAAGAGTCTTAAGCTCACACTTGGTCTCTTTACATATATTGAGTATATCTCTCTTCTCTGCCTCATTGAGAGTGGGTATAGCCAGATATATCTTATCAATCTTATAATCTTCTGCGGCCTTCAATATGTCGTCTCTTCCGCCTACGATAGGCACGTTGCTGATATATTTGCCCCACTTGTTCCTATCATCATCAATCATGCAGCATACCATATCATTAGTCTTGTCAGACATATTGATGTCCTTAAGGAACTGGTATCCGGCTGCACCGGCGCCTATTATCATTACTCTTCCATCTATCGCAGACTTTTTAGTCTGTATTACTCTTGATTCCTGTCTGATAAATCTATATGTGAAACGTGCCAGCACGAAACAAGCAAACTGTATCAGACCCCCGCCAAAATAATATGACAGGGGCATACGACCAAATATAAGTGTAATAGCGGCTGCATGAATAGACGCACTGATTACTGTCGATATTGTAATGCGTATAAATTCCTTTATACCCGCAAAACGCCACAGACTTTTATAGAGATTAAATCCCCAGTTAATACCGACACAGAGCACAGCATAGAAAGGGATAATTAATAGAAACGGCTCCAAATATTTCTCAGGAATCTCAGAAAAATGTCCGTCGAACCTTAACCACAAAGCCAAAAAATATGCTAGACCTACAGCGAGCATATCATGAACACATAGAATGAGTATGACTGCCACGCTTTGACTTTTCATATAATTCTTATTTTTCTTACTACTCATTGCGACTTATACCTATCTATTGAGACTAATATCTATATATTGTTGCTTATATCTATCTAGCGCGACTTAT
>DCIR01000029.1:3829-5421 GCA_002317155.1 Lachnospiraceae bacterium UBA1721
CTTATATCTATCTAGCGCGACTTATATCTATTGCGGCGCACTACTCTATTGTAGTCCACAAAAGTCCCAAGTTTAAATTATAGTAATATATTACGCTTTAAGGCTCTAAACATCAAGTTAAAAGGCTAATTTCGTAGGGTACAGTATTAATATATTTCGCACATAAATTCACATGTTTCTTGTATACTTTTTACTTACTATATATTTGCACATTTTGTGTGTAATTTTTACCCACTGAATATCTACACATTTTTCGTGCTTTTTCTTACTGCATATTTACACATTTGAGGTATACTTCTTTCTTACTGCATATTCACCCGACCAACCTATTGATGATATCTTCTACAAATTTCATGTTAATCGCTTTAGTACTGCTCTCAAATGTGTAGATGACATCCTTAAACGCTTGCAATCCATTTCTTTCATACATTTCCATCTTTTCGATTGCTTTCCTGCAGTATTCAGGATTATCCATCATTCCGAAATGTTCCAGATATACTGTCGCACGTGTCTTGACATTGAGCATAACGAAGTCAGGAATCACTTTGCTTCCATCTTTCATTTCGAGAAGAGGTTCATACTGATAAGCAATCTTATTATAGAACAGCTTGTCAGCAATCATTTTCTCGGATTTGGATCTTACTATATCTCCCCGCTCCGTATCGAAGCCATTCACAATAGCAATACTGTTCTTACCACCGCTATGCTGTTCCAGCCATTGCTCAGTATACTCCTCATCGGACATATCATAAGAATTAACCATTCCCCTCTTCGCCGGCGCAATATTCTGTACTATCTCAAATCTTTCTTTCCTAAGCATCTCCGGATCAATCTGCTTGGCCGCCTCCAACAGTTTGCACTGTTTTTCAATACATTGAAGCAACTTCGAATCATACTCTTTCTGCGCCAACGCCTCCGCCAAGTATCGCTCCTTTTTGCCTAAGTATCTGCCTTTGCGGGCGCTACACTTATTGCTACCATCTTCTTGTAGATAATAGAATTGTGGATATCTCCCCTTACACATTTCACTTCTAAGCCTACCCACCGGAGCACTCGCTATTGACATCCTTAATTGCTCCGCCAGAGTCCTCAGTTTCTGCAGTTCTTCACTTATATACTCGTTTGTCATTGTGTACCTCCTATTTCGTACTTAATACTAATAACCTGTTATTTCACTTATCTAACGGTTCCATTTACAATGCCCCCACATCTACAGCGGTCTGCTATCCACAACACTCCCGCATCAATAGCGGCATGCTATTTCACAACACACCTCTTCTATAGCAGCATGCTATTCACAGAATCCTACAATCAACAGCATCATGATATTTCTTTGGCTTTTACCATCATTCTGCAACGCGCCGGGCATCGAATGGTAATAATTTACATAAATTACCATTCAATTTCTGTGTGTCATAACTAAATGGTAATTTCACTCTTCAATTACCATTCTGATGCTTGTTTTTCTTGCCTGATGGTAATTTTCTGCCTGAATTTACCATTCGGAAGTCTATTTTCCTCATACAATGGTAATCGTCACCTCAGTTTTACCATTCAACACCTCTCCTTACTCAGCCGATGGTAATTTCAGC